>DASTRL010000047.1:0-12113 GCA_035761265.1 Steroidobacteraceae bacterium
GGTTCCAGGCTCGAACTGCGTCAGCGGCGTCGCGGCCGTGTCGACTTCGTTGCTGAAGATCCAGAGGTGCCCGGCGCGCAGGCGGCGGTCTTCGCCGCGCTTGAGCTTGAGGACGGGGACGGACATGGGCGTATTCTAGCGGCCATGCAGCACGAGCACGCGCCGAAGAATCGGCTGGCGAAGGAGACCAGCCCCTACCTGCAACAGCATTCGGGAAATCCCGTCGACTGGCATCCCTGGGGAAGCGAGGCACTCGAGCTCGCGAGATCCAGCGGCAAGCCCATCCTGCTTTCGGTGGGTTATTCGGCCTGCCACTGGTGCCACGTGATGGCGCACGAATCCTTCGAGGATGAAGCCACCGCGAAGCTCATGAACGAGTTGTTCGTGAACATCAAGGTAGATCGCGAGGAACGCCCGGACATCGACAAGATCTACCAGTTCGCGCACCAGGTGCTCACGCAACGCGGCGGCGGCTGGCCGCTCACCATGTTCCTGACCCACGACGATCAGAAGCCCTTCTTCGGTGGAACGTACTTTCCGAACACCGCCCGATACGGCATGCCGGCGTTCACGACCATCCTGCGGCGCGTCGCCGACTACTACCGCGAGCAGCTGCCGGAACTGCGTGCGCAGAACGACACGCTGATGGACGTGTACGGCGATCTCACGCCGGCCCCGGCCGAGGCGTCCATGGCGCTCGACGCGACACCGCTCGAGCGCGCGCGCGAGCAGCTCGCCTCGAGCTTCGACAAGCACCATGGCGGATTCGGTGGCGCACCCAAGTTCCCGCATCCGGGCTCCATCGACCGGCTCATGCATCACTGGCACTCCACCGCCGTCACGCAGCAGCCCGACCTGCACGCCCTTTTCATGGCGACGCTCACGCTGACGCGCATGGCCGAAGGCGGGCTGTTCGACCAGCTCGGCGGCGGATTCGCGCGCTACTCCGTCGACCAGTTCTGGATGATCCCGCACTTCGAGAAGATGCTGTACGACAACGGCGCGCTGCTCGCGAGCTACGCGGAGGCAGCCCTCGCCACGGGCGATGACCTGTTCCGGCGCATCGCGGATGAAACCGGCGAGTGGTTGCTGCGCGAGATGCGCGACCAGAGCGGCGGTTTCCATTCCGCCTATGACGCGGACTCGGAGGGCCACGAGGGCAGGTTCTATGTCTGGACGCGCGAGCAGGTGCGATCGGCGCTGACGCCGCTCGAGTGGCAGGTGTTCAGCCGCCGCTTCGGACTCGACCAGGACGCCAATTTCGAAGGCGCCTGGCACCTGCACGTGTTCGTGTCGTACGAGCAGCTCGCCAAGGAGCTGCAGATCGGGGCCGAGGAGGTGGAGCGGCAGGTCGACGCGGCGCGCGCCAAACTACTCGCGCTTCGCAGCAGACGCGTGTGGCCGGGCCTCGACGACAAGATCCTGACGAGCTGGAACGCGCTCGCGATCCGCGGACTCGCCGCGGCGGCGCGCGTGCTCGGCAAGCGCGGGTTCGCGGATGCGGCCGGCGCGGCGCTCGAGTTCCTGCGCCAGAACCTGTGGCGCGACGGGCGGCTGCTCGCGACCCACAAGGATGGCGTCTCGCACCTGAATGCCTATCTAGACGATTACGCGTATCTCGCCAACGCGCTGCTCGAGATGCTGCAGCTTCGCTGGCGGAACGCGGATGCGGCCTGGCTGCGCGAGATCCTCGATGCCATGCTCGCGCATTTCGAAGACCGCGAGCTCGGTGGATTCTTCTTCACCTCGGACGACCACGAGTCGCTGATCCATCGCAGCAAGAGCTTCAGCGACGACGCCATTCCCGCCGGCAACGGCATCGGCGCGCTCGCGCTGATCCGGGCCGGCTACCTGCTGGGCGAGACGCGCTACCTCGAGGCGGCGGAGCGCACGCTGCGCGCGGCCTGGCTGGCGATCAACCGCTTTCCGCACGGCCACATGAGCCTGCTCGAGGCGCTCGACGAATACCTCGCCCCGCCGGAAATCGTGATCATCCGCGGGGTACGCGGCGAAGGGGAAACCTGGCAGCGCGAGCTCGGCAGGCTGTACGCGCCGCATCGGCTGGTGTTCACGATCCCGGCGGACGTGGAAGGGCTGGACGCGGCCCTCGCCGACAAGAAGCCCGGCGATGCCACGCGCGCCTATGTGTGCCGCGGCTCGACCTGCTCGGCGCCGGTCGAGGCTCTGCCGGATCTGATCCGCACCGCGCAGGCGCGCGTTTAGGAACTCAGCGCTGCGTGCGCGGCCTGGCGCGCGACGCGCGCTTCGTCGCGGTCTTCTTCGCGGGCTTCTTCGCCGACCTTTTCGTGGAGTTTTTTCCACGCGGCTGGCGCGCGGTGCGCCTCGATTTCGAGGCGAGCGCGACGGCCACGGCCTCACGCGCCCAGGCGACCAGCGACTCGCCATCTTCGATGATGTCCGCCGGCACCTGGTGATAGCCCATCGGCCCCAGCGGCCGGTCCGCCGGTGGCATGAAGCGCGGCATGCGGCGCGCCTCATATGCGGCGTAGTTCGATGCGTCGGTCTTGAAGAACAGCGTGTCGTCGTCGATGAGCCCGAAGAACAGCGCATCGCTGTACAGGCCCACGCCGCCGAACATGCGGCGCGTGCTCACGCGTTCCAGCCCCGAGAGTTGCTCGAGCACGTAGGCGAGGTATTGCGCCTGCACGGACATGACGGCAGCCTGTCTGACTACTCGGGGCTACGCAACACCCCAAGGTGTGCAAGCTCCGTGCGCAGCGCGCGCATCAGGGGCCCGGACGCAATCGGGTCGAAGGCCGGCGCCTTGTCCCAGTCGTACATCCACGGATGCTGCGTGCGGCGCTCCTCCGGTTCGTGCCGGTAGCGCGGAATGATGTGCGCATGCAGCGCCGGCTCGACGTTGCCGAAGATGGCGTAATTCACGCGCACCGGAGCCGTGGTGCGCACCAGGGCATCGCCGAGTCGCGACATGTCGAGCAGGAATTGCGAACGGCGCTCTGGCGTGAGTGCGTTCAAGTCGGGAACCACCGGGTCCGGCAGCAGGAGCAGGTACCCTTCGACGAATTGCTGCTGGCCGAACACCGCCCAACCGGAGGCGCAGCGGCCCAGCACGGAGTGGTCGCGGCCGGCACGCGCGTCGCTCACGCGGCGATGTATCGCGGTCTGGACGGGCAAGGAACTCTCGTCGGATGGTTCTCGTTCCATATAGGTGTCGCGACCCGCGTGTTTCTCTCACGTGGGTCCAAGAATAGACGACGCCCGTATGGGGAGAGTCGCGACTAGCCGTTCCAGGTCCGGAACCGGCCCGTGTCGAGGTGCACGAAATCGGAGCGGCGGTAAAAACCCACACCGCCTTTGGCGGCGGACAGGGCCAGGTCTCGCAAATTCGCACAGGTGCACTGGTGCATGCGCACATCGATGGCGCGGCCTTCCATGTGCAGCGAATGCCTGGCAACTCCACTTCCCGGCCGCGACGCCATGGCTGAATTGCTCTCGGGGGAGCGATATCCGGAGATGATCTCGAAGCGCGGATCGCATTTCGCCGCCAGCGCCAGCTCGTAGAGCTGGTCGTACAGGGACGGGTCGATGTCGTGCACGCTGTCGTTGCGATGGTCGCGCAGCAGATGGCGCAGGCTCTCGACGGCGCGCGGCAGGTACTCCTCGCCGCGACGGTAGACGACGCTCAGCGACTCGCTGGTATGCGTGTTGTGCAGCTCGATGGCGCGCTCGACGGGCGGAGGGGTTTCACCTACGGCCCTGCCGGTGGCCCAGGCATAGGGCGTCAGGGCCGCACCCGCGCCGGCGGCGAAGGCGGATCGAAGCAGGCGTCGGCGTGTCCAGATGTCGTTCATGGGCTGTTTGAACGGGTGCAAAGATACAGGTTCCGCGCCGGCAGGCCACGACATATGTCGCGAATCGCGTTTTTGCGCCTCAGAACGGCAGCGGAACCACGGACCCCGTGTCGCCCGGCCGGCGATTCACGGACACCACCGTCGCCTTGGGGAAGAAGTTGAACTCGGAGGCGCTGGCCCAGGTGTACGCGCCCATGGCGCGGCCGACGATGAGGTCCCCGGCCTTGAGGTGCGGCAGCATGAGGTTCTCGGCGATCACGTCGATGCTGTCGCAGGTGGGCCCGGCGAGCACCGACGGGAATTTCTCCTCGCCCTCTTTCAACGACTCCACCGGGTACTTGGCGTGGTCGAAGAGCTGGCCGCTGTAGGAGCCATACAGGCCATCATCGAGGTAATACCACCAATGGCCTTCGCGTTTCGCCCGCCCCATGACCGAGGCGACACCGATCGCGGCCGGGCCGCAGATGTAGCGCCCGGGCTCGGCGATGACCCGCAGGCGCGCGGGTAGTTTGGCGAGCACGGCGCGGATCGGCGCGCAGAAGCGGCCGATGTCGGCGACCTTCTGGCCGTACTCGATGGGATAGCCGCCGCCGATGTCGAGCGTGTCGAAGGCGCCGAGCTTCTCCCTGCGCGCCTGCTGCATCAGCCTGGCGCACACCCCGATGGCCTCGACGTGCTTGCTCGGATCCGCCGCCTGCGAGCCGACGTGGAACGACAGGCCGCGCACCGCGATGCCGAGCTTGCGCGCGAGGCGCGCCATCTCGATGAGATCCTCCGGATCACAGCCGAACTTGCGCGACAGGTCCACGACGGCGCCGGGCGAACGGAACGAGACGCGCAACAGCAGCTCCGCCTGGCTCCGGTAGGCCTCAAACTTGCGCACCTCGTCCGGGTTGTCGGCCACGAAGACCTTGACGCCCAGGTGCAGCGCGTTGCGGATGTCGATGTCGCGCTTGATGGGGTGCGTGTGGATGCAGCGCGCCGGGTCGATGCCGAGCTGGGTGACGAGCTGCGTCTCGCCGGTGGTCGCGAGGTCGAGCCATCCACCCAACTCGATGATGGTCTCGACCACGGCCGGATGCGGCAGCGGCTTGAGCGCATAGTGCAGGTCGACGCCCGGCAGCGCCTTGTGCAGCTTGCGGTATTGCTCGCGCACGCGCTGGCAATCGACGATCAGCAGTGGCGAGCCGAACTCGGCGACCAGCCGGCGGATCTCCGGCTGGGTGAACGGATCGATGAAGCTGCGCGTCGCCTTGGGTCTACGCGTGCGAGTGAGCACCGCTCGTCTCCTGCCGGCGGCGGGCCCGCCGGAAAAGGGGCGAATTGTAGGCAAGCCTGATGCAGGTGTCATGACGTTTGCTAAAGTCCGCGCCCAATGAGTTCCGTGGCCGACGACGTCTCCCCCGCCGGAGAATTGCAGACCCTGCTGGCCAGCCGCGTGCCGCTGGTGATCATCGAGAGTCGCGAGGAAGGCCGCGTCATCGAGATGGTGCGCGATGCGGCGCTGCGCGCGCAGCGCGGCCGCAATTGGGGCGTATTCCAGTGGACGGTGACCGACGGGCTGCTGCGGGTCGACGTCGACCTGGGTGGCGCCCAGCGCACGCTGTCGGAGCCGGAGCAGCTGCTGCGGCACATCAAGTCGACCACCATGGCCGGGATCTACGTGCTGCTCGACTTCCATCCCTATCTCGACAAGCCGCTGTTCGTCCGCACGCTGAAGGACATCGCGCAGGAATACGAGAAGTGCGCGCGCACGGTGGTGCTGGTGAGCGCGGAGATCAGGCTGCCGCCCGAGCTCGATCACCTCGCGGCGAAATTCACGGTGCGGCTGCCGGACAAGAAGGAGCGCCAGACCATCGTGATGCGCGCGGCGCGCGAGTGGGCCAAGCTCAACGGGGCGATGCCGCGCGTCGACGCCAGGGCGATCGAGAAGCTGGTCGACAATCTCGCCGGGCTGCCGCTGCACGACGTCGAGCGCCTCACGCGCCAGGCGGTCTTCAACGACGGCGCGCTCACGGACGAGGACATCAAGCCGCTGCTGGCCGCCAAGTACCAGCTGCTGAATCGCGGCGGCACGCTGTCCTTCGAGGCGGACACCGCGCGCTTCGCCGACGTGGGCGGCATGAAGAACCTGCGGCGCTGGATCCTGCAACGCAAGGCCGCCTTCGACGGCACCGCGCCGGACCTCGATCCACCCAAGGGGCTGTTGTTGTTAGGTGTGCAGGGCTGCGGCAAGAGCCTCGCGGCACGCGCCGCCGCCGGCGTGCTCGGCGTGCCGCTGGTGCGACTGGATTTCGGCGCGCTGTTCTCCAAGTGGCACGGCGAATCGGAGAAGAACCTGCGCGAGTCGCTGAGCTCCGCCGAGGCGCTGGCGCCCTGCGTGCTGTGGCTCGATGAAATCGAGAAGGCGCTGGCCACCGGCGAGGGCGACAGCGGCACCTCGCGGCGCCTGCTCGGCGCGTTCCTGACGTGGCTCGCCGAGCAGCGTTCGCGCGTGTTCATCGTGGCCACGGCCAATGACATCACCGCGCTGCCACCCGAGCTCGTGCGCAAGGGGCGTTTCGACGAGATCTTCTTCGTCGACCTGCCCTCGCCGGCCGCGCGGCTCGAGATCTTCGGCATTCACTGCAAGAAGCGCGGTATTGCATTGGGCGATGCGGAGCTGCAGGGCCTGGTGGCGCGCAGCGAGGGGTTCTCTGGCGCGGAGATCGAACAGGCCGTCGTATCCGCGCTCTACTCCGCGCATTCCAGTCGTCAGGCCCCCGATGCCCGCCTGATCGCTGCCGAGCTCAGCGCCACGAGGCCGCTGTCGGTGGTGATGGCCGAAAAAATCGCCGAGCTGCGCGACTGGGCCGCCGAACGCACCGTCCCCGCCGATTAAAGGGGGACAGTCCCTCTTTCCTAGCAAACCGGGACTGTCCCCCTTTCCTGCAAACCGGGACGGAGTGGAGGTCAGAGCGCGCGCTCCAGTTCCTGCCGGCGCGCCGCGAGCTGCGCGAACCTTCGCCGCGCCCTCGCGAAAACCGCGATGGCCGCGGCCAGCATCACTACCCCGCTGGCAAATGCCGCGTACGCCGCCGGGCTTCCCAGCATGACTGCCGAGACCAGCCCTGCTGCGGCGAAGAGCGACGTAAAGGTCACCGCCATTCTTCCGGCGATCAGGCGGTCGCGCGCGAACAGCGGCCGGCGCGCGCGCAATACCCACAGTGCCAGCGCGCACCAGCTCGCTCCGATCAGGCTCATCGCACCAAAGGCGAGCTGCGTGCGCACGGGCAGCGAAGGCTCGGTGATCCACAGCGAAATCACCACCGTGGTCATGGCTGCGGACACCAGCAAAAGCCCCACGTATCCCATCCGCGCCGAGAGCGACAGATTGGCACGCGCCATTGCCTGGATGCGTTCGAGAGAATCCGTCTGGGCAGTCATGTTTTCACTCCTTCGTTCAATTTCTTCCGCAACAGCTCGCGCGCGCGGAACAGCCTCGACTTGACCGTGCCTGCCGGGACCTGCAGCAGCGCGGAGATTTGCTCGATCGTGAGCTCGCGCAGGTAGAAGAGCGCGAGCGTTTCCCGCTCGCTCGCGGGCAGCGCATCGAGGCCGGATTGCAGAACGGCGAGATCCGATTCCAGGCCCGGGTCGGCACCGGCCGCGGCCAGGTTGTCGATCTCCACCAGGTCCGCGGTCGGATGCGCGTAGCGGGATCGCAGGCGATCCATGGCCACGCGGCGCGCGATTCCGAAGATCCACGGCCGCAGCCGGGATGGATCGCGCAGCGACGCGATGCTTCGCAATACGCGCAGCCAGGTGTCCTGGGCGAGGTCGTCGGCCACTTCGCGGCTGCTCGCGAGGGTGCGCAGGTAACGCCACAGTGGCTCGTGCCAGCGCGCGATCAGCGCCTCGAAAGCGTCACGCTCACCGAGCTGGCAGCGGATCGCCAGCAGCTCGTCCGCGCGGGGATCAGGAGGTGTGTTGACGGTGCTCACGATGATGGAGTCGTGGCAGGGAGAAAAAGGTTCGCGCCGGCGGCGAAGACGGGACGCACCTCCCAGGTGCGTCCCTGTTTGCTAGGAAAGGGGGACTGTCCCCATTATTCGTGGCCGTTCGGGGCGGGCAGGTCGGCCGCCTTCGCGTCGCCCAGGTACTTCGGCAGGTCGAGGCCGGCCATGGCGGCCACGTCGTGCAGCGGCGGCAGGCTCTTCACCATGCCCGCGAGGAAGTTGGCCGTCGTGGTGCCGTTGCCGTTGGCACCCGCGCCGGCATCCCACACCGTCACCTTGTCGATCTTGATTGCCTTGATGGCTTCCACCTGCAGCGTGACGATCTGCTCCAGCTTCTCGGTCAGCAGCAGCGTGGCGGCGGCGCGCGCGTCGTTGTTCGCGCTCTTGACCAGCGCCTGATAACCCTGTGCTTTCGCCTCGAGTACCTGGCGGATGCCTTTCGCCTCGGCCTCGTACTTGAGCAGGATGGCATCGGCCTCGCCCTGCGCCTCGCGCCTTGCCTTCTCGGCGGCGGCTTCCGCGGCGATGGTGATCTTCTGTTTCTCGATCTGCTGCGGCACGACCTCGGCGGCGGTCAGGCGCTGCAGCTCGGCCTTGGCCTGCGCGCGCTGGATCTCGGCCTCGGCGTCGTACTGCGCCACCTGGCCGCGCTGCGCGGCCTGCGCGGACTGCACCGAGAGCTCCGCGTTCGAGGCCGCGATCAACGCCTTGGCGCGGTTCTCGCCCGCGATGGCCTCGGCCTCCTGCGCCTCGACGAAAATGCGCTTCTCGGCCTCGGCCTTCTTCTGGCCCTGCGCCGACGAGGCCTGGTTCTGCGCGACGCGGATCTGCATGTCGCGCGTCGCCTCCGCCTCGCCGATGGTCGCCAGCGTTTCCTGCTGCTGCACGTAGACGCGCTTGTCGGCCTCGGCCTGCTTCTTGCCCTTCTCCGACTCGGCCACGTTCTGCGCCACCTTGATGGTGCGCTCGCGCACTTGTTCGGCCTCGCCCACCGAACCCTTGCGATCCTGGTCGGCGACGTCCACCTTGGCCTGGTTGATGGCCTCGGACGCCGCCTTCTTGCCGATGCTCTCGATGTAGCCCGACTCGTCGGTGATGTCCGTGATGTTCACGTTGATCAGGTACAGGCCGATCTTGTTGAGCTCGGGCGCCACGTTGCGGCGGATCGCATCGAGGAATTTCTCGCGGTCCTGGTTGATCTGCTCGATGGTCAGCGAGGCCACCGTGAGGCGCAGCTGGCCGAAGATGATCTCGCGCGCCATGTTCTCGACCGAATCCTGGTCGAGGTTCAAGAGGCGCTCGGCCGCATTGTTCATGATGGCCTCTTCGGTCGCGATGCCCACCGTGAACGTGCTCGGCACGTTGACGCGGATGTTCTGCAGCGACAGCGCCTTGGTCAGCGGGATGCTGATGGTGAGCGGCGTCAGGCTCATGTACGTGTAGTCCTGGATCAGCGGCCAGATGAAGGCGCCGCCGCCGTGGATGCAGCGCGCCGATTGGCCCTTGCCCACCTTGCCGTAGACGACGAGCACCTTGTCCGACGGGCAGCGCTTGTAGCGCGTCGCCAGGAACGAAACCGTCACCATGACCAGGATGGCCATCAGGATGACCGGCAGGATTGCCACTGTGAGATCCATATACCCTCCGCGCGCCAGCGGCGCCCTGACTAACTGCCTTCAGCGGGTGATCGGTGACACGACCAGCGTATTGGCCGACACACCCTGCACGCGGATCGCCGTTCCGGTGGGAATGGTTCCACCGTCGGCCGAGACGGCTTCGAACTCGCGCAGCCGGTTCGCGAAATTGATCTGCACGCGGCCGCCATCCTTCGAGACCGTGAGATAGACCGAGCCTTCGCTGCCCACCGCCTGGTCGAGCGCCACGGTGCCGCTCGACTGCAGGCGCAGCATTCCCATGAAGATCCGCTGGATGATCCACACCGCCGCGACGCCCGCGACCACCGCGCCGAGCAGCGCGACGATCGTGCCGAGACTGGCGTTGCGATACAGGGAATAGCCCACGACGCCGAACATCGCGAAGAACGACGAGATGCCCTGGATGGTGAGGATCTGGAATCCGTGCTCGCTCGAGACGTGCGTCACGTCGACGTCGCCGTCGTGGCCGTCGATGCCGGCGATGGTGAGGATCAGCCGGAGGATGAGGATGGTTCCACCCAGCAGGGCACACAGCAGGAACATCTGTTCGATGCCGTCGTGCGAAGCAAACCACTCGGTCATGGATCGAGTCTCCCGCCGGATGTTGTATTTGGTTGTGCCGGCAGGTGCCGACTATAGCGGGGAATTCGCCGCTCGATAACCGTCGGCGCCGGCCTCGCCGCGGAAAATCTTCTTCGTGATCCGGCCGCCGCGCGGTGTACGCTCCGGCGGTGACCCGCAGGACCCGCCTCCACGTCGCCGTCTGTCTTCTCGGCCTGTTCTGCACCGTGCAGGCGCTCGCCGCGGGCCGTGCCATCATCGGCCTGGAAACCCGGGTCGCCCCCATGGAGTTCGCGGCCGCGGACATCGCCGCCGCATTGCGCGCGCGCCAGTTTCGCGTCGAGCGCACCGAGGAATGGCGCCTGGACGAGCCGCACCGCGCGGACCTGGTGGTGCGATTCGCGCTCGTGAGCGGCGCCGACGATCCGCAGTTCGAGAAGCTCGCCCCGGAAGGATTCCTGCTGCGCAACGTGCCGCTCGAGACCCATCGCGAGCTGGTCGTGCTCGCGCTCGATCCGGCCGGCGCCATGTACGGCGGTCTCGAGCTCGCCGAGCAGATCCGCGCGCACGGTGTCGCGGGCGTGCGCGACACGGACCGCAATCCCTACATGCCCCTGCGCGGCACCAAGTTCAACATCCCGCTCGACCTGCGCACGCCGAGCTACTCGGACATGAGCGACAGCGCCCAGGCGAACATCGCCACCGTCTGGGACTTCGGGTTCTGGCGCGCATACCTCGATCAGCTCGCGCGCGACCGCTACAACATGGTGTCGCTGTGGAACCTGCATCCGTTCCCCTCGATGGTGAAGGTGCCCGAGTATCCGGACGTGGCGCTCGACGACGTCTGGCGCTCGAAGGCCCGCTTCGACGAGGACTATTCCACGCGCACCACGGATATCGTCACCCCGGCGATGCTGGCCGAGAAGACGGTCGTGAAGCGCCTCACCATCGGGCAGAAGATCGAGTTCTGGCGACGCGTGATGCAATACGCGCACGACCGCAACATCGCCTTCTACATCGTCACCTGGAACGTCTACACCTACGGCGTCGACGGCAAGTACGGCATCACCGACGCGCTCGACAACCCCAGGACCGTCGACTATTTCCGCGCCAGCGTGCGCGAGCTGTTCCGCACCTATCCACTGCTCGCGGGCATCGGGCTCACGGCCGGCGAGAACATGGGGGACGCGAGCGCGTACTACTCGGGAGGCACCGATTCATTCGACGCCAAGGAAAACTGGCTGTTCGCCACCTATGGCCAGGGCGTACTGGACGCGGCGCGAACGCAGCCGGAACGGCAGTTCCGCCTGATCCATCGCCAGCACGAATCGCGCGCGCAGGACATCGCGGCGACATTCCGACCCGTGATCGCGCAACCCAACGTGGATTTCGTGTTCAGCTTCAAGTACGCGCAGGCGCACGCGCTCTCCTCGACCATGCAGCCTTTCCACCGTGGCTATCTCGAATCGCTGGGAGATCTGCGCACGCTGTGGACGCTGCGCAACGACGACGCGCTGTTGCTGCGCTTCGCGGCGCCGGACTTCGTGCGCGAGTTCGTGCGCAACATCCCGTACGAGAAGTCGCAGGGCTTCTACTTCGGGTCGGACGCGTGGGTGTGGGGCCGGGAATTCCTGTCACGCCATCCGACGACGCCGCGCCAGCTCGAGATCGACAAGCACTGGCTGCACTTCCTGCTCTGGGGCCGCCTCGGCTACGACCCGACGCTCGACGATGCGCGCATCGCCGCGCTGGTGGGGCAGCGGTTTCCCGGCGTCGATGGCGCAAAGCTCCTCGCCGCATGGCAGGACGCCTCGATGATCTATCCACTGGTCACGGGGTTCCACTGGGCCAACTTCGATTTCCAGTGGTACATCGAAGCCTGTCGCAGCCGCCCCGGGCCGGCGAAGACCGCGAGCGGTTTCCACAGCGTCGAGACTTTCATCGCGCAGCCCGTACATCCCGCGACCGACAACCTGACCATCCCGCGCTATGTCGCCGGCGTGCTGTCGGGCGAGATGCCTGCGGGCACGACGCCGCTGCAGGTGGCCGAGCGCATCGACGCGCGC
>DASTRL010000048.1:0-3646 GCA_035761265.1 Steroidobacteraceae bacterium
TGCACAGATGGCGCACGATTCGCCGACCAGATACCTGGATACGATGGCGAAGAAGGATCGCGTGGGGCGGATCTTTCTGGACTATCTGCGCAACGACCGGACGGCGACGGCGGTCGCGGTGCTATCTACCCGCGCGAGGCCCGGTGCGCCGGTGTCGATGCCGATTCACTGGAAGGAAGTGAAGGTGACGCTGAAGCCGGAGCGGTTCGACATTCGCACGGGGCCCGGGATACTTCGCAAGTCGAAGCCGTGGGCGGAGTATGAGAGGTCGGCGAGATCGCTGTCGGCGGCGATCGAGAAGGTGCTTGCGAAAGGACGGGCGAAGGGCTCGAGACGTTCCGGCGGGAACGTTGGATGATGCTCCGTCCGTCGAGGCTCGCCGCGAGCGCCGAGGCGAAGTCGCCCTAACTACCCAATTTATCGCGTGCTTCCGTTCGACTCGGCGCGTATACTGTTCGCATAGCCAGTACCGCACAAGGATGTGTCCATGCGTTCCGTCGACGAGCTCGCCACCGAGATCTGCACCCTCGCCGGCCACATCAATGCGGCGAACCATCGCTTCATCGTGCTCATCGCCGAATTCGACCGGCGCAATGGCTGGTCGGATTCCGCGACGCAGTCCTGCGCGCACTGGCTCAACTGGAAGTGCGGCATTGCCCTCGGCGCGGCGCGCGAGAAGGTGCGCGTGGCCCGCGCGCTCGAGAACCTGCCGAAGATTTCCGCGGCGATGGCCAGCGGCAAGCTCAGCTATTCCAAGGTGCGCGAGATCACGCGCGTCGGCAATGCGGCGAACGAGGCTTACCTGCTGTCCATCGCCGAGCACGGCACCGCTTCGCACGTGGAAAGGCTGGTGCGCACCTACCGGCGCTGCCAGGAAGCCGAGGAGCTGTCACGCGAGAAGCGCCAGCAGTTGAATCGCCGCGTCAGCTTCCGCCATGACGATGACGGCTCGTTAATCCTGACCTGCCACCTGCCCGCCGAGGTCGGCGCGCTGGTCATGAAGGCGCTGGACATCGCGGTGGAGGGACTGCCGGTCCACCAGGACGTTCCCGCTGGAACGCCGAGGCGGGTCGTGCCCTTCAGCGCGCGGCGCGCGGATGCGCTCGCGCGCGTGGCCGAGAGTTTTCTGGCGCACGATGTACTGGAGTCCCCCGGCACGGATCGGCAGCAGATCGTGGTGCACGTCGCGGCCGAGACGCTGCGCAGCCGCGCTGCCGGCTGCTGCGAGCTGGAGCATGGCCCGTCCATCCCGGCCGAGAGCGCCCGGCGCTTCGCCTGCGATGCCAGCCTGGTTGCTCTCATGGAAGATGAGAACGGCGAGCCGCTCAATGTCGGGCGCAAGACCCGGATTGTCTCCGCGCCGCTGCGCCGTCTGCTCACCGCGCGCGACAAGGGCTGCCGCTTCCCAGGTTGCAGCAATGCGCGCTACATCGACATGCATCACATCAGGCACTGGGCCAACGGCGGCGAGACCAGGCCGTCAAATCTGTTGTCGTTGTGCCGCTTTCACCATCGCGCGGTGCACGAAGGCGGGTTCGACGTTCAGGTGCTCGACGATGGAGCCTTGCGGTTCGTGGATCCCCAAGGCGTCGTCGTGGCGCCAACCTGCACTCAGCCGGCTGGCGACGTGGGCCAACTACCGGCCGGGAAGTTCGTCGAGTGCTGGCGCGGCGATCGCATGGATCTGAGCTTGGCCGTGGACGTCATGATCCAGCAGTCGCGCAAGGCGCGCGGGCTCAACGCGTGAGCAACCCGCGAATTCTCGACTCCACCGTGTCGCTGCGCGCCTCGCCGCGATGCAACTCGCCGAACGCCCGCAGCACGACATTGCCGTCGCGATCGATCAGGTAGAACGCGGGCCAATAACGATTGTTCATGGCGCGCCAGTACGAGTAGTCCTCGTCGATCATCACTGGATAGGTGATGCCGAGGCGCTTCACCGCGGCACGCACGTTGGCAGGATTGCGTTCCTGCTCGAGCTCCGGCGTGTGCACGCTGACGACCTGCAGTCCGCGCGCGCCGTATTCGTCGTGGATGGCCTTCAGCCACGGCAGGGTGTTGCGGCAGTTGTAGCAATCGAATGTCCAGAACTCGACCAGCACCACCGAGCCGCGCAGCGACCCGAGCGTGAGCGGCGCGGAGTTGATCCAGTCGCTGGCGGACTGGTGCGGGAATTCCGGGGCGGCGGTGGCCATGGCCGGCACCGTGCCAGCCCCTGCGAGGAATGCCAGGAGACCGGCATAGATGAGTCGTCTGCGTTGCATGAGCAGACAGACCCGGGCACGGGCGGGAATATTTCGAGCGCGACCCGTCAGGTGATCCTGAACACGTTCGCATGCCGGCTCGGCAGCGCGGCGGGCAGATCGATGACGAGCGCGGCATCCGTCTGGCGGAACTTCAGCGCGCCGGGCGCTCCGAGCAGCCGCACACGGCGCACGTCGCGCCGCTCGGCACCGGCGGCCTTGCCGAGCGAGGCGATGGCCACCGACCCGCGCAGCTCGCCCAACGTGATGGCGTACAGCGTGTGGCCGCGCGTGGTGAAGCGGATGTCCTCCGCCGTGTACGCCGCGTTCTCCTTGAACGCGCCACCCGCCGTTTCCGTGGGTCCCTCGCCGAACACCTTCCACGGCCGCGTGCCATGGATGGCCTCGGCATTGATCTCCATCCACTGGCGCAAATCCGAAAGCAGCGCCTGCGACTCCGGCGGCAAGCTGCCGTCCGGATAGAGCACGACATTCAGGAGCAGATTGCCATTCTTGCTCACGATGTCGGCCAGCATGCGGATGACGTCGGGGCCGGTCTTGTACTTGTAGCCATCCGCATAGAACCAGTCGCCGTTCGAGGTGTCGGTCTGCCACGGTCGCGGCTGGATGCCGCTCATGACGCCGCGTTCCACATCCTGCACGCAGGCTTCCGCGTGGAACTCGCCCGCCGGCGGCGTGTTCTTGCAGGTGTAGACCGCTTCGAGACGGCCGTGCCGGGCGACGCTCTGGTTGTAGAGATGCGCGATGAGCGCGCGCCCGACCTCGCCGAAAGGAATGCCGCCGTCGGAGTAAAGCAGGTCCGGTTGATAGGAGTCGACGAGGTCGCGGATGCGATCGAACCACACCTTGTGATACGCCGGATCGTTCGTGTACCAGGTGGCGGCGCTGCCCTTGTACGGCTCGTCGTGTTTCGGATGATAGAGATCCACGTACTGCGGATTCGCGCCGTCGTAGTCCACGCCGATCTTCGGCCAGAACTGGTCGTAGCCGTGGCTGGGATAGAACCAGTTGTGGCTGGCGCCGAGATGCTCGGAGACGCCGAAGCGCAGGCCGCGCTTGCGGGCCGCGTCGCGCCAGGCGCCGACGATGTCGCGCTTCGGTCCCATGGCCGCCGCGTTCCAGCGATGGTGACGGGAGTTCCACAGATCGAAGTTGTCGTGGTGCACGCCCATGCTGACGAAATATTTCGCGCCCGCATGGACGTACAGATCCATCAACGCCTCCGGATCGAACTTCTCCGCCGTCCACAGCGGGATGATGTCCTTGTAGCCGAACTCGGAGGGGTGTCCGTAGTGCTCGAGGTGGTGCGCGTAGTGCGGATGCCCGGGGACGTACATCCAGCGTGCATACCAGTCGCCGCGGCGCGGCACGGCCTGCGGGCC
>DASTRL010000049.1:0-18204 GCA_035761265.1 Steroidobacteraceae bacterium
TTAGCCCCGCACGCCGCCATGCATACGGAATCGCCGGCGGCTAATCCCCACTTTCCCCACCCGGCACCTCTTTTTCATTTGTCGGTCCAGTGCAGGCGGTGCATCAGGCGATGCACCAGCGGCGCGAACAACAGGCCGGCCGTGACGATGAATACCAGGCCGGCGTACAGCGCGAAGAACCCCGCGAACAGCTTGCCCGCCGGCGTCACCGGCGCATTCACCGGGCCCATGCCTCCGAGCAACATCGCCGTGTTGAGGAAGCCGTCGAGCGCGCTGAGGTGTTCGAAACGGCAATAGCCCGCGATGCCCATGCCGATCGAGACCGCGATCAGCGCCAACGCGATCCCCACGTGATTGAGCAGGCGGCGACGAAACAGCGCGCGCGCCAGCAGCGGATCCGACTTCTTCTCGTACATGACCTACCTCGCCGGGTCATTCGATCGTGAGACTGCCCTCGGCAACGAGCCCGCGGCCGCCCAGCGCCGGCGCGATGCTCATCGGCATCCAGACCAGCGGCCTCTTCATGCGAAATCTCCCACGATGGCCTGCAAAGCGGCCAGCGCCGCGATGCCGGCGGTCTCGGTGCGCATGACGCGCGGTCCGAGTCCACAGGCGATGAACGAATTCTGCAGCGCGAGCCTCTGCTCGTCGTCGGCCAATCCACCTTCCGGGCCTATGAGCAAGGCAACGGGACCCGATGGGGCATGCCGCGTCGCGGCGGCCAGCGACTGGGCGGCATCCACCGCCAGCAGGCATCGCAACCCGTCGGGTGGCAGCGCGCCGATCGCGTCGCGGAGGCCGGTCGGCGCATCGACTGGCGGCACCCGATTGCGCCCGCATTGCTCGCAGGCCGAGACCACGATGGACTGCCAGTGCTCGCGCTTGCGCGCCTGCTGCTTCGCGTCGACGCGAACCACGGAGCGTTCGGCGAGCACGGGCACGATGCGCCGCACGCCGAGCTCGGTGGCCTTCTGCACGATGAGATCCATGCGCTCGCCGCGCGCCACACCCTGCAGCAGCGTGACGTCGAGCGGCGATTCGCGTTCCACCGCCGAGTGTGCCAGCACCTGCGCGCGCACCTGCCTGCCGGTCGCCGAGATGGTCGCGGCGTACTCGCCGCCGGCGCCGTCGAACAAGGTCACGGCCGCGCCGGTCGACAGCCGCAACACGCGCACCAGGTGCTCGCCGGCCTGCGCCGGCAATGTGATCTCACGACCCGCGGCCAGCGGCCCGGGCACGTGGACGCGCGTCAGGCGCATGCGAGCTCGATGCCTTCGGTGGCCACCCGCGCCAGCAGCTCGATCTGCTCCTGCTCGATGACGTAGGGCGGCATGAAGTAGATGGTCGTGCCGAGCGGCCGCAGCAGTGCACCGCGTTCCAGGGCATGGCGATAGATGCGCAATCCGCGGCGTTCGGCCCACGGCCAGGGCGTGCGACTGGCGCGATCCTGCACGACCTCGATGGCGAGGATCATGCCGCGCTGGCGGATTTCCGCGACGTGCGGATGCCCGCGCAGGTGCTCGACGCTCGCGGCCATGCGCCGCGCGGTCTCGCGATTGCGGCCCAGCACGTCCTGCTCGCGGAACAGCGCCAGCGTCGCGTTGGCAGCGGCGCAGGCCAGTGGATTGCCGGTATAGCTGTGCGAATGCAGGAAGGCATTGAGCTTGACGTACTCGTCGTAGAAGGCCTCGTACACCGCGTCCGTGGTCATGACCACCGACAGGGGCAGGTAGCCGCCCGTGAGTCCCTTGGACAGGCACAGGTAGTCGGGCCGGATGCCGGCCTGCTCGCAGGCGAACATCGTTCCCGTGCGCCCGAATCCGACGGCGATCTCGTCGGCGATGAGCTGCACCTGGTACTCGTCGCAGGCCTGGCGCAGCAGCGCCAGATAGCGCGGATCGTACATGCGCATGCCGCCGGCGCATTGCACCAGCGGCTCGACGATCACCGCGGCGACTTCGGCATGGTTCTGCGCCAGCGCGCGCTCCATGTGCGCGAACATGCGCTCGGCATGCGCGGCTTCGCTCACGCCCGCTTCGCGCAGGAACGCGTCGGGCGACGGCACGCTGATCACGTCCATGAGCAGCGGACGGTAGATGGACTTGTACAGATCGACATTGCCGACCGCGAGCGCGCCCAGGGTCTCTCCGTGATAGCTGTTGGTGAGCGTGATGAAGCGCGTCTTGCGCGACTGGCCCCGGTTGCGCCAGTAGTGGAAGCTCATCTTGATCGCGACTTCGACGGCGGCCGAGCCGTTGTCGGCGAAGAAGCAGCGGGTGAGACCGGGGGGCGCGATGCGCACCAGTTCCTCGGCCAGTCCGATCGCAGGCTCGTGCGTGAAGCCTGCGAAGATGGCGTGCTCGAGCCGCTCCAGCTGCGCCGCGACCGCCGCGTTGATGCGTGGATGCGCATGGCCGAACAGGTTCACCCACCAGGAGCTGATGCCGTCGACATAGCGCTTGCCGGAGAAGTCTTCGAGCCACACGCCGCTGCCCGCACGCAGCGGGATCATGGGCACGGTCTCGTGATCCTTCATCTGCGTGCACGGATGCCACACGTGCTTCAGATCGCGTTCAACCCAGCTGTTGTCGTTGCCGTCCACGTGACACCGAATTGGCCGTCGCTATTGTGGCATGCTAACGACGCCATGCGCGTCGATGTCGCCACCGGTCTGCTGGTCGGGATCAAACAGGTCCTGTCGCCGCATTTCGACGAACGTCCGGCCGGCGTCGTCCCGGATCTCATCGTCCTGCACGGCATCAGTCTGCCGCCCGGAGAATTCGGCGGGCCCTGGGTGGCGCGCCTGTTCACCGGCAATCTTCCCGCCGAAGCGCATCCGGAATTCCGCGAGCGCGCCGCGCTGCGTGTCTCGGCGCACCTGCTGATCCGTCGCGACGGGCGGGTGGTGCAGTTCGTTTCCTTCAATCACCGTGCGTGGCACGCGGGCAAGTCGGTGTGGGAAGGGCGCGAGGCGTGCAACGACTACTCGATCGGCATCGAATGCGAAGGCACCGACGAGCAACCGTATGAAGCCGTGCAGTACTCGAAGCTGCGCGAACTGCTGCCGATGCTGTCGGCCGCCTATCCGGCGATCACACCGGCGCGCATCGTCGGGCACTCGGACGTGGCGCCCGGCCGCAAGACCGACCCGGGCCCGTCCTTCGACTGGTCGCAGGTGCGCTGAACACCCGGAACCACCGATCAGGAATGGCCCCGGTCGTGGCGCCAGAGCACTTCCGAGCCATGCTCGTGACGCGCCAGCACGCGCGCGATCACGAACAGCAGATCCGACAGCCGGTTGAGATAGCGCGGCACTTCGACGTGGATGGACTCCGATTCCGAGAGCGACCACACGCGCCGCTCCGCGCGCCGCACGATGGTGCGTGCCAGGTGGCAGGCCGACGCCGCCGGCCCGCCGCCGGGCAGGATGAAATCCTTGAGCGCGGGCAGCGGATCGTTGAAACGGTCGAGCACCTGTTCGAGCTCCGCGACGCGCTCGGCCTTGATCGCCTGCGTGCCGGGTATGCACAGCTCGCCGCCAAGATCGAACAGGTCGTGCTGGACTTGCGTGAGGCAGCGAGCGATCTCGGCGGGCAGGCCGGGCACCGCGAGAATCATGCCGATCGCGCTGTTGGCCTCATCGACGGTGCCATAAGCCTCGACGCGCGCATGATCCTTGCGGACCCGGGTGCCATCGCCCAGTCCCGTGGTGCCATCATCGCCTGTGCGCGTATAGATCCTGCTCAAGCGATTTCCCATGGGACCTCCGTTGGCTCGCAGCCTCACTCGAAGTTGAAGCGTACTCCAATCGTGTACGCGCGACCTTCGGTGCGATAGCCCTGGACGACGGTGTATTCCTCGTCGAACGCATTCTCGAGCCGGCCCTGCACCGTCAGCTGCGGCGTGGCGCGGTAGCGCAGCGTCGCGTTCACCAGCGCGTATGACTCCAGCGTCACCGCGGGCAAGCCGACGTCTTTGCGGTTCCCGTAGGCGGCGACATCGAGGCCCAGGTCGAGCCTGCCCACGTCACGTTCGATGGCCAGCGTCAGCGACTCGCGCGAGCGGCGCAGCAAGCGCTCGTCGGTGGTCTCGTCGCGCGGATCCTGCAGCGTGAGCTCGGCGCGCGCACGCCATGCCTCGCCCGTGAACCGGTAGCCCAGTTCCACGCCCTTGATGCGCGCGCGGTCGACGTTCTCATTGCGCCCATCGAAGGTGACGGGATCGATGACCACGAAGTTGATCAGGTCGCGAATGCGGTTGTCGAAGGCCGACAACGTGAGCAGGTGCTGCGCGCCCAGCTTCTGCCGGACGCTGAGCTCGTACTGTTCCGAGACCTCGGGGTGCAGCTGCGGATTGCCACCGAAGCCGAAGCGATCGGTGCTGTCCGGCGCGCGGAACGCCTTGCCGCCCAGCACGGCGATGCGCGTGCCGCTGCCGAAGCCCACGCCGAACTCCGCGTTCCAGGTGACCTCGCTGCCGAAGGTCTCGTGATCGACGAAACCGAGCGCGAGGCGCGAGTTCAGCCGGCCGGCCGTGAACTGGTCCTGCACGAACCCCTGGCTGACGGCGGTGCCTTCGTCGAAGCCCGTGCCGAAGGACAGCGCATCCGTGTCCTCGTCGCTGTGTTGCGCGCCGACGCTGATCGCGTGGTCATGCCATTCGGGCAGGTCGAGCTGCACATCGACGTTGTCGCGGCGCGTGTGCGCGAAGTCCCTGCCGGCGAAATTCGCCTGGTTCTGGTCGATGTCATCGTTCATGCGGCTCACGGTCGCACGCAATCCCAGGCCATCATCGCGGTGATAGTCGGTCTCGAACGAATACACGCTGTTCTCGAAATCCTGCGACACGGCTTCGTACGGCGGATCGGAAAAGGTCGGATTCGAATATTCCGTGCGTCCCGCGGCATGGAACGCGCGGCCGCGAAACGTGAGCGACTCGCTGGCGTCAAGCTCCGCATAGGCGCGGCCGGTGGTATTGCGATAACCGCGATCCGTGTGGTCATCGACGAAGGTGGGCATGCCCGCGCTTTGCGCGTAGCTGCCGCCCACGCCGAAGCGGAACCGGTCGCTGGCCACCATCGCGGCATCGCCGAACAGCTGCTGCGTGTCGAGGCTCCCGTAGGTGGCGCCGGCGCTCACTCCGCTCTTCGCCGCGCCGCGCGTGAACAGCTGTATCACGCCGCCTATCGCATCGCTGCCGTACAACGTGGAACGCGGGCCCTTGACGATCTCGATGCGCTCCAGCGATTCGGGCGCGATGCTCTGCAGCGCGGCGCCGCCGATCGTGCCGGGATTGATGCGCACCCCGTCGATGAGCACCACCGTGTGATTGCTGTCTGTGCCGCGCGTGAACAGCGAGGTAGTTTGGCCCGGACCGCCGTTGCGTGCGATCTCGAGGCCCGCCTGGCCCTGGAGTATCTCGCTGACATCGCCGGCCAGCGAACGCTCGATGTCCTGGCGCGTGATGACGATCACGGGGGCATCCACCGCGTCCAGCGCGACGGGCGTACGCGTCGCGGTCACGATGGTTTCCTGCAGCTCATCCTGGGACGACGCGCTGGCCGAAGCGCAGGCGGCGGAGACGGCGAACGCAATGCGCATCGCCAGAAGTTTCTGGTTCATTGAGTACCTTTCCATGCACTCCCGCATGGGGGGTTGAAGTGGGACGAACGCCGCAAGGCCGGTCTCCGGACTCGTGAACTGGAGCGTGGTCGCTCCGGGCGCATCGCCTTCCCGAACCCGCGAGGGCTCAGTGGCATCTGATGTGCTTGGGTTCGCTTACCGTTGCGGGGGCAGTGCTGGCATCTCACCAGCTTCCCGTAACCTTGCGGCGCGGGAACTTTAGCGGTATTCGCCCCGAATTGACAGGTCCCGGGTGGACCCGCACCCTTCGCCCGCCATGTCATCCAGCGAACTATCTTCCGAACTGAGGGCCGCGCTCGACGCGGCGCGTGCCGCCGCCGACGTCATCCGCGGCTTCTACCAGCGCAATGTCAGGATCGAGGTGAAGGCGGACAAGACGCCAGTCACCGAGGCCGACGTGCGTTCGGAGGAGGCGATCCGCGACCTGCTGACGCGCCGCTTTCCGTCCTACGGCTTCTACGGCGAGGAGACCGGCAAATCCGCCATGGACGCCGAGAGCGTGTGGCTGGTCGATCCCATCGACGGCACGAAGTCCTTCGTGCGCGAATGCCCATTCTTCTCCACGCAGATCGCGCTGATGCGCGGCGGCAGGTTCGTGTTAGGCGTGTCGTGCGCGCCGGCCTATGGCGAGCTGGCCTGGGCGGAGCGAGGCGGCGGGGCGTTCCTCGACGGCAAGCGCATCGAGGTGAGCCAGGTCGGCTCGCTCGACGGCGCCATCGTCTCGAGCGGCAATCTCAAGACGCTCGCCGCGTCCGCGGCCTGGTCGCGCTTCGGCGAGCTCATCGGCGGCGTCAATCGTATCCGTGGTTACGGCGATTTCGTGCACTACCACCTGCTGGCGCGCGGTGCGCTCGACGTGGTCATCGAGTCGGACGTCAACATCCTGGACATCGCGGCGCTCACGGTGATCATCGAAGAGGCGGGCGGCCGGTTCACGGATCTGGGCGGCGGCGCGGTGGGATTGGCGACCACCAGCGTCCTGGCGAGCAACGGCAGGCTGCACCAGGCCGTGCTCGATCGCATCCGCTTCGGGAGTTGAGACGTGGGCGTATTCCTGCGCTGGGGAGTACTTGGAATCCTGAGCGTGGCGGCGCTGGTATATGCCTACAACGCCAGCAAGCGAATGGCCGACGCGCACGCGCAAAAGGCCGCGACTGCCGCGGCCACGAGCGCGACAGCGGCGCCAGTGGAGCCCGAGCCGCAGGCGGTCGGGGGGCAGCGCGAGGATTCGGCCGCCGCACCTGCGCAGCCCGTCACGAGCGTGCCGGCGCGTTGTGGCGCAGAGTTGCAGGTGGCCCGACGTGCACTCGAAATGAAGCAGCAGGGCGAGCCGCTGGACCGCGTGCTGCGCATCCAGCAGATCGCGTGGGAATCCTCGCCCGAGCGTCGGGCCCGCCTGGAAAAGGTGGCGACGCGCTGGTTCGGCTACGAGGGCGAGTTCACGCCCGAGGCGCTGCGCATCGCGGTGCTCAGCGATTGCCAGCAGGCTGCGCCGGGGCCATGAGGCGCAGTGCCTCGATGCGCGCTTCCGCGTACTCGATGCCATAGAGCCGCGCGAGGTGCCGCGGCTGCAGCGCGGCGCAATCGACGCTTTCCATCGAACCGTCGCCCGCGAGCAGCCAGGCGCGGTCCGCAAACCGCAACGCGAGATTGGGGTCGTGCAGGCTGGCCAGAACCGCGGCTCCCGCGCGCGTCAGCGTGCGCATGTGCTCGAGGATGCCGAGCTGCTGGGCCGGGTCCAGGTGATTGGTCGGCTCGTCCAGCAGGTAGATAGCAGGCGCCTGCACCAGCAGGCGCGCGATGGCCGCGCGTCGCTGCTCGCCGCCGGACAGCGTGGCGAGCTCGCGCCGACCCAGCGCGTCGAGCCCCACGCTCGCGAGCGCGAGCGCCGCGCGTTGCGTGTCGGCGGCGCCGTTCGATTCCCAGAATCCCAGGTGCGCATGGCGACCGAGCAGCACCGTCTCGAACAACGATCCCTGGGGCGGCGCGTCGGGATCCTGCGGCAGGAATCCCATGCGCCTGGCGACGGCGCGCCGCGGCAGCGTGTCGAGCGGTTCGCCATCCAGCAGCACGGTGCCGGCGGTGGCCGGGCGCAATCCCGCCAGCGTGCGCAGCAGCAGGGATTTTCCCGTGCCGTTGCTGCCGAGCACGGCGATGAACTCGCCTCCCACGATCGCGCAATCCAGCGCCTCGATCAGCACTCGACCCGGGACCGCGATACGCAGCCGTTCCGTTCGCAATTCGCTCATGGGCTCTTCGGCCAGCGGATCTCGAGCGCGGTGGCGTCGCCGATCACCACCTCGTCCAGGGACTCCGGCATCTCGAAGGTGTGCTCGTCGATGGCGCGGCGTCCGGCCATGATCTCGGTGAGCTGCTGCGGATACAGGGGTTCGCGTCGCGGCTCGGCGTATCCGGAAGGATAGAGCGGGGCGAGGCTGGCCAGGTCGTATTTGTCGGTGGCACCCAGGATGTGCAGGATTTCGTGGGTAATGACCACGTTGTTGGTACCGGTGGTCGAGGCGTCCGCAAACGCGTGTACCACGCCCACCAGTCCTTTCTGCAGGCCGATCGAATGTGGCACCGGGCGGTCGAAGGATGGCTCGTGGTACAGCACGAAGATGCGGATCGTCGGGGGCGCGCGGCCCGCGGGGTGCGAGTTGCGTCGTGCGTAGAGCCGCAGCTTCAGGCTCCACCACATGGTCGCGAACAGGTTGCCGTCGATGTCGTGCGCCGGCGGCTTCTCCCTGACCTGCGGGTACACGTCGACGCGCACCGGGCGCTCGAGCGTCACCCCGTGGGCATGCGCCTGTTCGTTGATGAAGCGCTCGATGTCCGCGAGCTGCTCGTTCTTCAGGCCGGCGATGTAGTGCGCGCCCGCCGCGCCGTCATCGGCGTCGATGGGGAACACTCCGATCCACAGCGTCTCGTCCCAGTCCGTGGTGCTCAGCCGGTCGTGCAGGGTGGAGTACGCCGCCACCGCGAGGAAGAACAGCAGGATCCCGATCCGCAGCTTGCGCCACACCTTGCGGCAACCCGGCGATCAGGGCTGCAGCCGCGTGGCCGACCACGGCCCGGGCCGGAAGCCGGCTCCCGCGGTAGTTAGGGAGCGGGTCCAGCGCGCACGCTCATGGATCCTGGCGGTGCCTTCGATCCACAGCTCGACGGCATCGGCCCAGACGTAGTAACCGCCCCAGAAAGGCGGCCGCGGGATCGGCTTGCCCGGCGGCTCATCGATGTTGTCCGCCGTCGGGTGCGGCACCTCGAAGCGCTCCGCCACCGCGCGCACGGCGGCATTGAGCTGCTCGCGCGAACGCAGCGGCTGGCTCTGCGCGCTGGCCCAGGCGCCGATGCGGCGTTGCCAGTTGCGGGTCTCGAAATAGGCGTCGCTCTCGGCCGCCGGCGCCTTGACCACGACCCCCTCGATGCGGACCTGCCGATGCGCGTGATCCCAATGGAACACGAGCGCGGCGCGCGCGTTCTGCTCGAGCTCGCGACCCTTGCGGGAATCGTAGTTCGTGACGAAGGACACGCGTCCGTGCTCGGCGTCCAGCTCCTTGCAGAGCACGATGCGCGCCGAGGGCTGGCCGTCGGCCGTGGCGGTGGCGAGGACCATGGCGTCGGGATTGGGCTGCTGGCGCGCCGCCAGTGCGGTGGTGAGCCAGGCGCCCGCCAGCGCCATGGGCTCGGAGGGCAGCGGATCCGGGAGCAGGTCGTTGTACAGGTCCATGGCCGATATGTTATCCGCGGAAGGCCTGCCTTGCAGTCATGCGTCGCAGCCGATAAAAGCTAGGTCCGAATCGTTCAATACGGGTGATACATGAGCTCGCTCGAAGACCTGCGTCGCAGGATCAACGAACTCGACCGCCAGATCCTCGAGCTGGTCGGCAAGCGCCAGGAGACCAGCCGCGAAGTCGCGCGCGCCAAGCGCGCGACCGGCCAGGCGACGCGCGACTACAATCGCGAGAAGGAAGTGCTGCTGGCGGCGCGCGAGTCCGGCCGGCAGTACGGCGTCTCACCCCAGGTCGCCGAGAGCATCCTGCGGCTCCTGATCCGCTCCTCCCTAACTACCCAGGAGCAGGCCAGTGTGGCCGCGCAGGGGGCGGGCTCCGGGCGCACCGCGCTGGTCATCGGCGGCGCGGGCAAGATGGGCCGCTGGTTCGCGGATTTCATGGCCTCGCAGGGTTTCAGCGTGGAGGTGGCCGACCCGGCGGGCGCCCCGGCGGGCTTCGCGCACGTCGCCGACTGGCACGGCAGCGCCCTCGCGCACGACTTCATCGTGATCGCCACGCCGCTGGGCATCACCGACAGGATCCTGCGTGAACTCGCCATGCGCCGGCCCAAGGGCGTCATTTTCGACGTCGGCTCGCTCAAGTCACCGCTGCGCGCCGGGCTGAATGCGCTCAGGTCGCATGGTTGCCGCGTGACCTCGCTGCACCCGATGTTCGGTCCGGACACCGAGCTGCTCTCCGGCCGGCACGTGATCTTCGTCGAGGCCGGTTCGGCGGAAGCCACCGCCGCAGCGCGCGAGCTGTTCGCCTCGACGATGGTCGAGCAGGTGGTCATGTCGCTCGACGATCACGACCGGCTGATCGCCTACGTGCTGGGTCTCTCGCATGCGCTGAACATCGCGTTCTTCACCGCGCTCGCCGAGAGCGGCGAGGCCGCGCCGCGGCTCGCGAAGCTGTCGTCCACGACCTTCGACGCGCAGCTCGACGTGGCGCTGAAAGTGGCGCAGGAAAGCCCGGAGCTGTACTTCGAAATCCAGAGCCTGAACGACTACGGCTCCGAATCGCTGGAAGCGCTGGCGCAGGCCGTGGAGCGGCTGAGGGCGGCCGTCATTTCGCAGGATTTCGCGGCCTTCGAGGCGCTGATGCGCCGCGGCCGTGAATACCTGGAAGACCGCCGCTCGATCGCGGAGCGGCGTGCGTGAATCGCGCCCCGCGCGATCCGTACGCAGGCGACGCGCAGGAGCTGCGCGAACGCCTGCGGGCACTGACCGACGAGGTGCAGCGCAACGAGCTGCTGTTGCGCAAGACGCAGGCGCGCGAAATCGAGTTGTTGCGCGCGCATTCGCTGGGCGAGCTCTTCGAGCGCATCGTGACGGGCTTGCGCGACGCCTACGGACTCGACGTGGTGACGCTGACGCTGTTCGACCCGCAGCACGAGCTGCGCCATCTGTCCGGCAACGAGACCTTGTCGAGCGCCGTCATCGAGGAAGTGAAGTTCGTCGATGCAGTGTCGCCGCTGGCTCCGCGCCTCGCGCAGTTCGACCGACCCTGGCTGGGACCTTTCAGCGCCGCCGATCACGAGCTGCTCGTGTCGCCGTCACTGAAACGTGGCAGCGTCGCGCTGATCCCGCTGCCTCGCGACAGTCGTGCCATCGGGGTCATTGCGTTCGGCAGCCGTGACGCGCAGCGGTTCACGCACGACCTGGCCGCGGACTTCCTCGCGCACCTGGGCGTGATCGTCGCCATCAGCCTGGAGAACGCCGTCAATCGTGCCCGGCTGCTGCGCTCGGGCGTCACGGATTTCCTCACCGGCTGGCACAACCGTCGCTATTTCCACAACCGGCTGCGCGAGGAGCTCGCGCGTGCCGAGCGCACCGGCAAGGCGCTGGCCTGTCTCATGATGGATATCGATCACTTCAAGGAGATCAACGATCGATTCGGGCACCTCGCGGGCGACGAGGCGCTGAAGGAGGTCGCGCGGCGCGCGGAAGCCGAGATTCGCGCCGGCGACACGGGTGCGCGTTTTGGTGGCGATGAATTCGCCATCCTGCTGGCCGCGGCCGAGAGTTCGCATGCGCTCAAGCTCGCCGAACGCATTCACCAGGGCGTGGGTTCCGCGCCGGTGCGGGTGCACGGTGGCGCGCACGTCACGGTGACGCTTTCCATCGGTGTCGCGACGGCGCGGCCGCAGTCGCGCTCGCACGATTACAGGGTGCTCGCGGAGCGCCTCATTGCGGAAGCCGATGCGGCGCTGTATCGGGCCAAGAGCGCAGGGCGCAACCGGGTCGAAGTATCCACGCACGTCATCGGCTGACCGCCTCGAATCGCCGCAGCAGCGCCAGGAATACCGGCACGCCAAGCAGGGCCATGATCGCGCCCACCGGAAGCTGGCGGGGTGCCGCGGCGGTGCGTGCCACCAGGTCCGCGGCGGCTAACAAGGTGCCGCCCGCGAGTGCCGCCGCCGGAACCACGATGCGATGCGCGGCGGTGCCGAACGCCAGGCGTACCAGGTGCGGGACCACCATGCCGACGAACCCGATGGTGCCGCCCTGGATGACGGCCCCGGCCGTGAGCAGTCCGGCCAGGATGACGATGACCATGCGCCAACGTGGCAGGTCCAGGCCCAGGCTCTGCGCGGTCGTCTCGCCGGTGGCGAGCACGTCCAGCGGACGCGCGATCAGGCTGACAGCCGTCGTGGCCGTCAACGCGGCGCCGGCCATCAGCCAGGGACGCGCGGCCCAGCCGAGATCGCCGGCCAGCCAGAACATCATGCCGCGCAATTGGCCGTTGTCCGCCAGCACCAGCACCAGCGTCACCAGGGCGCCGCAGGCGCTCGCCAGCACCACCCCGGTGAGCAACACACGCGTCGTGCCTCCGCCGCGCGACAATGCGAGCACCAGCAGCGTCGCGAGAACGGCCCCGGCCGCGGCCGCGCTCTGCACCAGCCACAGCGAGCTGCCGAGCAGCATCGCGAGCAACGCCCCGAGCGCCGACCCGCCGGATACGCCGAGCACGTACGAATCCGCCAGAGGATTGCGGAACAAGGCCTGCAGCAGCGCGCCGGCCACCGCCAGCAGCGCGCCGATCGCCAGCGCGGACAGGACCCGCGGCACGCGCAGCTCGAGGATCACCGTGCGTGCCGGCTCGGCGGGGTCGCCGAACGCCGCCGCAATGGCCGATTTCACGCCGACCTCGGTCGAGCCTGCGACGAGACTGAGTCCGATGACGCCGACGGCCAGCACGATCAACAACGCGAAGCGCAGGGTGGGAGCGGGGCGCGAATGCACAGGGCATTGTAGCCTCGCCTTGTTCGGGCGCGTGGCTCCCGGTAAAACGTCCGCCATGAGTGATTGGATCGACGCAGAGGGGTATCGAGCCAACGTCGGTATCGTGCTGATGCGCGACAGCGGTGACGTCTTCCTCGGGCAGCGCGCCGGGGGTCGCGGCTGGCAGTTTCCGCAAGGTGGCGTGCGCCAGGGGGAGCCGGTCGAGCAGGCGCTGTTCCGCGAATTGCACGAGGAGATCGGCCTCACGCGCGAACAGGTCGAGCCGGTGGGCGCCACCTCCGATTGGCTGCGCTACCGGCTGCCGAGGCGCTACGTGCGTCGTGGCCGCGGTCCCACCTGCATCGGCCAGAAGCAACGCTGGTTCCTGCTGCGGCTGGTGATTCCCGAGGACGCGCTCGAGTTCAAGTTCACGCACACCAACGAACCGGAGTTCGATGACTGGCGTTGGGCAAACTACTGGGAGCCGGTGCGCGAGGTGATCTACTTCAAGCGCCCCGTGTACGTGCGCATGCTGACCGAGCTGGCTCCCAAGGCGTTTCCCCGCGGCGCGCCGCCGCTGCCGGAGTGGTGGCAATCGGAGCTGGCGGCCACCGCCGAAGCCTGACATCCGCGATGCCAGGATTGCCTCCGAAACTCGTCGTCACCACTTACGCGCCCACGCGCCGCATGATCACCGTCGTGCTGCTGGTGCTGGTCGTGGCCGGCGGCGTGTACGGCATGTTCGAATTCGGCCGTTACAGCGCCGGGTTCGACTCGCTCGCCGCGCTCAAACAACGCGCCGCCTTGCGGGCGGAAATCGAGTCCCAGGACGCCACCATCTCCGAGCTGCGCGCCAAGGTGGCGCAGCTGGAGTCGTCCACCGTAGGGCAGACCCGGGAGCGCGAGGAGGTACAGCGCACGATCGGGGATTTGCAGGCCCAGGTGGCCCGCGCCAACCAGGAATTGGCCTTTTTTCGCGGGATCGTCACGCAAAATGCGAACTCGGCCGAGGTAAAAATCCAGCAGGCGCGTATGGTGGCAACGGCCGCGGCAAACAGATTTCGCATCCGCGTGACGCTGGTCCAGCCGATGAAGCCGGACACGGTGGTCAGCGGTGTCGTCGTTTTGTCAGTCGATGGCGAACTCGATGGCAAGCCCGGACGTGTGGATTTCGCGACACTCTCGGGCGGCAAACGGCGTGAGATACCCTTCACCTTTCGATATCTCGAAAACATCGAAGAGGAAATCACCATGCCCCCCGGCATGAAGCCCGAACAACTGCTCGTCGAAGTCAGGTCCAGCAAGCGCGGCTCTGCGCCAGTGCAGCAGTCGTACGTGTGGAGTGTCGATCCGCAGTAGGCGGGGCGCGGGAGAGGAGTATGTTCGGGCGACGCAAACAGACCTCGACGCGCATCGATACGCTGCTCGGCAGGACCGCGAACCTCAATGGCGACCTGGAGTTCTCCGGGGGGCTGCACCTTGACGGACACGTGAACGGCAACGTGCGCAGTTCGGCCGAGGATGGCGGCGCGCTGTCGGTCAGTGAAAGCGGCTTCATCGAAGGCCGCGTCGAGGTCACCAGCATCGTCATGAACGGTACGGTCAACGGCGACATGTACGCGCGCGACCGGCTGGTGCTCGGGGGCAAGGCCCGGGTCAACGGAAACGTTTACTACGGCGTCATTGAAATGGCCCCGGGCGCCGTCATAACCGGCAAGCTGATCCCGCTGACCAATGGCTCCGCCGCGTCCGAGGCACCGGCCGAGGCGCCCGCCGACAGGCCCGCGGTTGCGGCAGCAAAGTCCGGCGCGTAGTGTGCAAATCATGAACGAAACTCTCGTATTCACCGATGCCGCGGCCCGCAAGGTCGGCGACCTGATCCGTGGCGAAGGCAATCCCAATCTCAAACTGCGCGTCTTCATCCAGGGCGGCGGCTGTTCCGGCATGCAGTACGGCTTCGAGTTCGACGAGAACGAACAGGAAGGCGACACCTGCGTGGAGAACCAGGGCGTGAAACTGCTCGTGGACCCCATGAGCATCCAGTACCTGACCGGCGCAGAAATCGACTACCGTGAAGGCCTCGATGGCGCGCAGTTCGTGATCCGCAATCCGAACGCGCAGACCACCTGCGGCTGCGGCTCTTCATTCTCGGCCTGACCCGCGCTCCTTGGCCCGGCGCGCACCGAAGTCCATCCCGGACGTTCTTGCCGCCGTCGATCTCGGTTCCAACAGCTTCCACATGGTGGTCGCGCGCTACACGCACGGCCAGCTGGTCATCGTCGATCGCCTGCGTGAGATGGTGCGCCTGGGCGCGGGCCTGGAAGCCGATGGCAGGTTGAACAAGGAGGTGGCCGCGCGCGCGCTCGCCTGCCTCGAGCGGTTCGGCCAGCGCCTGCGCGACATGCGTCCGGACAGCGTGCGCGTCGTCGGCACCAACGCGTTGCGTCGCGCGAAGCGCAAGGAAGCGTTCATCGAGCGCGCCCGCGAAGCGCTCGGCCATCCCATCGAGATCGTCTCCGGCATCGAGGAGGCACGGCTCATCTACTCCGGTGTTTCACACACCATGCCCGCCGGTCCCGGACGTCGCCTGGTGTGCGACATCGGTGGCGGCAGCACCGAGATCATCATCGGCGAGGGGCTCGAGCCGCTGGAGATGGAGAGCCTGCAGACCGGGTGCGTGCGGGTCACCGAGGAATTCTTTGCCGACGGCCGTCTGTCGCAGAAGCGCATGCAGCGCGCGCGCGTCGCCGCGCGCCAGGCCATCGAGTCCTACCAGGCGGCGTTCCGCAGGCGCGGGTGGGACGAGGTCGTGGGCAGCTCGGGCACGGTGCGTGCCATCGGCGACTGCGTCCGCGAACTCGATCCCACGGCGACGAACATCGGCGCCGACGGACTGGAGCGCATCATCCACGAGCTGTCGGGGGCCGAGCACATCCGCGACGTGCGTCTCAATGCGCTGACCGACGATCGCAAGCTGTCCTTCGCCGGCGGCGTCGCCATTCTCGCCGAGGTTTTCGAGCAGCTCGGCATCGAATCGATGAAGGTGTCCGAAGGCGCGATGCGCGAGGGACTGCTGTGGGATCTGCTGGGCCGGTACACCGACGAGGATGCGCGCGAACGCACGGTGCGAAGCATGCAGGAGCGCTTCCACGTGGACCGTGCCCAGGCCGAGCGCGTCGAGCAGACGGCGATCGAGTTCCTGAACCAGGTCGAGGCACCCTGGCAGCTCGGCGATCCCGCGATCGAGCAGATCCTGCGCTGGGCGGCGCGCCTGCATGAGATCGGCCTGGATGTCGCGCACAGCGGCTATCACCGCCACGGCGCCTATCTACTGGCGAATGCCGACATGGCGGGCTTTCCGCGCGAGGAGCAGCAGCTGCTGGCGATCATGGTGGGCAGCCACCGGCGCAAGCCCGCGATCGCCGAGGCGGAAGAGCTGGCGCCGCCATGGGACGAGCGTGCGCCGCCGATGACCCTGCTGCTGCGGCTGGCGGTGCTGCTGCACCGTGGACGCAGCAGCGTGCCGCTGCCCGACATCCGGCTCGCGGCGCGCGCCGATGCGCTGGAACTGCGGTTTCCTCCCGGCTGGCTGGACGATCACCCGCTGACCGTGGCCGATCTGCAGATCGAGATCGAGCACCTGAAGAGCGTGGACTTCCGTCTGCGGGTGTTCAGCGCGGCGAAGTGAGCCGTCAGGCCACCGTGACCGGGGCGCTGCCGGCCGCGTAGCGCCCCAGCAGCGAAGCCTGGGCGTCGCGCACGGCATCGTCGCCGCGCTCGCAATGCGAGTAGCTGCCGTCACGCTCCAGGGTCCAGGATTGCGTGTTGTCGGCGAGATAGTAATTGAGGTCGCGCAGGATGCGGTCGCGGTGCGTCTGCTCGCGCACCGGAAAGGCGATCTCCACGCGGCGGAAGAAGTTGCGCTCCATCCAGTCGGCACTCGCAAGGTACAGCTCGCCGTCACCGTCATTGCCGAAGAAGAACACGCGCGAGTGCTCGAGGAAGCGCCCCACGATGGAACGCACGCGGACGTTCTCCGACACGCCCGGAATTCCCGGCCGCAAAGCGCACAGCCCGCGGATGATGAGATCGATCTGCACGCCGGCGCGCGATGCGCGATACAGGGCCTCGATCGCCTGCGGGTCCACGAGCGCGTTCATCTTCGCGATGATGCGGCCGGGCCGGCCCGAAGCGCTCAGTTGCGCCTCGCGGTCTATCTTCTCGACCATGGCCGAATGCAGGCCGAACGGCGATTGCAGCAGCCGGGTGAGCCGCGGCGTCTGCGTGAGGCTGGTCAGCTGCAGGAACAGCTCGTGTACGTCCTGGCCGATCTGCGGGTCGCAGGTGAACAGGCTGTAGTCCGTGTAGCCGCGCGCCGTGCGCGGGTGATAGTTGCCGGTGCCGAGGTGGCAATAGCGGCGCAGCCCGTCGGCCTCGCGCCGCACGACCATCGACATCTTCGCATGGGTCTTGAATCCCACGACGCCGTACATGACGTGCGCCCCGGCTTCCTGCAGCCGGTTGGACAGCTCGATGTTGGCTTCCTCGTCGAAGCGTGCGCGCAGTTCGACGATGACCGTGACGTCCTTGCCGGATTGCGCCGCCGCGACCAGTGCTTCGACGATGGGTGATTCATTGCCGGTGCGATACAGCGTCTGCTTGATCGCCAGTACGCGTGGATCGGCAGCAGCGCCGCGCAGGAAATCCAGCACCGGGCCGAAGCTGTGGAAGGGGTGATGCAGCAGCACGTCCTTCTGGCGGATGACGGCGAGCAGGTCGCTCGATCCGGCGACGCGACGCGGCAGCCCGGGCGTGAAGATCGGATATTTCAGGTCCGGTCGCTGCACCAGATCGTAGATGGCGGCGAGGCGATTGAGATTCACGGGGCCCGCGACCTCGTAGAAATCCACTTCGCTGAGCGTGAACTGGCGCATCAGGAAGGCGTCGAGGTCCGGCGGGCAGTCACGCGACACTTCGAGCCGGACCGCGGCGCCGTAACGGCGATGCGCGAGCTCGCCTTCGAGTGCGCGCCGCAGATCGTCGACTTCTTCGTCATCCACGAACAGGTCGCTGTTGCGCGTGACACGGAACTGGTAGCAGCCGAGCACTTCCATGCCGGAAAACAGCTTGGAGACGAATTGCTGCACGATCCCGCTGAGCAGCACGAACCGTCTGCAACCGTCGGCTTCCGGCAGCGCCACCACGCGCGGCAGAGAGCGAGGCGCCTGGACGATCGCCAGGCCCGTGTCCCTGCCGAAGGCGTCCTTCCCGGCGAGCCGCACGATGAAATTGAGGCTCTTGTTCTGGATGCGCGGGAACGGCCGTGCTGGATCGAGACCGAGGGGCGAGAGCACCGGCTCGATCTCGCGCTCGAAATATTGCTCGAGCCACTGGGCGGTGCCGGCGTCCCACGAGGTGCGCGCCAGGAGCTCGATGCCTTGCTGGCGCAGCGCGGGCAGCAGCACGTCATTGAGGCAGGCGTATTGCGCATCCACGAGACGGCGTGCCCGCTCGTGAATGGCGCCGAGCTGCTCCGTGACCGTGAGACCGTCAGGACCGGGTTGGTCC
>DASTRL010000050.1:0-50558 GCA_035761265.1 Steroidobacteraceae bacterium
CTTCGCCCAGACGCGCGAGACCATTGCGCGGCTCGTGCGCGAGTTGGAAGAACTGAAGCAGGACAGCCAGGCGCGCACCGAGGCGCTTGAGGCGCTGGACGCCTACAAGGCCGAGCTCCTGGCCTCGCTCCCGATCCCGGGCCTCGAGGTGATCGAGGGCAAGCTGTTCCGGCACGGCATTCCGTTCGACCGGCTCAACACCCAGCAGCAGGTGGAGATTGCCGTGGAGATCGCGAAGCTACGCGCGGGCGAGCTCGGCCTGATTTGCGTGGACGGCCTCGAGCTGCTGGATCCGGAGCACTACGAGGCCTTCCGCGAGAGCGCGAAGGAATCCGGGCTGCAGCTGATTGTTAGCCGGGTGTCCGATGGCCCGCTGGCGGTGCAGTAATGGCACGCGGAATCAACAAGGTCATCCTCATCGGCAACTTGGGCGCGGATCCGGAAACCCGCGCGATGCCGAGTGGCACCACCGTGGCCAACATCCGCGTGGCCACGAGTGAGTCCTGGAAGGACAAGCAGAGCGGCGAGCAACAGGAGCGGACCGAATGGCATAGCGTCGCCTTCTTCGGTCGCCTGGCCGAGATCGCCGGCGAGTACCTGCGCAAGGGCTCCAAGGTCTACATCGAAGGCTCGCTGCGCACGCGGAAGTGGCAGGACAAGCAGGGCCAGGACCGCTACACCACCGAGATCATCGCCAACGAGATGCAGATGCTCGACAGCCGCGGTGGCGGCATGGGTGGAGGTGGAGGCGGTGACTACGGCGGCGGAGGCGGCGGAGGTGGCCGTGGCCGCCAGCAGAGCGGGCCGCCCGACGACTACGACCAGGCCCCGCCCGGTGGTGGTGGTGGCGGCGACAAGGGCGGCGGCGAGTTCGACGACGACATTCCGTTCTAGCGCGCCAGGTCCATGAGCACCCCGCAACGGCTCGTTTCAGTCGATCTGTTGCGTGGCGCGGTGATGGTGCTCATGGCCATCGATCACGTGCGCGTCTACGCCGGCGTGCCTCCCGGCGGCCCCGAGCCCGCGGTCTTCTTCACTCGCTGGGTCACGCACTTCTGCGCACCCACTTTCGTGTTCCTCGCGGGCGCCAGCGCATTCCTCTCCGCCCGAAGTCCGCGCGAGCTGTCGCGCCTGCTGCTCACGCGCGGCCTGTGGCTGGTGCTGCTGGAGCTCACGCTCATCCACCTGGCATGGACATTCAATCCCGCCTGGAGCCGCGAGCAGATGGCGGGCGTCATCTGGACCATCGGCTGGTGCATGGTGCTGATGGCGCTGCTGGTGCGACTGCCGCTGAAAGTCGTCGGCGCGATCGGCTTGGCGATCATCGCCGGACACAACCTGATCCCCGAACCGGCCGGCGACAGCGTGCCGCCGCTGCTCAGCATCCTGTACTACGGCATGGCGCGCGGCACCATCGATCTCGGCGGCGGCTGGAGCTTCAGCGTGCTGTATTCCATCGTGCCGTGGATCGGCGTGATGGCCGCGGGGTTTGCCTTCGGCCAGGTGCTGCGGTTCGAGCCCGCGCGGCGTGATCGTATCTGCCTCGCGGTCGGCCTCGGCGCCATCGGCACGTTCATCGTGCTGCGCGCCTTCGATCTGTACGGGGATCCGAGCAGGTTCGAGGCGGGCGATGGCGCAGTGCCCACGATTCTCTCCTTCCTGCGGACGACGAAGTACCCGGCATCGCTGCAGTACTTGCTGATGACCCTCGGCCCTGCGATCGCGCTGATTCCGCTGCTGGAGGGCGCGCGCGGCGCGCTGGCGCGCGCGATCTGCGTCTTCGGACGGGTGCCATTCTTCTACTATCTACTGCACATCCCGCTGATCCACCTGCTCGCACTGATCGTGTCGCGCATCCGATCCGGCAGCGTGAACGCGTGGCTGTTCGCCAATCACCCGATGAATCCGGGGCCCGTCCCGCAAGGGTACGAATGGAGCCTCGGCCTGCTGTACCTGGTTTTCGCGATCGCCATCGCGGTGCTCTATCTGCCATGCCGCTGGTACGCGGATTTGAAGTCGCGACGGCGCGATGGGTGGCTCAGCTATCTGTGATGCAGGTCTGGCACTTGTCCGATACGGCCGGGCACGAGCCGCTGCGTATCCTGCCGGCGCGAGAAACCAACCGAGGTGAGCCATGAAACGACTGGCCATGTTCGCGGCGGGCTTTGCGCTCGCCGCCGTGCTCTTCGGAGCTTCGCGATTGTTCGCCGCCGACGAACGCAGGGGCGCGCAGTCCATGCCCGTGTTCAGCGAGAAATTGCCGAACGTCCCCGGCAAGACGCTGACCGGCGTGCTGGTGAACTACGGGCCCGGGGGCAAGTCGCGCAGCCACGCGCACGCGGGCAGTGTCTATGCCTATGTGCTCTCCGGGCACATCCGCTCGGAGAATTCGGCGACCGGCCCGGCGAAGGTCTATGCGGCGGGCGAGGGCTTCTTCGAGCCGCCGGGTTCCACGCACACCGTGAGCGAAAACGCCAGTGACACCGAACCTGCGACCCTGCTGGCCATCTTCGTGGCCGACGATGGCGCCAAGCTCACGCGCGAGGCGTCGAACTAGCGCCAGTCCGCGCGCCCGGCGTCGATGGCGCGGATCAGTGCGTCGGCGATGACCTCATCGTCCGCCAGTGACGGATGCCAGTGACAGCCGGTCATGGCGAGCCCGTGGATGGGGACGAACCGGATCCTGTCGTCACCCTTCGATGCGAGTTGCGCGACGACCTTGCCGGCTTCCGATTCGATTTCCCCCTCGGCCATGTCCGTGGCCCACACCACCATGAATGCCTGCGGGTGGCGGGTGCGCAAGGATGTCAGGAAGGCCGCATAGGTTGACTCGTAGTCGGCGTGCAGTTCGTCACGCGACTTCCACTTTTCCTGCGGCGTGAGCGCCGTCGAAAAGTCGTTGGTGCCCAGAGCGATGACGATGACCTGCGGGTGCCAGTCGCGTCCCGGAACAACGGCGGAATGGTCCAGCAACGCGTAGGCATACGCCTGGGGCAGCGGGTCGCCAGGACTTCCGCCGTAGTTGCGCACGACGCCGCGACCGGAGATCGCGTTGACCTGGTAGTCGGCGTCGTAGTGCCGCGCGATCCTGGGTCCGAAGGCCTGCGAGTTGTCGGTGGTCTTCCAGACCTCTTCGCTCGTGCACTCGCGCGTGGCCGAGGTATTGCCGTAGCCCACCGTGTGCGAGTCGCCGATGAATTCGATCTGGCGCGAACGTGCAATGGCCGGCAGCGGCTTCGTGCGATCCGGGTACAGGAAACCGCCGAAGACATTCGGCCCCGCCTGGCTTTCGGTGAGGATCTCGATGCGCACGGTGTGCGGGCGAGGCGCGAGATCCGCGATTTCGTAGGCGCCGGGCGCGGGCTTCGCCAGCGTTGACACCTGGGCACCGTCGACGAGCACGCGCAGGATCACTTCGCCTGCGCCCAGTCTGAAATACGCCCGCGTTCCGCTGAAGCGTGTTTCGAAATACAGCCCTGGCCACTGGTAGGCGTCGCCGTCGGACGCGCGCAGCGTCCTGCCGGGGATATTTGCCTGCAGGCTCTTCACGGCCGGGAGATCGGACACGGGCGCAACGCGCGGCGCGGCGGTGGCCGAGAAGCTGATTGCAGCGAGGCTGAGAGTGGTCAACAGGGAACGGACTTTGTTCAAGTGGGTTGTATCCGTTGCGTCGGGGCGGGAAGAGTACGACGTCAGAGGCGCGTCGAAAAATCCGTGTAAGGATTCCGGCGCCTGATCGACTATCCAGACATGGGCATGACCGAAACCGACGCCGAATTTTCTGCCCCCGCGGTGGACCAATCCGACGCCGGCCGCGATGCCCTGTTCGAGCGGATTGCGGCCGAGTACTCGGGACCGATGGCCCGCCTGGCGCGCGCCCACGAAGCGGATCCCTCGCTGCAGCAGGACCTGCTGCAGGAAATCCATCTCGCGCTGTGGCGCAGCCTGACATCTTTCGGCGGGCGCTGTTCGCTGCGCACCTGGGTCTATCGCGTGGCTCACAACGTGGCGGCCACGCACGTGCTGCGCCGTCGCCGGCGCTTCGACAAACACCTCGTCGATCTCGATGACGTGGAAATCCCGGAGGGAGGGCCGGAGGTCGGAACTTCCCTCGATGAAGCGCGAATGCTCACGCGCATCCACGAACTCGTGCAGCGCCTCAAACCCACCGATCGCGAAGTGTTCGTGCTCCACCTCGAAGGGTTGGGTATCGGCGAAATTGCCGAGATTGCCGGCCTCTCGCACACCAACACCGGCACCAAGATCCACCGCATCAAACGGCTGCTCTCCGAGCGGCTGATCCCTGGAGAACCCAAATGAACGCGCAGCAGGTCTGGCAGGCACAGGCGGTCGATGCACCGCGCATTTCGCTGGCCTATGTGCGCCACATCGCGACCGACTTCGATCGGCGCAGACGCCAGCGAGCAGTACTGGGCTACTTCATCTGCGTCGGCGCCTGTGTCTGGTGGGCCTTTTGCGCCTGGAAGTTTTTCTCCACGAAGCCGCTGATGCTGGCCGCGCTGCTCTGTTGGGGGGGCTATGCGCTGTATGCCCTTTATCGAACCCGACGGCACGTATCGGCAGAATCGAGTCCGGCCGATGCCGGTGTGCTCGATACCCTGCGCTATCAACGCCGACAGCTGGAGCGCCAGCGCGACTTCCGGCGTGGCGGCTGGCGAATCAATCTGGCGGTACTGCCGGGCTATGCCCTGCTGCTGGCGTCCATGTACTTCGAGAACAGCCCGCCGGCTTCATGGCGGCACATCGGCTTCGCGGCGCTGTTCCTGGTCGGCGCTTTGGCGCTGGCCGCCTGGGCCGGGGAACGGCAGGCGCGGCGCTCCCAGCGTGAGATCGATGCCCTGGACAGCTTGGCCGGCGATCCATAACCCACTGATTTACAAGATCTAAAACCGCATCGGGGGGAATTGAGATACCCTAGCGCCCGCGTTATTTCTCGCCCCGAAATGCCCGGCCGCTACTCCATCAAAACCGTCGGCTGCCAGATGAACGAGTACGACTCGGCCCGCATGGGCGACGTGCTCGACGTCGGCGCCGGCCTCAAGCCCACGGACAACCCGGCCGAAGCCGACGTCCTGCTCATGAACACCTGTTCGGTGCGCGAGAAGGCCGAGGACAAGGTGTATTCGCTGCTCGGCGAGTGGCGGGACATCAAGAAGCTCAAACCGCACGTGCTGATCGGAGTGGGCGGTTGCGTGGCCAGCCAGGAAGGCGAGGCGATCACGCGCCGCGCGCCCTACGTGGACCTGGTGTTTGGCCCGCAGACCCTGCACCGCCTGCCCGAGATGCTCGGCGAGCTCAAGCGCACCGGCCGCGCGGTGGTCGACGTGTCCTTCCCGGAAATCGAGAAGTTCGACAGCCTGCCGCCGGCGCGCGCCGCAGGCACCTCGGCGTTCGTCTCGATCATGGAGGGCTGCAGCAAGTACTGCACCTTCTGCGTGGTGCCTTACACGCGCGGCGACGAAGTATCGCGCTCGTTCGATTCGGTCATGAAAGAAGTGCGCGAGCTCGCCGCCCAGGGCGTGGGCGAAGTCACCTTGTTAGGCCAGAACGTCAACGCCTACGCGGGCGCGATGGGCGACGGCGCCGTGGTGGATCTCGCCACGCTGATCCACTACGTGGCAGCGGTGCCCGGCATCGAGCGTATCCGTTTCACCACCTCGCACCCGGTGGAATTCGGCGATTCGCTGATCGAGGCGTATGCCAACGTGCCCGGGCTCGCGAATCATCTGCATCTTGCGGTGCAGTCGGGCTCGGACCGCATCCTCGCCGCGATGAAGCGCGGCTACACCGCGCTCGAGTTCAAGGAGAAAGTGCGGCGCCTGCGAGCGGTACGGCCGACGATAGCGGTCTCCACCGACATCATCGTGGGCTTTCCCGGCGAGACGGAACGCGACTTCGAGGCCACACTGAAACTCGTGCGCGATGTGAATTTCGACCAGTCGTTCTCGTTCATCTACAGCCAGCGCCCGGGAACGCCCGCCGCCTCGCTGCCGGACGACGTGCCGCACGAGGTCAAGCAGCAGCGTCTGGCGAGGCTGCAGGCGCAGCTCAACGCGCAGGCGCGCGCCATCAGCGAGTCGATGGTGGGCAGCACGCAGCGCGTGCTGGTCGAGCGCCCGTCGAAGAAGGACAAGCATGAGCTCGCCGGCAGGACCGAGAACAATCGCTGGGTGAATTTTCCGGGACCCGCGAGCCTCATCGGCAGGTTCGTCGACGTGTCCATCGTCAAGGCGCTGCCGCAGTCGCTGCGCGGCCGGCTCGCGGCCACGGACCAGTCGGACACGACGGGCCGTCCGGCCGCCGCCCGCATCGCGGTCAATAGTTAGTCACGATGTCCACTCCCGCTCCAGTCGAACCCGCGCGCGAATTCGATCTCGTGCCGCCGGACAACACACGGCTCGCGAACCTGTGCGGGCCGCTGGATGAGAACCTGCGGCTCATCGAGACGCGCATGGGAGTATCGGTCAAGCGGCGCGGCGCCAGCTTCCGCATCGTCGGGCAGCGCGCGCATGCCGCCGAGGACGTGGTGCGCGAGCTGTTCGACAAGACGCCGAGCGAGCAGATCTCCCTCGATCGCGTGCACCTGGCGCTGCGCGATTCGCCGGACGAACCGGGCGCGCTCGCGCCGGCCGAACCGACGGACGACAATTCGGTGCGCGTGGCGCGCGGCACCATCCGCGCGCGCGGCCGCAACCAGAGGGACTACCTCGCGAACATCCACGCACGCGACCTCACCTTCGGCATCGGGCCGGCCGGCACGGGCAAGACCTATCTCGCCGTGGCCTGCGCGGTCGAAGCGCTGCAGGCGGATCGCATCCGCCGCATCATCCTGGTGCGGCCGGCGGTGGAGGCGGGCGAACGGCTTGGTTTCCTGCCGGGGGATCTCACGCAGAAGGTCGATCCGTACCTGCGCCCGATGTACGACGCGCTGTACGAGATGCTGGGCTTCGACCGGGTTGCGAGATTCATCGAACGCAACATCATCGAAGTGGCGCCGCTGGCCTTCATGCGCGGCCGCTCGCTCAACGATTCCTTCATCATCCTCGACGAGGCGCAGAACACGACGCCCGAGCAGATGAAGATGTTCCTGACGCGCATCGGCTTCGGCTCGCGCGCGGTGGTCACCGGCGACGTCACGCAGACCGACCTGCCGGCGGGCAAGCTCTCGGGCCTCAGGCACGTCATCAACATCCTGCGCAACACCGACGGCGTGGCCTTCACCTTCTTCGAGGCGGCGGACGTGGTGCGGCATCCGCTCGTGCAGCGCATCGTGCAGGCGTACGAGGCGCATGCGCCCAACGAAAAGACATGAGCGCCGGCAAGGCGAAGCGCGCCGGCAAAGGCCTTCGTCTGGAGGTGCGGCCCGCCACGCGTGCCTGGGCCCCGGCCCGATCGCGCATGAATCGCTGGGCGGCCGCCGCCCTCGGCCGGCGCGGCCATGGCCGTGAGATCGCCGTGCGGGTGGTCGGGCCCGGCGAAAGCCGCGAGCTCAATCGCCGCTGGCGCGGCAAGGACCAGCCGACCAACGTGCTGTCGTTCCCGGCGCCCGCGCTCATCGGCGCGGCAAGATCGCGTCGCGGCATGCCTCCCGATACCTATCTACCATTGGGTGACCTGGTGATCTGCGCCGACGTGGTGCGGCGCGAGGCGGTCCGCGACGGCAAGCCGGTGGCAGACCACTGGGCGCACATGGTGGTGCACGGCTCGCTGCACCTGGCCGGCTACGATCATGAGACGGGAGCCCGCGAGCGGCTGCGCATGGAGCGCCGCGAGATCGCCGTGCTGCGCAGTTTCGGCATCGGAAATCCCTACACATGAGCGCCAAGGAAAAGGAAAAAGACAAGGAGCGCGAGTCCGGCAGCAGCGGCCGCTGGTTGCGCAAGCTCTCGCGCCGCATGGCGGGCGAAGCCCAGGATCGCGGCGAGGTCATTGAATACCTGCGCGAGGCGACGCTGCGCGGCGTCGTCGAAGGGGACGCGTTGCCCATGCTCGAAGGCGTGCTCACCGTCGGCGACATCCAGGTGCGCGACATCATGGTGCCGCGCGCGCAGATGATCTTCGTGAGCCGCGACGACGAATCCGACGCGCTGCTGAAGACGGTGATCGACAGCGGCCACTCGCGCTTCCCCGTCATGGACGAGGACCGCGAGAAGATCGTGGGCATCCTGCTCGCCAAGGACCTGCTGCGCCTCGCCGCGCAGCATCACGAGACGGAGTTCGACATCAAGGAATTCATGCGCCCGGCCGTGTTCGTGCCCGAGAGCAAGCGCCTCAACGTGCTGCTGCGCGAATTCCGCCGCTCGCGCGTGCACATGGCGATCGTCGCCGACGAGTACGGTGGCATCGCCGGCCTCGTGACCATCGAGGACGTGATCGAGCAGATCATCGGCGACATCGACGACGAGCACGACGTGGACGAGGACGTGAACATCCGCAAGGATGGCGAACGTCAATTCATCGTGCGCGGCCAGACGCCGATCGACGAATTCAACGAGTACTTTCAGACCGATCTGTCGGACGACGAGTTCGATACCGTGGCCGGCCTCGTGATGAAGCAGCTCGGCCGGCTGCCGCGCCGTGGCGAGACCCTGCAGCTCGCGGATTGCGAGGTGAAGGTGATGCGTTTCGACCGCCGCCGGATCGACACCCTGCGGCTCACCACGCCGCGCGACATCGTGCCGCCCGAAGACCGGCCGTAGCGTGCAAATCCGCGAATTCGTGAACCGCCGCTACGTCGGCAGCGCCAGCGCGCTCGTCGCGGGCGCGGCGCTCGGGCTGTCGTTCGCGCCGTTCGAGTGGTGGCCGATCGCCATTCTTTCGCCGGCCATCCTCGTCTGGCTGTGGGATGGCGCGGCTCCGCGCCGCGCCGCCGTGCTCGGATTCTGGTTCAACTTCGGCACGTTCTCCGTCGGCACCTACTGGCTGTACATCAGCCTGCAGATCATCGGGCACGCGCCGGTGCCGCTGGCGCTGGCGTTGATGTTCTGCCTCGCCGCCATCATGGGCCTGTATCACGCACTGGTCGGCTGGGCGCTGGCGAAGTACACGCCCGCGCGCGGCGCGCTGCGCTGGATGGTCGCGACACCGGCCGCCTGGCTGCTCATCGAGTGGTGGCGGAGCTGGTTCCTGACGGGCTTCGGCTGGCTGGCGCTGGGCTACGCGCACACGGACAACTGGTTAGGCACGGCGTTCGCTCCGCTGATCGGCCAGTACGGACTCGGCCTGCTCACGCTGGTCATGGCCGGCGGACTGGTCACGCTGCTGCTCGGCACCCGGCGCGAGCGCCTGGCCGCCGGGGCCGTCATCGCGATCCCGTGGCTCGCGGCCTATCCACTGCGGCACGTGGACTGGACGCGGCCGTATTCGCGGCCGATCACCGTGGCGGTGGTGCAGGGCGCCGTGCCGCAGGACGAAAAATGGATCGAGGGCAATCTCGACGGCATCCTCGAGAACTACCGCAGGCGCACGCGCGAGGCGCACGGCGCGGACCTCATCGTGTGGCCGGAGTCGGCGATCCCCGACCTGGTCAACAATCACATCGAGTATTACCGCGACGTGTACCGCGAGGCGAGCGCGAGCGGCTCCTCGCTGGTCATGGGCGCGTTGCGCGCCGAGGAGAATCCGCAGACCCACGAGGAGGAGTACTTCAACTCGGTGCTCGCGATGGATCGCGGCTCGCCCGGGATCAGCTGGCACAACAAGCATCACCTGGTGCCATTCTCGGAGTTCTTCCCGGTGCCGGAATTCATCCGCAACTGGCTCAAGCTGCAGGGTTTGCCGTACTCCAGTTTCAATCGCGGCGCAGCACACCAGGAGCCGCTCGAAGCCGCCGGCCAGCGCATCGCCGCGGGCGTGTGTTACGAGGATGCCTACGGCTCCACGCTGCTGCCGGCCATGCGCACGGCGACCATGCTGCTCAACGTGACCAATGATTCCTGGTTCGCGAAGTCGACGGCTCGCTACCAGCACCTGCAGATCAGCCGGCAGCGCGCCATGGAGACCGGCCGCCCCATGGTGCGTGCCGCCAACGACGGCGTGTCCGCGGTCATCGGACCGCACGGCGAAATCATCGCGCGTGCGCCTGAATATGAAGCGAATGTAATGCACGCCACGCTGCAGCCCCGGACCGGATTGACGCCGTATGCGCGCACGGGCAATTGGCCGGTGCTGTGTTTGGCCTTGTTTTCAGGGCTTTTCAGCGTATATCTGGGGAGGCGCAAGTCTTCCTGAGGACATCAACATGGACCACCGGGCGCTGAACTTCGCCAAACCCGCCGGGTCTACTCCGGCATCGTCGTCGTCCCATTCACGAGGATTCGCTGATATGTCGCTTTTCGTTGCGAAACGCCTGGGGCTCATCGCGGCCGTCGTCGTCGCCGTCGGCGCATGCGCGCCGCAAACATCCGCCGCGCCGCCGGCGCAGTCCGGTACCACCGCGGCCGCCGCGCCCGCGGGAACTGCATCTTCTGCGCAGCCCGTCGGCACGTTGAACGGGCGCGCGCTCCCGGATTTCGCCACGCTGGTCGAGCAGGTCGGCCCCGCCGTGGTGAACATTTCCGTGGTCGAGAAGGCGCATCGCGTCTCGCGCGATCAGAGCCAGTCGGATGACGAGGATTCCGACGATCCGTTCCAGGAATTCTTCCGGCGCTTCGGGATACCCGCGCCGGACCAGGGCCAGCGTTTCGGCCGCCGCAGCTACCAGGTCCCGCAGCGCCAGGGTGAGGGTTCGGGCTTCATCGTCAGCCCCGACGGCTACATCCTCACCAATGCGCACGTGGTCGCCGACGCGGACGAAGTGACGGTGCGCATGACGGATCGCCGCGAGTACCAGGCCAAGGTCATCGGCGTCGATCGGCGCAGCGACGTCGCGGTGCTGAAGATCGACGCCAAGAATCTGCCGGTCGTGAAGATGGGCGATCCGTCGAAGCTTCGTCCCGGCGAGTGGGTGCTGGCCATCGGTTCGCCGTTCACCTTCGAGAACAGCGTGACCGCGGGCATCGTCAGCGCCACCGGCCGCTCCATGCCGGGCGAGGACGGGCTCGTGCCCTTCATCCAGACCGACGTCGCGGTGAATCCCGGCAATTCGGGCGGCCCGCTGTTCAATCTCAACGGCGAAGTGGTCGGTATCAATTCGCAGATCTACAGCCGCAGCGGCGGTTACATGGGCATCTCCTTCGCCATCCCGATCGACGTCGCCAACAACGTGCGCACGCAGCTCGTGAGCACGGGCAAGGTGACACGCGGCCGCATCGGTGTGCAGATCCAGGAAGTCAACGCGCAATTCGCCGACGCCTTCGGCCTCGATCGTCCGCGCGGGGCACTGGTCGGGCAGGTGCTCGATGATGGCCCGGCGAAGAAGGCCGGCATCAAGGACGGCGACGTCATCCTCAGCGTCAACGGCAAGCCGGTGGAGCGCTCGACGCAACTGCCGTCGGTGATCTCCGCGATCAAGCCTGGCGAGACGGCCAAGCTCGAGGTGTGGCGCGACCATTCGATCAAGACCATCAACGTCAAGGTCGACGAGTACAAGGAAGACATCCAGAAGGTATCGAACACCCGCAGCGGCGGCGACGAACCCGCCAAGGCCGACAAGCTGGGACTGTCCGTGCGGCCGTTGGGCGAAGACGAGCGCAAGAGCGCCGACACGCGGGGCTATCTACTGGTCGAGGACGTCGACGGGCCCGCCGCCGATGCAGGCGTGCGCCCCGGCGACGTGATCCTCGGCGTCAACGGCAAGACCGTGAAGTCGGTGGCCGAGCTGCGCAACGCCACGTCGAACGGCTCGAAGACGGTTGCCATCCTGCTCGAGCGCGACGGCAACCAGTTGTTCCTGCCGATCAAGATCAGCTGATACTTGCTTGTGGTGAGTGAGAGAGCGCCCGGCCTCGTGCCGGGCGTTTTCTTTTGTCATGCCTTGCGCCGCAGCTTGCGATACAGCGAGCGCGCCGCCAGGTACAGCGTCGTGTGGCGCGTGAGCGCGCTGCGGATGCGCGGCATCACGCGCATGCGATAGCGCCGCCGCCCGCTCGCGGGCACACGATCGCCGAGACCCTCCTGGATGGTGTAGATGCACGGATTGCAGACGCCGCAGGGCTCGCCTCGGATCGGCCGGTGACAGAACCAGGTCAGTTCCATGAAGTCCTCGAAGCCGGCGCGGCGTGCTTGCGATCTCATCTGCTCCTTGGTCGTGTCGAACAGCGGGAAGCGGAACGATTTGAACAGTTCGTAACGGTCGTCGCCGGCGTGGCGCGGATCGAGACGCATGCGTGAGTCATCGACGAGGTCCGCGATCAGCTCGCGCGCCTTGTCGTCACGGTGGATCGACAACTCCATGTCCGCGATACCGCGCTGCGCGCAGAACCTGGCCAGCCATTCGTACTGGCCGCCGATGAAACCGGAACGCAGGCATTCCTCGAAGTGGCGGTGGATCTGCGCGTCGGGCGCCACGTCATTCAGGCGGCATTCGAGGGTGGGGTCGAGCCGGGCCGCGGCCTCGGGGTGGCGCTTGCCGAGCAACTCGCGGATGTTGCGCATGGCGCGCTGCTCGGCGGGCACCGCAGGTCGGTACTTCGGGTGATCGATCACGTAGTACGGCTGCACGTCACGGCCTTCCACGAGCAGCAGTTGCAGCAGTCGAAACGTCGAATCCCAGCCGCCGGTCCACAGCAGCCGCGTCGGGGACCGGATAGGTACGTCCATGAACACTCCCCTCGTGATTCCTGAGCTAGTTAATCGGCTCCGCGAGCCGCGAGGTCGCGGTGGATTCCGCGATGACCTGTCGGAATCGGGCGCGACCTCGTGTATTCTTGCCGGCCTCTCTCAAAGCCCTGAAAAAACAAGCCTTTCCGATGCAAGAACGATACGAGCCGGCTGTCGTCGAGCGCGCCGCGCAGGCCTACTGGGATGCCAACAAGGTCTTCGAGGCGCGCGAAGGCGCCGACCAGGACAAGTTCTATTGCCTGTCGATGTTCCCGTATCCGTCGGGCCGGCTGCACATGGGCCACGTGCGCAACTACACCATCGGCGACGTGCTCTCGCGCTTCCACATGATGCAGGGCAGGAGCGTGCTGCAGCCGATGGGCTGGGACGCCTTCGGATTGCCGGCCGAGAACGCCGCGATCAAGAACGGCGTGCCGCCCGCGAAATGGACCCGCGACAACATCGCCTACATGAAGGGCCAGATGAAGGCGCTGGGACTCGCCTTCGACTGGTCGCGCGAGTTCGCCACCTGCGACCCGTCTTACTACCATTGGAACCAGTGGCTGTTCCTCAGGATGCTCGAGAAGGGCATCGCGTATCGCAGGACCGGCGTCGTGAACTGGGATCCGGTCGATCAGACCGTGCTCGCCAACGAGCAGGTCATCGACGGGCGCGGCTGGCGCACGGGAGCGCTGGTCGAGAAGCGCGAAATCCCGATGTACTACCTGGCGATCACGCGCTACGCCGAGGAGTTGTTAGGCGACCTCGACAAGCTGCCGGACTGGCCCGAGCGCGTGAAGACCATGCAGGCCAACTGGATCGGCAAGTCCGAGGGCTGCGAGATCAGCTTCCCGTACGCGCCGGATACGAAGGCGCTGATGGGAGCAGACGGCGCGCTCAAGGTGTTCACCACGCGCGCCGACACGCTGTTCGGCGTCACGTTCATGGCCGTGGCCGCGGAGCATCCGCTGGCGCTGGCGGCCGGCGCGAAGAATGCCGGGCTGCAGTCCTTCATCGACGAGTGCCGGCGCGGCTCCACCATGGAAGCCGACATCGCCACGCAGGAGAAGAAGGGCAGGCCCACCGGCTTCCACGTGCTGCACCCGTTCACCGGCCAGACGGTCGAAGTGTGGGTGGCCAACTACGTGCTGATGGCCTACGGCGAGGGCGCCGTGATGGGCGTGCCGGGGCACGACGCGCGCGACTACGAATTCGCGCTCAGTAACAAACTACCCATCGTCCAGGTCGTGAAGTCCAGGACCGGGGCGTACGAAAACATCGATCCGCCGTGGCAGGACTCGTTTTCAGAGTACGGCATCACCATGAACTCGGGAGAATTCGACGGGCTGGAGTTCCCGCAGGCCGTGAATCGGATCGCCGCCGCGCTCGAGAAGAAAGGCCTGGGACGCAAGCGCGTGCAATGGCGCCTGCGCGACTGGGGTATCTCGCGCCAGCGCTACTGGGGCTGCCCGGTGCCCATGATCCACTGCGCGAAATGCGGTGAAGTGCCGGTGCCGGACGCGGATCTTCCCGTGGTGCTGCCGGAGGACCTGGTGCCCGATGGCTCGGGAAACCCGCTCAACAAGACGCCGAGCTTCTACGAGACCAGGTGCCCGCGCTGTGGCGGCGCCGCGCGCCGCGAAACCGACACCATGGACACATTCGTCGATTCGTCCTGGTACTTCCTGCGCTTCGCCTGCCCGGATGCGAAATCCATGGTGGACGAGCGGGCTAACTACTGGATGCAGGTGGATCAGTACATTGGCGGCATCGAGCATGCCATCCTGCATCTGCTGTATTCGCGCTTCTGGACCAAGGTGATGCGCGATCTCGGCCTGGTGAAAGTCGATGAGCCATTCCGCAACCTGCTGACGCAGGGCATGGTGCTGCATCACATCTACTACCGGGAGCCCGCACCGGGACGGCGCGACTACTACAATCCGGCCGACGTCGAGGTGCTGCTGGACGAAAACCACCAGCGCAAAGGCGCCATCCTGCTCACCGACAACCAGCCGGTGCTGTGGGACGGCCTCGGCACCATGTCGAAGTCCAAGAACAACGGCGTCGATCCGACCGAGCTGATCGGCCAGTTCGGCGCCGACACCGCGCGCCTCTTCATGATGTTCACGGCGCCGCCCGAGCAGACGCTCGAGTGGTCGGAGGAGGGCGTCCAGGGTTCGTTCCGTTTCATCCGGCGATTGTGGAAGGCGGTATGGGACCAGGTGAATGCGCCGCCGCCCGCCGACGCCATCACGACCACCGAGTTCGACAAGACGCAGTTGAACGCCGAGCAGAAGGAATTGCGGCGCATCGCGCATCACACGCTCGAGAAGGTCACCGACGACATCGGCCGGCGCCGCAGCTTCAACACCGCGGTGGCGGCGGTCATGGAGCTGCTGAACGCGGTCTCGAAGCACGACAGCAAATCGCTGGCCGGCCGCGTGGTGGTGCACGAGGCGCTCGAGATCGCGGTCATGTGCCTGTCGCCGATGATTCCGCACGTCACGCACGAGTTGTGGAAGCAGCTCGGGCACGACACCGCGCTGATCCACGAGCGCTGGTGGACACCGGATCCCGACGCGCTGGTCCAGGATGCCATCGAGATCTCCGTGCAGGTCAACGGCAGGATGCGCGCACGCGTCAGTGTTCCAGCCGACGCCACGCAGGAAGTCGCCGTACAGGCCGCGCTCGCGGACGCGAACGTGCAGAAATACGTCGAGGGCAAGCCGATCCGCAAGGCGATCTACGTGCCCGGCAAGCTCGCGAACCTCGTCGTATGAAGGGGACTGTCCCCAATTTCCTCCTGAAATTGGGGACTGTCCCCATTCTCCTGACGCTCGCCTCTTGCGGCTTCCACCTCCAGGGCCGCCAGCCGCTGCCGCAGGCTTTCGCCTACACCTACATCGATGCCAAGGACGAGCAGACCGACTTCGTGCAGGACCTGCGCAAGGCGCTGATCGCTTCTGGATCCAAGGTGATCCGCACGCAAGGTTCGTCGGGCGCGACGATCACGGTCCACGACGATGCGCTCACCGAGCGGGTGCTCTCGGTCTCCGCGCGCAACATCCCCACGGAATACGAGCTCACCTACAAAGTCGAATTCACCGTGACCGCGGACGGCAAGCAGCTCATCGAGCACGAGGAAATCTCCGCGACTCGCGACTTCAGCTTCGACGAGACGCAGCTGCTCGCCAAGGAGCGCGAGCAGGAAATCCTGCGTGAGGCGTTGGCGCGCGATCTCGTCGCGCTGGTGATGCGGCGACTCGCGGCCTTGTGAACGCGCGCCCCGAGGTCGCCGACGTCGCGCGCGTAGGCCGGGATCCGCACCAGTCACTGGTGGAGCTCACACGCCGCTTCGGCGTCGATCTCGTGCAATGCGCGGCCGATGCGGTGCCACCGGGTTCGTACTGGGGAGAGAGCGAAGCAGGGCTGCGCGGCAACGCGCTGTACGTGCGCGCGGATACGCCGCTGCACTCGCTGCTGCACGAGCTCAGCCACTTCGTCTGCATGTCGCCAGGTCGACGCGCAGCGCTCGACCGTGATGCTGGTGGCGACGACGACGAAGAGTCGGCCGTCTGTTACCTGCAGATCCTGCTCGCCGATGAATTGCCCATGCTCGGGCGGGCACGGATGTTCGCGGACATGGATGCCTGGGGATACACGTTCCGGCTGGGTTCGGCGCGCGCCTGGTTCGAGCAGGATGCTGCGGACGCGCGCCACTGGCTGCAACGCCAGGGCCTCATCGACGAGTCAGGCAGGCCGGCCTTCACCCTGAAGGCGGCCCCCTGACGGTCGGGCATGGAGGCGGCGAGAGACCTGAGGAGTCGTTTACGCCAAGCCGCGCCGCTTCCATACCCGACCTTCGATCGACGGAACCTGCGTTGAGCAGGCGCAAGCCCCGCTAGCCGCTGTATCGGCGCCGCCTTGTCGGGCTTGAGTCCGGTTTTACAGAATGATCAAGAAAAGCGAGCGGAGTGGACCGCGCCCGCTCACCAATGGCCGTGCCTCCACCGAATCGCCGGCAAACATGCCGCTCGCCTCCATGCCCACGAAGGCATTGAACTCGATCTGGTCCATTTCGCGCAGCGCTGCGCGTGCTGACAGAAGGCGGCGCGCGCCGCGCTAGCGCGCGTAGCGATCGGTCGCCCTGATCAACTCGCGTGAAATACCCGGCTCGAAAGCCGAATGGCCGGCGTCGGGCACGATGCGAAAATCCGCTTCGGGCCATGCCTTGTGCAGCGCCCAGGCAGTGCGCATCGGGCAGACCACGTCGAACCGACCCTGCACGATGGTCGCGGGGATGTGACGAATCCTGTGCACGTCGTCGAGCAGCTGGCTCTCGCGCTCCAGCCATCCGCCGTTCACGAAGTAGTGGCACTCGATGCGTGCGAAGGCGGCCGCGAATTCCGGGTCGCCGTATTTCTTGACGGCGTCAGGGTTCATCTTGATGTACGAGAGAGCACCTTCCCAGATCGACCAGGAACGCGCCGCCGCGAGCAGCGTCTTGCGATCATCGCTGGTCAGCCGCTGATAGTAGGCGCGCATGCAGTCGCGGCGCTCCTCAGCAGACAGCGGCTCGATGTAGTGCTCCCACAGGTCGGGGAACAGCGCGCCGGCGCCGTCCGGATCCTGGTAGAACCAATCGAGCTCCCAGCGACGCAGCAGGAAGATGCCGCGCAGCACGAGTTCCGTGCAGCGCTCGGGATGTTTCTGCGAATAGGCCAGGGCCAGCGTGGAGCCCCACGAGCCGCCGAACACCTGCCAGCGTTCGATCTTCAGGTGTTCGCGGATGGCTTCGATGTCGGAGACCAGGTGCCAGGTGGTGTTGTCCTCGAGGCTGGCGGTGGGCCGGCTCTTGCCGCAGCCACGCTGATCGAACAACACGATGCGGTAGCGCTTCGGATTGAAGAAGCGGCGCATCTTCGCATCGGTGCCGCCGCCCGGGCCGCCGTGCAGGAACACGACGGGCTTGCCTGCCGGATTGCCGCTTTCCTCATAGTAGATTTCGTGCACGGGCGACACGCGCAGGTAGCCGCTGTTGTACGGCCGGATCGGAGGATAGAAGTCGCCCGACTTGCGGGCGGGCGCGGCCTTCTTCTTGCTGCGGCTAGCCATGTCTGCCTCCCGACAACATCGGTCCCAGCGGCCTGCCCCCCAGCAGGTGCATGTGCAGGTGGAACACCACCTGGCCGCCGTGCTGGTTGCAGTTCACGATGAGCCGGAAGCCGTTCTCCGCGATGCCTTCGCGCCTGGCGATGTCGCGCGCGACGATGAACATGTGGCCGAGCGTGGCTTCGTCCGCCTCGGTGACGTCGTTCGCCGTAGGGATGGGCTTGTTAGGAACGATCAACACGTGCACCGGCGCCTGCGGACTGATGTCGCGGAAGGCGGTGACGCGCTCGTCCTTGTGCACGATGGTGGCGGGGATCTCCCCGGCGACGATCTTCTCGAAAATGGTGGCCATGCCGAAGAATACCGCGCGTCGGGACGAAATCGTATGGCTTCCGGGCCGCGGTCTCGCTCATAATTGGCATCCATTGAAACTGACCCTCGACACGCTGCGCTCGCACCTCTCGGGTGAACCCGCCCGGGCATACCTGGTCTGCGGCGACGAGGCGCTGCTGGTCGCCGAAGCGGCGGACGCCATCCGCGCGCGCGTGAAACGCGCCGGCTTCGAGGAACGCGAGGTGCACTTCATCGAGCGCGTCGCCGATTGGGAATCGGTGCGTGCCTCGTCTAACAACCTTTCGCTGTTCGGCGCGCGCAAGCTGATCGAGCTGCGGCTGCCCTCGGGCAAGCCCGGTGTCGGCGGCGCCAATGCCATCGTCGAGTTGCTCGCCTCGCCCAACCCCGACAACGTCTACCTGATGCTCACCGGCAAGCTGGAGCGCGAACAGAGCGCCTCGGCCTGGGTCAAGGCCTTCGAAAGTGCCGGCGCGTGGCTGCCGATCTGGCCGGTGGAGGTCGCTCGCCTGCCGCAGTGGCTGCGCGCGCGGGCCGCCGCGCTCGAACTGGATCTCGACGATGCGGCGGTGCGGTTCATCGTCGAGCGGACCGAGGGCAACCTGCTCGCCGCGCAGCAGGAGCTCGAGAAGCTGAAGCTGCTGGCCGGCGGCCGCCAGGTGGATCTCGAGGCGGTGCGTACCTCGCTCGGCAACAGCGCGCGCTTCGATGTATTCCAGCTCGGCGAAGCTGCTCTGGGAGGCGACGTGCCGCGCGGCCTGCGGATCCTCGCAGGTCTGCGCAGCGAAGGCGTGGAAGCGACGCTGGCGCTGTGGTCGCTGGCGCGCGAAATCCACAATGCCTGGGGCACGACGCAGAGCGATGGCGCGCGCGGCTGGCAACGGCCTTCCGCGGCGCTCGAGAATGCGAAGCGCCGCGCCCCCCGGCTGCCGTATGCTCGGCTCGCGGCGCGGCTGGCGCGCGCCGACCGCATGATCAAGGGGCAGCAATACGGTGATGCCTGGGATGAAATGGCACTGATGATCGTCGAGTTCGCGGGACGCCGCGCGCTGCCGCTGGCCGGAACTCGCGCCGCTTGAATACTGCAAATGGCACAGGCCCCATCGGGTTGTTCGGCGGTACGTTCGATCCGATCCACTACGGCCACCTGCGCACCGCCTTCGAATTGTGGCAGTCGCTGAGGCTCGCCGAGGTGCGCTTCCTGCCCACCGGCAACCCGCCGCATCGCGAACGCACGCTGGCGGATGCCGCATTGCGCGTCGCCATGGTGAAGGCTGCCGTGGCCGGACAGTCCTCGTTCGTGGTCGACGATCGGGAAGTCCGTCGTGCGGGGGCGTCCTACACCGTCGATACACTGACCGAGCTGCGCCAGGAATTCCCGAATCGGTCGCTGTGCCTGTTGCTTGGAATGGACGCCTTCCTCGGCCTGCCGAACTGGCATCGCTGGCGGGAATTGTTCGACCTCGCGCATGTGGTCGTCGCGCATCGGCCGGGCTGGAAGGCGCCGGTGCATGGCCCGTTGGGCGAGCTGATGGTCGACCGGGGCACGGGCGCCGTGAACGACCTGCACAAATCGGTCGCCGGCCGCATCTACGTGCATGCCGTGACGCAGCTCGAAATTTCATCGACGGAATTGCGACAGATCATCGACGCCGGTCGCGATCCGCGCTTCCTGGTTCCCGACGCAGTTCGCGACATCATCCGTGAATCGGGGTGCTATGCTCGAAACCGTTGAAGACACACACGGAGTGCAATGACCACGAAAACCCGTTCGCGCCGTGCCACCGCGCCGGCCAAATCCTCCATACCGCAGACCCTCCTGCGCATCGTCAATACCGCGCTCGATGACATGAAAGCCGTCAACGTCAAAGTCATGGACGTGCGGCACCTCACCGACATCACCGACATCGTCGTCATCGCCTCGGGCAATTCCGACCGCCACGTCAAATCCATCGCCGATCGCGTCGTGCAGCTCGCCAAGCAGAACGACTTTCGCCCGATGGGCGTCGAGGGCGAACGCGAAGGCGAGTGGGTGCTGGTCGATCTCACCGACGTCGTCGTGCACGTGATGCTGCCGCGGGTGCGCGAGTTCTACGGCCTCGAGAAACTCTGGGAAGACGTGAGGCCACCGGCCGAGGCGGCTGCGCCGCGCCGCAAGGCCGCGGCAAGGGCGCGCGCCGCGCGCTAGCGTTTTCCCGTGCGCGTTCGCATCCTCGCGGTGGGTACGCGCATGCCCGGGTGGGTCACGACGGCCTACGAGGACTATGTGCGCAGGATGCGCGCTGCCCTGCGAATCGACCTGGAAGAAATCCCGGTCGGTCGCACGAAAGCGGACGAGGAGAAGAAGCTCCTCGAACGCATCGGCGACGACTACCTCGTCGCGCTCGACGAGCGCGGCAAATCCCTCACCACACTGCAACTTGCCGAGTGGCTCGGCGAACGCCAGCAGGACGGCAGGAATCTCAGCTTCGCGATCGGCGGCCCGGACGGGCTCGGGCCCGGTATCCTCGCCAGGGCGACCTTGCGCTGGTCGCTCTCCGCACTGACCTTTCCGCATGCCATGGTGCGCGTGATCCTCGCCGAACAGCTGTATCGCGCGCACACGGTGTTGCAGAATCACCCGTACCATCGCGAGTGAACGCGACGGGGGGTGGATGGGGGAACAAGAACAAAGACCGCCGGTCCTGCGGCTCGCTTCGGCATCGCCGCGCCGCCGCCAGTTGTTAGATCTCATCGGCGTGCCGCACGTCGTCACGCCAGCCGACATCGACGAGACTCCGAGGTTCGCCGAGGCGGCGCGCGACTACGTGCTGCGGCTGGCCCGGGAAAAGGCGATCGCGGTGCGCGCGCGGCATCGCGACCTGCCGGTGCTCGCCGCGGATACGACGGTGCACGTCGACGGTGTGATCCTCGAGAAGCCGCGCGATGAAGTCGACTGCATCCGCATGCTGAGCCTGCTGTCGGGGCGCTGCCACCAGGTGTTCACCGGGCTGTGCGTCATCGACGCGCATTCGCCGGCACTCTCGGTCGCGTCCTCCGAGGTGCAATTCCGCAAGATCGAGCCGGACGAGATGCGCGCCTACTGGGCGAGCGGCGAGCCGCAGGGCAAAGCCGGTGCCTATGCCATCCAGGGGCTCGGGGCGGTGTTCGTGGAGAGAATCAGCGGCAGCTACACGGGTGTGATGGGATTGCCGCTGTTCGAGGCCGCAGAGCTGCTGCGGCGCCGTGGTGTGCCGCTCTGGAATGGAAGATTGCCGCCCGGAGGCGCCCCACAGTGACCACCGAGATCCTCATCAACGTCGCGCCGCGCGAGAACCGCGCCGCGCTGATCGAAAACGGGGTGCTGACGGAACTGTTTGTCGAGCGGCAGAGTCGCCGCGGCATCGTCAGCAATCTGTACAAGGGGCGCGTGCAGCGCGTGCTTCCCGGCATGCAGGCGGCGTTCGTCGACGTGGGGCTGGAGCGCACGGCCTTCCTGCACGCGGCGGACATCGCGGCGCCGTCGGCCGAGAGCAGCCTGACCGGCACGGCTCCCAGGGAAGGCGGGCAGGTCGAGGATATCCGCCGCCTCGTCAACGAGGGCGACGAAATTCTCGTGCAGGTGGTGAAGGATCCCATGGGCACGAAGGGCGCGCGCCTCACGACTTTCGTGGCGCTGCCGTCGCGGCTCATGGTGTACATGCCGCGCGGCGAGGGCATCGGCGTCTCGGCTCGCATCGAAGACGAGGCGGAGCGCGCGCGCCTCAAGCAATTGGTGAGCGAGGCCAGGCCGCAGCACATCACCGGTGGCTACATCGTGCGCACGGCCGCGCAGGGCGCGAGCCCCGAGTCGATCCGCGAAGACATCCAGTACCTGTGCCGCCTGTGGCAGCACGTCAAGGAAAAAGGCCTGCGCGCCGCCGCGGGCCAGTTGGTGTACGAGGACCTGCCGCTGCCCACGCGCATCCTGCGCGACGAACTGGCGCGCGGCGTGGATCGCGTGCTGGTCGACAACGCCGCGGCGCACGCGCAGATGCTCGATTTCGCGGCGAGTTTCATGCCGGGAAGCACCACCACGCTGGAGCTGTACACCGGCCAGCGGCCGATCTTCGACCTGCACGGCATCGAGGAGGAAATCGGCAAGGCGCTGGAGCGCAGCGTGTCGCTCAAGTCCGGCGGGCATCTGGTGATCGACCAGACCGAATCGATGACCACCATCGACGTCAACACCGGTGGCTTCGTCGGGCACCGCAATCTCGAAGACACGATCTTCCGCACCAACCTGGAGGCGGCGGTCGCCATCGCCCGCCAGCTGCGGCTGCGCAATCTGGGCGGCATCATCATCATCGATTTCATCGACATGACCGACACCGCGCATCGCACGCAGGTCATGGAAGCGCTGCAGCGCGCGCTCGCCGGCGATCATGCGCAGACGCACATTGCCAGCGTGTCTTCGCTGGGCCTGGTGGAAATGACGCGCAAGCGCACGCGCGACAGCCTGGAACATTTGCTTTGTGCGCCGTGTCCCAGTTGTGAAGGACGCGGCTTCGTGCGCACGCCCGAAACCGTGTGCCACGAGATATTCCGTGAAATTGTGCGCCAGAGCAGGCAGTTCCAGAGCCGCGAGCTGCTAATTTTGGCCCATCAGAATGTGATCGACCGCCTGCTCGACGATGAGTCGGCGGTGCTCGCGGAACTGGAGCACCAGGTGGGGCGGCCGATCAGATTGCAGGTGGAAGCCCTGTACGGGTTCGATCAATACGACGTGGTGCTGGCTTGAGGTGAGATGAGCGAAACTGCCCTTGATCAAAGGGAGGGAGTTCCCGGCAGGGAATGGCGCGGTTCACACTGGGTGAAACGCGCGCTCGCGGTCACGTTTTGCCTGGGGTTGCTGCTCACGCTCGGCGTGGTGTTCACGCGCGTCATCGCGGCGCGGGTCCCCGAACAGCGCGCCACGCTCGAGAAGCTCATCACCGAGCGAACCGGGCTCGAGGTCCGGTTCGACAACGTGCGCTTCGCCTGGGACCTGGACGGCACCAGCGCCGTCTTCACCCGCGTCGAGCTCACGGATCCGAAGCAGGGGCGCGTGCACGTGCTCGCTCCGGAGCTGCGCGTGGAATTCGATACCTGGGACTTCCTGCGCCATCACCAGTTCTCGCTGGGGCACGTGACGCTGGTTTCGCCGGACATCGAGATCGTCGCCGATCCGGAGCAGTCGCTGGTGGATGCCATGACGCAGCGCGGCGCGGCGATCCGCACCGCGACCCGCAGCGACGGCGAATCGGCCATGGTGCATCGCTATCTTGGCTGGACCGGCCTCATGCCCTCGGGGCGCATCGAGGTCGAAGGCGCGCGCGTGCACCTGCGGCATCGCGACGAACGCGCGGCACATCGCAGCTTCACGCTCAGCCAGGCGGTAGTTAGCCGCACGGGCGGCAGCTTCAGCGCGTACGGCACCATGCTGTTGTCCCAGGATGTCGGCCAGTCGCTGTTCGTCTCGGTCAAGCTCGAGGGGCTGGGCGCCGCCGCGGGCATGTCCGGCGACCTGCGTCTGATCGCTCGCCGCGTCTTCCTCGACAAGGTTCTCGATGGTTCGCCGCTCGCCGGCGTGGACGGCCGCGGCACCGTCGATGCGCGCCTGGCGCTGCGTCACGGCCGGATCGAATCCGGCAGCTGGCAGGCGAATGCGCGCGAGCTCGCGATGCACGATTCGGCCACGCGGTTCGATCACGTCACGGTCAATGGCCGGCTGACGCGCAATGCGGACGAGGTGCTGCTGGACTTCACGGACCTGCAGCTGACGCGCGGCGCCCGGCTGGAGCGCGCCCCCGCGCTCACCGCGAGGCTGCGCCTAGCGCCGGATTCGCTGCGAGTGGCGCGCACCACCATCACCGCGGAACGCATCCCCTTCATGGCGGCTGAATTCGTCGCCAGCCTGCTCGCGCCGCGCCTGGCCGCCGCCACGCCTGACATGCCGGCAGGCTGGGCCCCGACCGCCGGCGAACTGCACGAACTGCGCTTCGACTCCGGCGATCGCCTGCGCTCGACGGACGACTGGCAGCTGACCGCGCGGATCTCGGCGGCGGATCTGACCCGCGCACGCGACCAGGCCGTGCTCGGCCAGATCGGCGCGCAATTGCGCTGCGATGCGCACGGCCTTGCGCTGACGTTCGATGCCGCGCACGCGGCGCAGTGGCGCGTGGTCTCGATGCAGGAAGCGCGCCCCTTGCGACTGGGCGGGCGGGTGATCCTGAAGCCGGGTGGGGCCTGGCAACTCGACAAGATGACCGCCTCGAGTGGCGCGGCAACCTTGAGCGCGCACGGGGACTGGCAGCCGGGCGCGAAGAAGCCCGAGCCACTGCGTCTGGCTGTGGCGCGCCTGGATCGGGCGCTGCTCGCGGATCTGTGGTCGCTGCTCGAAGCGGAGTCGCCGCCGCCCGAGCCCCTCGCGCAACTTGCGCAGGGCGTGGTCACCGAGGGATCGGCGGAACTGTTCCCCGGGCCTGAGGGCCGCGTGAGCTGGAGTCGCTCGCGCGGCGGCATGGTGCTCGCGGGGCTCGCCACCAGCGGTGAGGACATGCCGCGATTGACCGATGCCGGCGGCAAGCTGCAGTTCGCGCGCGGCGGCGCACAGTTGGCGCTCGATGCCGGACATGTCGAGGACCTGGCGATCAGCGCGGCGCGCGTCGAGTGGCCACGCAGCGGTGCGCCGCGACTGCACGCGCGGCTCGAAGGGCGCATGGAGTCGCCGCTGCTGCGCGGCATCCTCCAATCCCAGGGGCTCGAGAAATTGCGCGGTGCCGTGGCGCTCGAGACCGACGCGCGCGGCGAACGTGCGCTGCGCCGCCCCGAGCTGTGGCGCGTGAATGCGCGCGTGAGCGACGCCACGTTGCCGCTGGCCGATGGCCTGCCGCCCGTCGAGAAGCTCAACGGCACGATCCGCTACGCGCAGCAGTTGCGCGGGCTGGCATTGCAGGGCAGCTGGCTCGGCGGCGATGTGCAGGTCGAATCGCGGCGCGGCGCATCGCGCAATCCACCCGCGTTCAGCCTCAATGGCACGGCTGATGCGGCGTCGCTGCTCGGGTTGTTAGGTGGGACCGCGGCCGCGGACCGGATCGACGGTCAACTCGCCTGGAACGGCACCCTGCAGCCCGGGGCCGAGGCGGGCACCTGGCAGATCGCCCTCGGCAGCAATCTCACGGGGGTCGAGAGCAGCCTGCCCGCACCCTTCGACAAGAGCCGCGCGCGCGCGCTGCCGATCAGTGCCGAGCTGCGCGTCGGGCCGGAGGGAATCCGCGATTTCAGCGTCGATGGGCGCGAACTGGAGGTGCGCGGACAGGTGCGCGCCGGCGTCACGCACGCGCGTTTCGCAGTGCAGGGTATGGGCGGTCAATGGAGTCTCGCCGCAGATCGTGGCGCGAAGCCGCGCGTCCGCGTGGACACCCTCGACCTGCGACGAGCGCCGGCGGTGCTCGCCGCCGCGGGCGCGACGTTGCCGCGGGACGGCGAACTCGAGCTGAGCGTCGGCGACCTGCTGTACGCCGACCGCAGTTTCGGCGTGCTGCAGGCTGCGCTGATCCGCCAGGACGATGGGCTCGATTTCTCGATGGACACCTCGGCGCTGGCGCAGCATCAGCTGACTGCCCGGGGACGCTGCGGTCCGCAAGGCCATTGCCGCGTCGAATTCACTGCCGATACCGCGCAACTCGCCGCGCTGCTGGGCGATGTCGAGCTTCCGGCGGAATGGCCATTGTCGGGCCTGCGCGCGTCCGGCGCGCTCGAGTGGCCGCTGCAGACCGAGGACCTCCCCGGCTCGATGACGGGCACATTCGAACTGGCCACCCACGGCACGAATCCGGATCACCAGCTCTCGGCGCGCGCCACGCTCGCGGACGGACAGGTGCTGCTCGCGGACGTCCAGGGCACGGGGCCCGAAGCCGACCAGGTATTCCGCGGCACGGGCCGCATCGGACTGCTGGCGCGCGACTACGACCTGACGCTCGACTACGAGCGCGTCGCCTTGGCGGCCACCGCCGTGCCCTCCCCGGCGCGCGAGCGATTCGCGCGCGCCTTGAATGCGCTGCGTGGTTCGGCGGCGCGCCGCGGCTGGACCGAGGCACCGGAGACGCACCGCGTGCAATGGCACGGAACCTGGGACTAGGGGGCGTGATAGATTTCTGGACATGCGCGTAGCCGCAATCCAGATGACCTCCGGCCATGAGATAGACGCCAACCTGCAGGCGGCCGGACGCTTCCTCTCGGATGCCGCGCGTCTGGGCGCCGTGCTGGCCGCCTTGCCGGAAAACTTCGCCTTCATGGGCCGGGACTCCGGCGACAAGCGCGCCATCGCCGAGCCGGACGGCGCCGGCAAGATCCAGAACTTCCTTGCAGATACGGCGCGCCGCCTCAAGATATGGGTGGTCGGCGGGACGATCCCCCTGAGGCAGGGCGAGGATGGCCGGGTCAGTGCCTCGTCGCTGGTGTTCGACGCGCAGGGCCAGCGCGTGGCGCGCTACGACAAGATGCACCTGTTCGACGTGGACGTGCCGGGCAGTACGGAGTCGCATCGCGAATCGGCGCACACGGTCGCGGGCCACGATGCGCGCGTCGTGGATACACCCATCGGCAAGCTGGGTCTGGCGGTGTGCTACGACATGCGCTTCCCGGAGCTGTTCCGCGTCATGTCGCGGCAAGGCGCCGAGATGTTCGTGGTGCCCTCGGCGTTCACCGTGCCCACCGGGCGGGCGCACTGGGAATCGTTGCTGCGCGCACGCGCCATCGAGAATCTCTGTGGCCTGATCGCGCCGGCGCAGTGGGGCGTGCACCCGAGCGGGCGCGAGACCTTCGGTGATTCGATGATCATCGATCACTGGGGCAAGGTGCTGGCCCGCATGCCGGGCGGTACCGGCTGCGTGGTGGCCGACATCGACGCGGCGGCGCGCGTGGATGCGCGCACGCGCTTCCCGGCGCTCGAGCACCGGGTGATCTACAACACGTGAGGAGCTGGAAACATCTTGAGTAGCGTCACGAACGAACCGCTGAACATCGCCCGCGAGCTCATCCTGCGCCCCGGCGGCCTGGACGATTCCCGGCTCGACAAGGCGCTCTCGCAGGTCATGTCGACTTCGGTCGATGCGGCGGATCTCTACTTCCAGCTCGCCCGCGAGGAGAGCTGGGCGCTGGAGGACGGCATCGTCAAGGAGGGCAGCGCCAGCATCGAGCAGGGCGTGGGCGTGCGTGCCCTGGCCGGCGAGAAGACCGGCTTCGCCTACTCGGACGAGATCGTGCTGCCGGCGCTCGAGGAAGCTTCGCGTGCCGCGCGCGCCATCGCAACCCGCGGCGATGCGCGCGCGGTGCAGGGCATGCTGCCCACGAGCGGTCATCGGCTCTATCTACCCATCGACCCGGTGTCGAGCTTCAGCTCCAGTGAAAAGGTCGCCTGGCTCGAGCGCGTCGACCGCGAGACCCGCAAAATGGATCCGCGCGTCGTGCAGGTCATGGCCAGCGTGGTCGCGGTGCACGAGGTGGTGCTGGTCGCGAACTCGGATGGACACCTGGCCGCGGACGTCCGCCCGCTGGTGCGATTCAACGTCTCGGTCATCGTCGAGCAGAACGGCCGGCGCGAGCAGGGCTATGCCGGCGCCGGCGGCCGCATCACGCTTCCCGAGCTGGTGAGCGGCGACAAGCCGCTCGCCCTGGCGCGCGAGGCCGTGCGGCAGGCGCTGGTGAATCTCGACGCGATCCCGGCGCCCGCGGGCCCCATGACCGTGGTGCTGGGACCCGGCTGGCCCGGCATCCTGCTGCACGAAGCCATCGGCCATGGGCTCGAGGGCGACTTCAACCGCAAGGGTACGTCGGCATTCGCCGGTCGTGTCGGCGAACGCGTGGCCTCCGAACACTGCACCATCGTCGATGACGGCACGCTTTCGCGCCGGCGCGGCTCGCTCAATATCGACGACGAAGGGACGCCCACGCAGTGCACCACCCTCATCGAGAACGGCGTGCTCAAGGGCTATCTGCAGGACAAGATGAACGCGCGGCTCATGGGCACCGCGTCCACGGGCAACGGCCGGCGCGAGTCCTTCGCGCACATCACGCTGCCGCGCATGACCAACACCTACATGCGGCCCGGGAAGACGCCACCGGAAGAGATCATCGCGTCGGTGGAGAAAGGCATCTACGCCGTGAACTTCGGCGGCGGGCAGGTGGACATCACCTCCGGCAAGTTCGTGTTCTCCGCCAGCGAGGCCTATCTCATCGAGAACGGCAGGATCGGCGCACCCATCAAGGGCGCGACGCTGATCGGCAACGGCCCGGACGTGCTCACGCGCGTGAGCATGGTGGGCAACGACCTGAAACTCGATGACGGGGTCGGCACCTGCGGCAAGGAAGGGCAGAGCGTGCCGGTGGGCGTCGGTCAGCCCACCGTGCGCATCGACAACCTCACCGTCGGCGGCACGGGCTGAGCACGTGGAACCGGCGACGCCCGAGCCGAAAGACGTTCTCGCGCCGCCGCCGGCCAGGACGCCGCCTTCCATCTATCTCGGCCTCGCGTTGTTCGCGTTCGCGATCGCCACGCCGTTCCTCGGCGATCTCGATGCACGCCACGCCCAGGGCGACGGCGGCTGGGCGACTCTCCGGGTCATGCTGAAATGGATGCTGATGGGTGGCGCCTCGGCGTTGCTCGGCATCGTCTGCGTCATCATCGGCGCGCGCCGCGGTCCGAACACGCCGCTCACGATGATCGCGATCCTGCTCGCCGGCATCGCCGGGGTCGGATTCCTCGCGCTGCTCGGCATGGCGCTCGGCTAGGGCGCCCGCGCCTCGATCATCCAGCAGGCCGCATCGAACCGGACCTGCGCCTCGCGCACGAACGGTTCGAATGCAATACGCACCGCCTGCAGCATGTCGCGCCGCGCCACTTCTGTTGCGTTTCGCAACGCCAGACCCAGGGGGCCGAAGCGCGTGAAGAACCGCTCGAGGTCCGCGGCCGGAAAGGCGCAAGGCACGTCGATGGGCACGACCTCTACTCGCGACCAGCCCGCTTGCTCGAAGATGCGCCGCACGCGATCAGGGTCTGCAAGCGCGAACTGCCCGGGAGCGCCGGGAATGCGCGGGGGAATATTTGGCACGAACTGCACGGCGGCGCGCTCGGCCGTGGTCATGAACGGGTTTTCCTCGATCGATCGGAATACCACGAGGCGCGTCGCACAACCGCGCGCAGCGGCGAGTAGCAGGTTCCCGAAGGCGGCGACCGGATCCTCGAAGAACATCACGCCGAAGCGCGAGATCATGAGGTCGAAGCGGCCGCGTTCGAATGCGTGAGCTTGCGCGTCCGCGCGGATGAATTGGGCCGCCACCGGCTCGTGTTGCACGCGCCTGCGGGCCAGCGCGACCAGGGGCTCGGAGATGTCGACGCCTACGGCGATGCCGCCCGGCGGCATGCGGCGCGCTGCGGCCAGCGTGGTCGCGCCTGAGCCGCAGCCGATGTCGAGGACCGAGCGCGCGCCCGCCGCCGCAACCGCATCGCTGAGCAGTGCCTCGATGCCCGCGTAGGTGCGGTCGAGCATCGACTGCTCGTCAGCCCATGCCTGGCCCGAAGGGCCGTTCCACAGCGCCGCCTGTTCCGAATTCGCAAGCCTCTGCATGTCGTTTCCTGTCACACCGGGTGAAGGGCCGCAGTGTGCCAATTCAAGTCGACTTGAGGTCAAGCGATTCTTGCGGGCTCAGTCCGCGAGGCGGGCCTCGGAGCGCACCCTGCGCAGTTTCACGCCGGCAAAGGTGTGCACCAGCACGAGCGTGTCCTCGCTCACCGTGTGGAAAGTCTGGCCGATCGCGGGAATCGCGAGGCTGCGGTCTTCGGTGTAGCTCAGTTCGCTGGTCCAGGGGTGCAGCCAGTCGCGCTTCACGCTGACGTCCTCGAACCGTACGTTCGAACCGTGCGGCAGCAGCTCGAGCCCCGCGACGCTCTGGCGAGTCTGCTCGCAGAACTCCCGCTTGCCCCCGGTCATGGTCTTCGGTACCACCGCGGTGTTGTCGGTGATGTCGACTTCGAGATCTTCGTGGAACATCGCGCAGATCTCGTCGACCTTGCCCTCGTTCATCAGCGATTCCATCCGCAGCACGAAGGCCATCGCACCGGATTCGCCCAGACGCAGCAGCCCGATCGCGTATACGAGAATCAGGACGACGACACCTGCCAGCAACATCCGCTTCAAGATTGCACCTCGCCGACAGCATGCCGGTGAATTCCTGGATGTTCCCGCCACAATTCACGGTATCGCCTCGCTGCGGCGGCGGCGCACTATCCCGGCGCGCGGACGACAAGGATGTCGGCAAAGTGCGTCAGAATTTTGTAGCGAAGGGACTCGCGCCGCGCCTACATGCCAATCAGACTCGAACATAATGAAGTGCGCGTTTTGCGACATTGGAAACAGTGTGAATCCCGGCACACCATGCCCGCCTGATGGTTAAGCAAACTGCATACGCGCTCCTGCCCGACTCGGGCGAGGGCGAAAATCAAAAACGGAGTCATCCCAAGATGCGTAACGACACGGGTGCCAGCGGCGAATTCCGGATCAACCTTCCGCCCGACGTCCTTGCTGAAATGCGCCGCCAGAACGTGAGTTCCCGCGCCACGATGCAGGTGGATGGATTTCGACCCGGTCTGTTCGGTCGACTGCTTGACCTGGTGACCGGTCGCCGACGCTGATTTGCCGTCGTTGAACATCCGCGATCCGGACACCTCGATCCGGACGCGCAGGGGATGAGACATGGAAGCAGTTGGAGCCGCACCGCGCGCGCGTTTCCTGGGAAAGACGCGCCGTAGCGCAGCGGACATCGAACATCATTATCGCGTCGAGATCGAGCTGGCCGCGCGCCTGCGCTGCGCACCGCGGGCCGAACGCCCGGGTCTGTACGGCGCCGTCTACGACGAGCTCTACCGCCGCGTTCCGGATCATCCACAGCTCACGCGCAAGATGTCGGAAGCCGAGCGTCGCGCGGCCGTCATGGATCGCATCTCGCTGCTGCGCCGCTTCATCGATCCGCAGACCGTGTTCCTCGAGATCGGCGCGGGCGACGGCAGCCTGCCGCTGGAAATCGCGCGCCACGCCCGCAAGTGCTACGCGCTGGACGTGTCCAGGGAGATACTGAGCGGCGTGCAGCATCCACGCGTGGAAACCGTGCTTTCCGACGGTTGCTCGGTGCCCGTGCCGCCCGGCACCGTGACGCTGGCCTACAGCTTCCAGGTCATGGAGCACATCCATCCTGACGACGCGCTGGAGCAGCTGCGCAACCTGCATGCGGCCATGGCGCCCGGCGGCAGTTTCATCTGCGTGACGCCCAGCCGGCTCAACGGGCCGCACGATGTGTCCCGGTACTTCGATCCGGTGGCTCGCGGCTTCCACCTCAAGGAATACACCATGGCGGAACTGGACGCGCTGTTTCGCGCGGTCGGCTTCCGCGACGTGCAGGCATATCCGCGCTTCCGCGGGCGCTACGTGCGCATGCCGATGTGGATCGTGAAGGGATTCGAACGCCTGTTCGGATGGCTGCCGGCAGCGCTGCGCCGTCGCATCGGACGCAAGCCCCTGATCCAGAACATGCTCACCGTGTCGCTCTGCGCGACCAAGTGATCAGCGCGCGCGCGCCGCGTCCTCGCGCTGGTCCTCTTCGCCATCTTCATTCGCGGCGTCCGAGTCGAGCGCCTTCAGGTCATCGTGCGTATCGACCAGGTGCTGCGTGGCGTTCTCGTTGACGTACAGGATCTCGTGCTGGCCGATGCCGATCACGTCACCGTCGCGCAGCGTGTGCCGGCGGACGCGCTTTTCGCGCAGCATGATGCCGTTGGTGCTGTTCAGGTCTTCGATCACGGTGACGCCATCGCTGCCCGTGACGAGCTGGCAGTGATGCCGGCTGATGAATTTGCTGTCGATCTGCAGATCGTTGTCGGGTGTCCGCCCGATGACCTTGCGGCCCGGCACCAGGTGCAATTCGGCCACGGCCTTGCCTTCCGTCGACAGCACGACCTTCGAGAGCGCGCGGGCCGGCCGATCGCCCGATGTCGCGGCGCCGCTCGACTCGCGGGCGGCGATTGCCATGGTGCGCTGCGAGAATTCGACCCACTGCAGCTCGCCGACCGCGGCGCCGATGTCCGCGCGCGTGACCTGATCCCGGTCGTCATTGAAGGCCGACATCATCGCCGTATCGCACAGCGTATTGATCAGGCGCGGAACGCCGCCCGAGTAGCGCATGATCTCCGGGTAGGTGTCCTCGGCGAAAATGGTCCGGCCGTTCGCGCCGGCCACCTCCAGGCGATGCAGCACGTAGGCGCGCAGATCGTCGCGTGACAGCGCGCCGAGGTGGAAGCGCAAGCGCACACGTTGCGTGAGCTGCACGAGGTCGGGGGAATCGAGCTTTTCATTGAGCTCGGGCTGCCCGGCCAGGATGATGCGCAGCACCTTCTCCTTGGTGGTCTCGATGCCGGACAGCAGCCGGATCTCCTCGAGCACCTTGAGCGAGAGATTCTGCGCCTCGTCGATGATCAGCAGGACCTTGCGGCCGGCGGCGTACTGCTCGATGAGAAAGCTGTTGATCGTGGCGATCAGCTCGGCCTTCTTCATCTTGAACGGCGAGAAGCCGAACTGCACCAGCACGGACTGCAGGAACTCGACCGCGCTCACCTGCGTCTGGTTGATCTGCGCGACGACCACGTCGGAATCGAGCTGGCGCAGGAAGGTTTCGATGAGCGTGGTCTTGCCGGAGCCGACTTCGCCCGTGATGATCACGAAGCCATCCGTGAACCAGATGGTCGATTCCATGTACGCCTTGGCGCGCGCATGGGCGCGCGACAAGAACAGGAACTGCGGGTCCGGGCTGAGCCGGAAAGGCAGCTCCTTCAGCTTGAAGTTCTCCGTGTACATGGCTCGCCGCGATATTACGGTATAGCCAGCCCGGATTCGTCGAAACCCTGGCTCTGCTCAGCGAACTGCGAGCCAGGTCCCGCGATCGACGCGTCCCAGGACCTCGAGGGCGCGCAAATCGCGCGCCCGGGCGCTGTTTTCCACCAGGGTGATGTGGCCCAGCTTGCGGCCCGGGCGTGGCGACTTGCCATAGTCGTGCCAGTGCAGGCCAGGTTTGCGCAGCAGCGGATCGCGCGCCGGCAGCTCGCCGATCAGATTGATCATGGCGGAGTGCCCGCGAGCGCGTGTGCTTCCCAGCGGCATTCCGCAGATTGCGCGCACGTGATTCTCGAACTGGCTGGTGTCCGCGCCCTCGATGGTCCAGTGCCCGGAATTGTGCACGCGCGGCGCCATCTCGTTGGCGAGCAGCCTGCCGCGGGCCACGAAGAATTCGATGGTGAGCACGCCGACATAGTCGAAGTGATTCAGCAGCTTGCGTGCCGCACGCTGCGCCTGCCGCGTCAGCGCGGGGTTGCCGAATGGCGCCCGCGTCAGGCGCAGGATGCCCTCGCGGTGCACGTTCAGATTGAGTGGATAGAAGGCGACGTCGCCGTTCAGGCCGCGCACGGCGATCACCGACACTTCGCGCTCGAAGGGCACGAAATTCTCGTACAGCAGCGGCGCGGAACCGAGCGCGGCCCAGCCGGCGTCGAGATCGCGGGGTTTGCGCAGTACGAACTGGCCCTTGCCGTCGTAGCCCATGCGCCGTGTCTTGAGCACGCCGGGCAGGCCGATGGAGCGGACCGCGGCATCGAGCGCGGCACGCGAATCCACCGCCGCATAGCGGGTGGTCGGAATGCCGAGCAGTTCGAAAGTGCGTTTTTCGCTCAACCGGTCCTGCGCGCAGCCCAGCGCCCGCAGCGGCGGCGCGATGCGCGCCTTGCCCGGCAACCGTTCCAGTGCTTCGACCGGGATGTTTTCCCAATCGAAGGTGAGCACCTCGCAGCTTTCGGCGAGTCTGCCTAACAAGCCGCGATCCGCCAGTTCGCCCGCGAGGATCGGGGCCACCTGGCCGCCGGGTGTGTCCGCATCCTTGTCGAGGAACAGGAAGTCGAGCCCGAGTGGATAGCCGGCCAGCGCCATCATGCGACCGAGCTGCCCGGCGCCGACGATGCCGACCGTCATGGAGTCTTCGACGCGTCCGCCATTCTCGGATCAGAATGGGCCAGCACCTTGGCCGTCTGCTCGGCGCGGAATTTCTTCAGCGCCGCATCGATTTCCGGGCGCTTGTTGGCGAGGATGGCGGCGGCCGTGAGCCCGGCGTTGGTGGCGCCCGCCACGCCGATGGCGAACGTCGCGACCGGCACGCCGGCCGGCATCTGCACGATGGACAGCAGCGAGTCCATGCCGTTCAGGGCCTTCGATTGCACCGGCACGCCGAGCACCGGCAGGGTGGTCTTGGCGGCGACCATGCCCGGTAGATGGGCCGCGCCGCCCGCCCCGGCCACGATCACCTCCAGCCCGCGCGACTGCGCGGCCGACGCGTATTCGAACAGCAGGTCCGGCGTGCGGTGCGCGGACACCACGCGGGTCTCGTATGGAACGCCGAGCTTGTCGAGCGCCTCGGCCGCGGCGCGCATCGTCTCCCAATCGGAAGTCGAGCCCATGATGATGCCGACCAGTGGTTTCATCGCGGAATACTATCAAACAAGGTCCGCAGCGTGCGGAACAGCTCGCGCGAGGCCGCCTCGCGGCTGCCGGAATCGACGCGTTCGCCGGTGGCTTTCTGGACCAGCGCCGACAGTGCCTTGCGGTCCGCGCCCGGACACCATCTCGTGAGCTCATCGAGCGCCGGGGGGCCTTCGGCGAGCAGCCGCGCGCGCCAGTCTTCGATGCGCTTGTGCCGTTCGGCGTCGAGCGCGGCGCCGCGCGACTTCGCGTTCAATGCCGCTTCGATGGGCGCCGGATCGACGTCGCGCATGAGCTTGCCGATGTACTGGCGCTGGCGGGCGAGGCCGCCGCGACTGGTGATGCGCTTGGCGAGCATGATGGCGTCGAACAGCTTTTCGGGCAGCTCGAGGGCGGTGAGCTCGGCTTCCTTGAGCGCGATCAGCCGTTCGCCCAGATCCTGGGCGGCCGCCGCCTCGCGTTTGCGCGCGCTCTTACTCGGACGTCCCCCGAATTCCTGACTTTCGTCGTCTTCCTGCATCGTACAATTCTGCCATGCAAGCACTCGTCGAGCCGCGCCAGGAAGTGGACGGAACCCGGATCCCGGAATTGAAGGAAATCGTCGGCGACGCGTTGGCACGCGCCCGCGAGCTGGGCGCCACCCAGGCCGAAGCCGACGTCAGCCTGCAGAAGGGCCTCACTACCACCGTGCGGCTGGGCGAGGTGGAGACCGTCGAGTACCAGCGTGATCGCGGCATGGGCGTGACGGTGTATTTCGGCAAGCGCAAGGGTTCGGCGAGCACCGCCGACCTGTCGGCGCGTGCCGTCGCCGAGACCGTGGAGAAGGCCTGCGACATCGCGCGCTACACGGCCGAGGACCAGGCCGCGGGCCTGGCCGACGCGCAGGAACTGGCGCGCGACATCCCCGAGCTCGACCTTGACCATCCCTGGGACCTCACTCCCGAACAGGCGGTGGAATGTGCGCGCGCCTGCGAGGCCGCGGGCCGGTCGGTGAATTCGCTGATCACGAACTCGGAGGGCGCCACGGTCGGCAGCCACCGCGGCGTGCGCGTGTACGGCAACTCGCATGGATTCCTCGCGGGCTATCCATCCACCAGTCACAGCGTGAGCTGCGTGCTGCTCGCGCAGACCGGCGACGACATGCAGCGTGACTACTGGTACAGCGCCGCGCGCGACGCCCGCGATCTGGAATCCGCGGAGCTCATCGGGCGCAAGGCCGGCGAACGCGCGGTGACGCGGCTCGGCGCACGCAAGATCGCCACGCAAAAGGCGCGCGTGCTGTTCGCCCCGGAAGTGGCGCGCGGACTCATCGGGCATTTCCTCGGCGCCATTCGCGGCAGCAGCCAGTACCGCAAGAGCTCGTTCCTGCTGGGCGCCGCCGGCAAGCCCGTGTTTCCCGCCTTTTTCGAGCTGCTCGAGCGGCCGCACATTCCCAAGGGCCTGGGCAGCAGCCCGTTCGACGGCGAGGGTGTGGCCACGCGCGATCGCGACCTGGTGCGCGATGGCGTGCTGCAGGGCTACGTGCTCGGCAGCTACTCGGCCCGCAAGCTGGGTCTCAAGACCACCGGTAACGCGGGCGGCACTCACAACCTGCTGGTGCAATCGAAGGACGGCGGCGTGGCGCCGGAGGCGCTGCTGCGCCGGCTCGGCACCGGGTTGCTGGTCACCGAGCTCATGGGGCAGGGCGTGAACGGCGTGACCGGCGACTACTCGCGCGGCGCGTCTGGCTTCTGGATCGAAAAGGGCGTGAGCGCGTTTCCGGTGCACGAGATCACCATCGCCGGAAACCTGAAGGACATGTACCGCAACATCGAAGCGGTGGGAAACGACCTCGACCTGCGCGGCAGCGTGCGCGTCGGATCGATCCTGATCAGCGAGATGACGATCGCGGGCGACTGACCGTCTTACGGTTTCCTGCTGACGACGAAGGTTTCGTCGTTGAACCACAGCCCGCCGTGGCGGCGCAGCACCGCCTGCGTGGCCTCGAGATACTTGCCGTTCGCGACGACTTCGCCGAGCCGTTCGTCCTCGATCTGGTTGACGTAGATGGCCGCGTTCCAGGCGGCGAACAGCATCGACGTGCCGATGCGGTCACCGACCTCGGCGGGCAGCGCGTGCATTTCGTAGCGGAAGATGGATTCGCTGTCGGGCGGATCCGGCATCGAATAGCGGGCGGCGTCGGCACCGAGCGCGGCGCGCAGCTCGGCAAGTAGTTTGTGCCTGTCGACCTGGAAGGGCGATTCGCCGGGCCACAGCGCGCGCACGATCTCGAGGCCGGGATCGTCGCCGCGCGACTGGATCACCAGCAGCCGCCCGCCGGCGCCGAGGCGGCGCACCAGCGGCAGCAGCACCTTGCCCACCTTGAACTGCGCCGACATGCGCGCGCGCCAGGGCTGCGAGGCGAGAATGAAGTCGTAGTCGATGCCGGGCGTCTCCGGCCGCGGGATCACCGCGTCGAGCAGGAAGGCGTGATCCTCGCGGTAGATCACCAGCACCGAGGGGCGCACGTAGACCGGGTTGCCGCTGCTCTCGCTGGGGCGGGTGGCCCAGCCGTAGTCGAGCACCGCGCCGAGGCCGTCGATCTGGTGCGCGTACTCGTGCGAGGAATTGCCCTTGAGGCGCAGCACCTGCCAGTTGAGCCGCGTCGCGTCCTGCGCGTCGCGCGGCCGCAGCACCGGTGCGTCCGCGTAGTGCAGGTTGGTGATGACCAGCACCGTCGTCGGGTGCTCGAGGAAGCGGTCGGCCATCTTTTCCAGCCCCAGACGCACATCCTCGCGACTGATTTCCTTGGCGACGATGAGCTGCGGCACCGCCGGCCACGAGGCGTGCGCACTGCGCATCAGGCGCGCGAGTACGGTGGCATCGCCCATGCCCGCATCGAACAGGCGCAGCGCCGGCGGCGTCGGCCGGATCTCGCGCAGCTCGTCGGCGGCGCGGTCCGCCACCTTCTGTTTCTCGTTGCAGGTGTTGACGAAGGCCAGGTACTTCTGCCGGTTGTCGTAGAACCGGAATGGCGTGCCCGCGGCCGCGCTGCCCGCCACGCTGGTGGCGGCGGGCTGGTCGGCGCGCGAGACGTTGTTCACGGCGCCACCACGGCTACCTGGCCGCGCGTCCGGCGAGAAGGTCGCGCGTGATGCGCGTGACGTGCTCGCCCTGGTACTTGCACATGTCGAGCTCGAGCGCGCTCGGGAAGCGGAATTCCGCGCCGGCGCCGGTGATCGAGCTGGCGCCATAGGGCGTGCCGCCGGTGACTTCGCGCATCGTCGAGAGGTCCTTGTAGGTATAGGGCAGTCCGACGATCACCATGCCGAAGTGCAGCAGGGTGGTGTGGAAGGAGGTGATGGTGGTTTCCTGGCCGCCGTGCTGGCTGGCGGTGCAGGTGAACACGCTGCCCACCTTGCCCACCAGCGCGTGCTTCAGCCACAGCGCGCCGGTCTGGTCCCAGAAGTTGCGCATCTGCGCGGCCATGTTGCCGAAACGCGTGGGCGTCCCCAGCAGGAAGCCGTCGTACTGGTCGAGCTCGTTGGGATCGGCGATCGGCGCGGGTTGGTCGAGCTTGTACTTGAAATTGCGCGCGACTTCCTCGCTCACCAGCTCCGGCACGCGTTTGACGACCACCTCGGCGCCCGGCACGCGCCGCGCGCCTTCGGCCTGCGCGTTGGCCATCTGCTCCAGGTGACCGTAGCTGCTGTAGTAGAGGACGAGCATTTTTGGCATTTGAGTTCCTCGCGGGTCAGGCGGCTGCCGGAAGATGCCGGCGGGCGAACCCGGACATGAGCTGATTGTATTCACGTGGGGCATCGAGATTCGGCAAGTGCCCCGCATCCTGGATGAGGACGTGTTCGGCGGCGCCGAGCGCCGCCTGCAGATGCGTTCCCGCGCGCCGCCGGCTGGCGATGTCGCGCGCGCCGTTGATGATCAGCGTGGGCGTGACGATGCCGGCGAGCGATCGGGGATCGATGGCCTCGCGCTGCGGCTCACCCGCCGCCAGCAGGTCGCGCCCGGGATAGCGCGCGAGGATGCGCGCCAGCAGCGCGTGCGTGCCGGCATCCGCCGTGCAGAGCCGCGTCAGGGGGTGGCGGCTCCAGAGGCGGCGGAAGGCCGCGATGCCATCGCGCAGCGCGACCCGGCGCAGTTCTTCCAGCGACAGGTCTTCCTGCGCCTCGCCCCGCGCCGCGTCCACCAGCGGCGGCGGCCCGTCGAGCACCAGGCCGCTGGCCACCCCCGGATGGCGCGCGGCGAATTCGAGCACCACGCGCGCGCCCTGCGACATGCCGACGAGCAATGGGCTAACTACTCCGAGCGCCTGCAGCAGCGCGCCGAGGTCGGCCACGTCCGCGGCCAGCGAGGGTTCGCCGCTCGAAAGGCCGAAGCCGCGCCGGTCGTGGCGGATGATGCGCAGCTCGCCGGCGAGCGCCGCCTGCGGCTCCCATACGTCGAGGTCGAGCGTCCAGCCGTGCACCAGGACCACGGCCGGGCCCGCGCCGTCGTCGCGATATCGCAGACGGGCGCCCGGGACCTGCAGTTCGCGGTGCGCGTTCATGGAATTTCGGATACCGAAAAAGATTTCGCAAACAGGCTACGAGCGCACGAGGGGCAGCGTCAAGCAGCGGGGAAGATCGACCCCCGGCTCAGGTCTGCGCGCTGAGGGCGATGCCGGGCACGCGCGCCAGTTCCACCGTGATCTCGCGGCTGGCCTTGCGCAGCATGCTCAGCCGCTGCCGTACCAGGGAGGTCTTCGACACGCGGCGCGAGTGACTGGAACTGTTGAGCGCCGCGACCACCCGGCCGGACTGGTCGTACACCGGCACCGCCACGGCCACCACTCCGTAGGCGAGCTCGTCTTCGACGGCCGAATAGCCGTTGCGGCGGCACTCCTCGATGAGCTGGCGGACCTTCTTCGGATCGGTGACGGTCTGCGTGGTCAGCGCGACGAACTTCTGCGTGCGGAAGTACTGCTCCAGGTGCTCGGGCTCCACGCCCGCGAGCAGCACCCGCCCCATCGACGTGACGTGCGCCGGAAAGCGGCTGCCGACGTGCGCCTCGAGCCGCACCAGCGTGCGGACCGAGGTGCGCGCCACGTACACGATGTCGTTGCCGTCGAGCACCGAGAGCGCGGCCGAATCGCCGGTGAGGCGGGCCAGTTCCTCCAGATGCGTCTTGGTCAGATGCTCGATGTCCATCGATTCGAGATAGGCGGCGCCCAGCTCCAGGACCTTGGGCCGCAGCAGGAACGCACGGCCGCGGCGCGTCACGTAGCCGAGCTCCTCCAGCGTGAGCAGGCAGCGGCGCGCGGTGGCGGCGGGCATGCGCGTGGCCTGGGCGATCTCGCTGAGGCTGAGCGCGGAATGGTCGCGCGAGAAGGCCTTGATGACCGCGAGGCCCTTGGCCAGGCCTCCCATTGCTTCACGGCGCACGCTGTTCTTCGGCATCGGGGCGAAGTCTATTTCGGTATGCGAAGAAATGGGAAGCCCGCGCGGGCATGGCTTGACGCCGCGGTGCGGGGCAGGTCAGCATCCCGCCGCGCGGCTTCGTTAATCGAATTCGCTTTCGATATGCGAAAACATTGGTTCGCGCACAAGAGGGGCTTGCCTTGAAGATAGGTTCGCAGGCGCAACGTTCGTCGGCGATTTCCGCGTCCAACGCGGATACCATCGTCGTCCGCGGTCACGATCTGTGTCGCGAACTGGTGGGTGCCATCAGTTTCACGGACCACGTCTGGCTGCTGATCACGGGTCAGCTTCCCGGCGCCGCGCAGCGCCGCGTGCTGGATGCCACGCTGGTCGCCATCGCCGAGCACGGGCTGGTACCGAGCGTCGCCGCGAGCCGCATGACGTTGGCGGCCGCGCCGGAGGCGCTGCAGGGCGCGGTGGCGGCGGGGATCCTCGGCTGTGGCTCGGTGATCCTCGGGTCCGCGGATGCCGCGGCCCGGCTGTTCGCCGCGATGCTGGCGCGGGTGCCGGGGGATGCGCCCGAGGCCGCCGCGCGTGCCGTGCTCGCCGAGCTGCGCGGCGCGCGCAAGCCCGTGCCCGGCTACGGACATCCGCTGCACAAGCGACAGGACCCGCGCGTCGCGCGGCTGCTGTCGGTGGCCACCGAGGCCGGAGTCTCCGGCCGCCACATCGAGATTGCCGGCGTCGTGGAGCGGCTGGTGCCGGAGATCTGGGGCAAGCCGCTGTCCATGAACGTGTCGGGGGCGATCGCGGCGGTGCTGCTCGATGCGGGCTACCCGCTGCTCGCGGTCAAGGGGGTGCCGATGCTGGCGCGCACCGCCAGCCTCATCGCGCATCTCACCGAAGAGCAGCAGCGCCCCATCGGTTTCGTGCTCGCGGATGAGGGCGCGGGCGCCATCGAATACGACGGACACCGGCCGGACGGCTTCGTGCCCGGTGTTGGTTAGGCGCGTGGCGATGCAACCGGTTTTGCGCGGCGTGAAGGTCCTGGAGCAGGGCACCTTCATCACCGGACCGTGCGCGGGCATGATGCTGGCCGATCTCGGCGCCGACGTGATCAAGATCGAAAGCCCCGGTGGCGATCCGTACCGTGCCTACCAGGGCGGCCTGTATTCGCCGCACTTCCAGGCCTACAACCGCAACAAGCGCAGCATGGTCTGCGACCTCAAGCAGCCGGCCGATCGCGAGGTCTTCGAGCGATTGATCGCCGAAGCCGACGTGTACATCCAGAACTTCCGCCCGGGCACGGCCGAGAAGCTGGGAGCCGGACCCGCGCGACTGCGCGAGCTGAACCCGCGGCTGGTCTATTGCTCGATCAGCGGCTTCGGCGCCCACGGCCCATACGTCGAGCGGCCCAGCTACGATTCGGTCGCGCAGGCGTTGTCGGGTTTCCTCAGTGTCGTGGTCGACGCCGACCGCCCGCGTTTCCTCGGCCCGGCGCTCGCCGATGCCATCACCGGCATCTATGCCGCGTTCGGCGTGCTGGGTGCATTGCTGGAGCGCGCCGGCACGGGCCGCGGCAAGCTGGTCGAAGTGTCCATGCTCGAGGCCATGGCGCATTTCGCGGTCGAACCGTTCGCCGCCTTCTTCGCGCTCGGCGTCGCGCCGAAATCCTCGGATCGGCCGCGCCTGGCGCAGGCTTACATCCTGCGCACCTCGGACGACAAGCTCATCGCCATCCATCTGTCCTCGCTGGAGAAGTTCTGGCTGGGGCTGGTGAAGGCGCTGGATGCCGGGGAGTTCCTGCGCGACGCGCGCTTCAACGAGCGTCTTTCGCGCATCGCCAACTACGAGGCGCTCGGCGAGGAGCTCGACCGCCGCTTCCGGCGCCGCTCGCAAGCTCAGTGGTGTGAGCGGCTGCAGGCGAATGACGTGCCGTTCGCGCCCATCAACGGCATCGACGCCGTGGTCGAGGATCCGCAGGTCGGCCACCTGGGACTCATCGTGCCGGTGAATGGCGCACAGCAGGGCGGCCGGCAGGCGGTCCGCCCCGCGCTGCAGTTCGATGGTGAACGTGCGCAGGCCGTGAGCGCCGCGCCATTGCTGGATCAACACGGCGCCGCGATCCGCGCCGGCGGATGGAGTAGCCATGGTTGACGACGCCAAGCTGTTTCCGACCACGCTCGTCGGCAGCCTGCCGCAGCCGGACTGGCTCATCGATCGCCAGAAGCTCGCGGGCAGGTTCCCGCCGCGCGTGCGCGCACGCGAGTTGTGGCGCATTCCTGAGCCCTGGCTCGCGGAGGCACAGAACGATGCGACGCTGCTCGCCATCCACATGCAGGAAGAGGCGGGGCTCGACATCGTCACCGACGGTGAGATCCGCCGCGAAAGTTATTCCAACCGCTTCGCCACCGCGCTCGAGGGCGTGGACCTCGACAATCCGGGCACGGCGCTCGATCGCAGCGGGCATCCGAACCCCGTGCCGCGCGTCGTCGGCGCCATCCGCCGCAAGCACGCGGTGCAGGTCGAAGATCTGCACTTCCTGCGAGCGCACACGCACAAGCAGGTGAAGGTGACGGTGCCCGGGCCGTTCACGATGGCGCAGCAGGCGCAGATCGATTTCTACGGTGGCAGCCGCGAGGCGGCGGCCATGGACTACGCCAGGGCCGTGAACGCCGAGATCCGCGACCTGTTCGCCGCCGGCGCGGACGTGGTGCAGATCGACGAACCCTACATGCAGGCACGGCCGGAAGAGGCGCGCGCGTTCGGCCTCAAGGCGCTGAATCAGGCGCTGGACGGGATTCAGGGAACGACCGCCGTGCACATCTGTTTCGGCTACGCGGCCATCATCCACTCGAGGCCGTCCGCCTATTCCTTCCTGCCGGAGCTCGCCGGCTGCAGCTGCAAGCAGGTGTCGGTCGAGACCGCGCAATCGAAGCTCGACTGCAGCGCCCTGACGCCGCTCGCCGGCAAGAAAGTCTTGTTAGGTGTGCTCGACCTCGCGGATCCGCAGGTCGAGACCGCGGACACGGTGGCCGCGCGCATCCGCCGTGCGCTGCCCCATGTGGCCGCCGAGAACATCATCCTGGCTCCCGACTGCGGCATGAAATACCTGCCGCGTGAAACCGCCCTCGGAAAACTCAAAGCCATGGTCGCCGGCGCCGCGATCATGCGCGCAGAACTATCGCGCGCCGCGTAGGAGTGTCACATGCAGCCTTCGAAGAAGTTGTCGACAGTGGGACTCATCGGGACCGCCGTCGCGGCGGCCATGGCCTCGATACCGGCACAGGCGCAAACCCCGGGCGCATCCGGCTCCGAGGAGATCGACGAGGTCCTGGTCACGGCTCGCCGTCGCAGCGAGACGTTCAAGGACGTGCCGATGTCGGTCAATGTGTTCACCAGGGAGGCGATCGAATCCGCGGGCATCGAGAAGCCCGCCGACTTCATCGCGCGCGTGCCCAACATGACGCTGGTGGAGACGCAGAACGCAGGCAATTCCTTCGTCGTCATCCGCGGCATCTCGCAGGCGCGCAACAGCGAGCCTTCGGTGGCCGTGCTGGTCGACGGTGTACTGGAAACCAACCCGGCGGAATTCAGCCAGGAGCTGTTCGACATCGAGCAGATCGAAGTGCTGAAAGGGCCGCAGGGCGCGGTCTACGGCCGCAACGCCATCGGCGGTGCCATCATCATCCGCACCGCGGACCCCGGTGATGAGTTCGAGGGGCGCGTGAAACTCGGCTACGGCAACGGCTCATCGATCCGCGCACAGGCCGGCATCAGCGGCCCGCTCGGCGACACCTTCAAGTACCGCGCGAGCCTCAACTACTACGACACCGATGGCTTCCTGCCGAGCACCTTTCTCGGCGGCAAGGCGGACCCGGTCGAGGATCTCTCCGGCCGCGTGCGCCTGAGCTTCGAGCCGAATGACACCTTTTCGGGCGACGTGCGCCTGTCGTTCGACAATCTCGACACGCGCGGCTTCTACTTCGTGATCCCGCGCGACGACGAGGCGAATCCGTTCTCGAGCTTCACGACGCCGCCGGACGCCAATGACGTCAAGAGTCCCATCCAGGTGGACCAGACGGGCATCGACAATCGCGACCTGTTGACCGGCGCGGTGCGGCTGAACTTCAACGTCGGCGGCGGCACGCTGAGCTCGGTCAGTGCGTACAACTCGACCGAGGAGATCATCACCGGCGACGCCTACGACTTTCGTCCGGCGGCGACCACGGTGAACATCTTTCTCTATGGCCACGACATCAACCAGAGCCAGTTCCTGGACCTGTCCTCGTACAGCCAGGAGATCCGCTTCACTTCATCGGATGAAGGCAGGATCCGCTGGATTCTCGGCGGCTACTACGTGCACACCGACCGTTTCATCTCCACGGGCAACATGGTCGATGACGGCACGGGCGTGTTCCCCGTGTACCATCACCCGCGCCTGACGGGGAACAACCCGAGCCAGACGTTCCTCGCTGATGAGCAGAACAACGACGCCTGGGCGCTGTTCGGCGACCTGACCTTCGAGATCAACGACAAGACCGAGCTCGACGTCGCGGTGCGCTACGACGAGGACAAGCGCGAGAACACCACCAAGACGCCCGATGCATTCCTGCCGCTCGGCTCGACCAGCTTCGAGGGTGAGGTGCGCTCGCACACCTGGAGTGAGACGCAGCCCAAGTTCACGTTGCGCTACAAGCCCGTCGATGCCATCACGCTGTACGGTGGCTGGAGCCGCGGGTTCCGCAGCGGTGGTTTCAACCAGTCCGGCGTCGGCGTCGTCGCGGATCAGAACAACATCGCGGGCGTGAACGACCTGTTCGAGGCCGAGGTGGCCGACACCTGGGAAGTGGGCTTCAAAGGGCAGTTCCTCGATCGTCGCCTCAACACCTCGCTGAGCCTGTATTCCACCGAGTCCACCAACGGCTACTTCTTCGTGTTCCTGGTGGCCAATTCCACCCAGAACCTCGGCAATCTCGACGCGGACTACAAGGGCGCGGAATTCGAGATCAGCGGCAAGGTCACCGACAACCTCGAGCTGTTCGGCAGCGTGGGCTACACCGACGGCGAGATCACCGGCATGGAGGACCCGAGCGTGAAGGGCAACAAGCCGCCGCTCGCGCCCGACGTCACCTACAACCTCGGCGCTCAGTGGAAGCAGCCGGTCGGCAACAATCTGTCGCTGGCACTGCGCGCCGACTACCAGCACATCGGACGGACCTACTGGGAGCCGTACAATACGACCTCGCGCGATCCGATCAACCTCGTCGACCTGCGGCTCGGCCTGGAAGGCGAGAAGTGGGCCGTCACGGCCTGGTCGAAGAACCTCACCGACGAGAAGTACAACGCCGAGTTCTCGCCGGGCGGATTCCTGTTCCGCGCGTTGCCGCGGCGCTACGGCGTGGAATTCAGTTACCAGTTTTGAGGAGTAGATAGTCATGGCCACGAAAGCGAAATTGCCCTCGCGCCTGCACCACACGGCCTATGTGTCGAAGGACCTCGAGGCGACGAGAAAATTCTACGAGGAGGTCATCGGCCTGCCGCTGCTGGCCACCTGGTGCGAGAAGGACATGCTGTTCGGCGCCGAGCGCACCTACGCGCATTGCTTCTTCGGCCTGGGAGACGGCGGCGCGCTCGCCTTCTTCCAGTTCGCTTCGGACGCCGACCAGCAGCAGTTCGGCCCGCAGATGCCGTTCTCGCCGTTCCATCACATCGCGCTCAACGTGGACAAGGAAACGCAGGCGGGCATCGAGAAGCGGCTCAAGGAGGCGGGCTACAAGGAGCCGCAGTCGTTCGTGCTCGAGCACGGCTACTGCCGTTCGGTGTACGTCACCGATCCGAACGGGATGATCGTCGAGTTCACGCTCGATCATCCGGAAGTGGAGAAGATCAATCGCGAGGCGCAGGGCAAGGCGCACGCCGAGCTCAAGCGCTGGCTGGCGGGCGATCACACCTCCAACAACACGTATCGTTGATGCGCACCAGCACGGACCGCATCCTGACGACACACGTCGGTAGTTTGCCGCGCTCGCAGGCGGTGACCGACGTGCTGTTCGGCCGGGAGCACGGCACGATCGCGGATCCGCAGGCAGCCGCGCAGGTCATCTGCGACGCGGTGGTCGAGGTGGTGAAGAGGCAGGTCGCGGCCGGCGTGGACGTGGTCAGCGACGGCGAGATGAGCAAGATCAGCTATGCCACCTACGTCGCCGACCGGTTCACGGGCTTCGATGGGGACACGCCGCGCGAGCCGGGCCAGGACCTGGTGGAATTCCCGCGGCTGCTGGAGAAGCTGGCGAAGCTGGGCTCGACGGCCAAGTACCGCAGGCCGCGCTGCGTGGGCGAGATCCGCACCCGGACCCTGGAGCCGCTGCAGGAAGACCTGCGCAATTTCTCGCGCGGGGTGGCGGCGGGCCAGCCCGCCGATGCTTTTCTCAATGCGGCCTCGCCCGGCGTCATCGCGCTGTTCCAACCGAATGATTTCTACGGGAGCGCGGACGAGTATCTCGAGGCGGTGGCCGAGGCGCTGCGCGTCGAATACGAGGCCATCGTCGCGGCCGGATTCCTGGTGCAGATCGACGCGCCGGATCTCGGCATGGGCCGGCACACCATGTATCGGCACGCCAGCGTGCAGGAGTACCTCACGCGCGCCGAACGGCACGTCGAGGTGCTGAACCATGCGCTGCGCAACATTCCCGGCACGCGACTGCGCATGCACTGCTGCTGGGGCAACTACGAGGGACCTCACCATCATGACGTTCCGATGCGCGACCTGTTGCCGGTGCTGCTCAAGGCCAAGCCGCAGGCGTTGCTGTTCGAGGCGGCCAATCCGCGCCACGCGCACGAGTGGACCGTGTTCAAGGAAGCGCGCCTGCCGGACGACAAGATACTCATCCCGGGCGTGCTGAGCTCCACGACCAACTACGTGGAGCACCCGGAGCTCGTCGCCGAGCGCCTGTTGAAGTTCGCGGACATCGTGGGACGCGAGCGCATCATGGCCGGCTCGGATTGCGGCTTCAGCACTTTCGCCGGATTCGGCGCCGTCGATCCGGACATCGTCTATATGAAGCTCGGCGCGATGGCCGAGGGCGCGCGGATCGCCAGCCGGAAACTCTGGCGTTAATGGGGACATTCCTCGTTTCCTGGAAATGGGGACATTCCTGATTTGCTAGCAAACGGGGACGTACCTGAAGCAGGTGCGTCTCCGTTTGCCCGCGAAGCGGGCAAATCAGGAATGTCCCCATTTCCAGGAAACGAGGAATGTCCCCATTATTCCTCGATCAGGTCGCGGAGGGTCATCCCGCCGCAGCTCTTGCGCCAGGCTTCATCGACCTTGGCGGCGAACGCATCCACCGAGGGTAGTTTAAGGACGCGCGGCGCCACCTGGCCGGCCTTCTCGTTGCGCGCGATGTCGAGGATTTCCTGCAGCGTGATCTGCCCGAGATCACGCGCGGGCAGCAGGCATTCATCGTCCGTCAGCGTGATCAGCCGGGCGTCCTCGAGCGAATTGACGATGCGCGACACGGCGATGCCGGGCATCCCGAGCTCATGCGCCAGTCCATCGACTGACCAGCGTGTCCTGCCCTCGTGGTAGGCGCGCGCGATCAGGTACATGACCTTGAGCGTGAGCTGCTCGCGCTGCACGGCCGACAGCCGCAGCTCCGTGAGCCCGAGCCGCAGGTAGTTCGGATGCTGCACGTAGAACGAAAGCTGCGCGCCGATCAGCAGGATCAGCCAGCCGAAGTACGTCCACAGCAGCGCAGCCACGATGATGGCGAAGCCCGCATACACGATGGTCAGGCGCGTCGAGTACACCACGAGCGCGGTGAACACCTTGCCGACCGCGGCCCACAATACGCCGGCCGTGACGCCACCGACCATTGCCGGCAGCCATTTCACCTTGGTGTTCGGTACGAACATGTACACGGCCGTGAAGATGGCCGTGACCATGACGTAGGGCGAGACCAGGAGCGCGAAGGTCGTGAGGCGGTCCCAGAACGGCATGTAGCGGCCGATGCCCGCGGTGGCCGTGTCGAGCGCGTTGTGCGCGAGCGCAATGAAGCTCACGATCACGATGGGACCGACGATGAGCAGCGCCACGTATTCGGTGATGCGCCGCGCGAAGCTGCGCGCATGTTCCACGCGCCACAGGAAGTTGAATCCGTCCTCGACCTTCTTGATCGTGCCCAGCAAGGTCCACAGCAGCAGTGCGAGTCCGAGCGAGCCGACAATGCCGGTGCTCACGCGGTCGGCGAAATCCATGACGCGCTGCGTGAGCTCACCGGCGCTGGCGCCCACCGGCTTGAAGAACTCGTAGATGATGGGCTGCAGGTCGCGATGTGCGCCGAAGGCCTTGAGCACGGCGAACGCGAACGCGATCAGTGGCACCAGTGACAGCAACGTCGCGTACACCAGCCCCATCGCGTACAGATTGACCTGCCCGCGCGACAGGTCGCGCAGGATGGCGTACGGATAGCGCAGCAGTCGCAGTGCCACCGCGCCCGGCGTCCCGCCTTGGGAGTACTCGCCAAAGAGGTAGTGGTCGAGCCAGTTCCAGAACGCGACGTACATGCAGCCGGAAGAATATGTGGCTTGCCCGAGGCTGTCACGATTAGATTGCCGCGCATGGCCGTGACGTATCCCAGCCGCATCGTCTGCCTGACCGAGGAGACCACCGAGACGCTCTATCTGCTCGGCGAGGAGCACCGCATCGTCGGCATCTCGGGCTTCACCGTGCGCCCGCCGCGCGCACGGCGCGAGAAGCCGCGCGTATCGGCGTTCACCAGCGCGAAGATCGAGAAGATCGTCGGGCTACGGCCCGACCTCGTGTTGGGTTTCTCCGACCTGCAGGCCGACATCGCGGCCGAGCTGATCCGCGCCGGCATCGAAGTGCACGTCTTCAATCAGCGCAGCGTGGTCGAGATCCTGCGCATGATCGCGACGCTCGGCGCCATGGTGGGTTGCGCCGGCAGGGCGCTCGCGCTGGTCGACCAGTTGCAGGCGGGTCTCGATGCGATCCGCGCCAGCGCCGCGCGATTCGCCAGGCACCCGCGCGTGTACTTCGAGGAATGGGACGAGCCGCAGATCTCGGGAATCCGCTGGGTATCGGAGCTCGTGCACATCGCCGGTGGCGAGGATTGCTTTCCGGAGCTGGCGCGTGAGCCGCTCGGCAAGCACCGCATCGTCGCCGATCCGCTCGAGGTGCCACGACGCGCGCCGCAGGTGATTTTCGGGTCCTGGTGCGGCAAGAAATTCCGGCCCGGACACGTGGCGGCGAGGCCGGGCTGGGAAGACGTCCCGGCAGTGCGCGACGGTCACCTCTACGAGATCAAGTCGTCGATCATCCTGCAGCCGGGGCCCGCTGCGTTGACGGACGGCGTGCGTGAGATCCACGCGCGATTGGCCGAGTGGTGCCGTCGGAGTGGTGCCGGGGAAGGAATCCCGTGAAAACGGTGCCGGGGAAGGAATCCCGTGAAAAGTCGTGACTATCCTGCCGGTGCCCCACTTTTCCCGAGATTCCTTCCCCGGCACCGTTTTCACGGGATTCCTTCCCCGGCACCACTCAAGAAGTCAGGCGATTCAGGGCTTCCAGGTACTTCGCGCTGGTCTTGGCGATGATGTCCGGCGGCAGCCGCGGCCCCGGTGCCTTCTTGTTCCAGTCCAGCGTCTCGAGATAGTCGCGCACGAACTGCTTGTCGAAGGAGGGCGGGCTGGTTCCCTCACGATACGTGTCCGCGGGCCAGAAGCGCGAGGAGTCCGGCGTCAGCACCTCGTCGATCAGCACCAGCGAGCCGTCCGCATCCTGCGCGAACTCGAACTTGGTATCGGCGATGATGATGCCGCGCTGGCGCGCGTGCGCCGCCGCGAACTCGTACAGCGCGATGGCCGTGTCGCGCACGCGCGCCGCGAGGTCCGCGCCCACCAGCGCCACCGCCTGCTCGAAGCTGATGGTCTCGTCGTGCTCGCCGAGCGCCGCCTTGGTCGAGGGCGTGAACAGGGTCTGCGGCAGTTTCGCGGCCTGCTTCAGGCCCGCGGGTAGTTTGATGCCGGCGATGGCGCCGGTCTTCTGATAATCCTTCCACCCCGAGCCGATCACGTAGCCGCGCACCACCGCCTCGAGCGGCACGGTCTTCAGGCGCCGGACGATCACGGCGCGGTCGGCGAGCAGGGCGCGCTCGGCGGGATCGGTCACGACCTCGGCGATGGCGCGCCCGGTCAGGTGATTCGGCACGATGTGCGTGGTGCGCGCGAACCAGAAATTCGAGATCGAATTCAGCACGCGACCCTTCTCGGGAATCGGATCGGGCAAGACCACGTCGAAGGCCGACAACCTGTCGGTGGTCACGATCAGCATGGATTCCGCGTCGACTTCGTAGATGTCGCGCACCTTGCCGGCGTGGATCTTCTTCAGGCC
>DASTRL010000051.1:0-12583 GCA_035761265.1 Steroidobacteraceae bacterium
TTTCCCGGGATTCCTTCCCCGGCACCGCTACTCGGCAATCCCTGCCTGACACCACTTCATCCGTTACAATTCGCGGCCCCCTGACGACCCTTCCGAGGCCCCATCAATGTTCCGAACCGCGATGACCGTGGGTAGTTTCGACCCCGAACTCGATGCCGCAATCAACAGCGAACGCAAGCGCCAGGAAGATCACATCGAACTGATCGCTTCGGAAAATTACGCCAGCCCGCGCGTGCTGGAAGCCCAGGGCTCGGTGCTCACCAACAAGTACGCCGAAGGCTATCCGGGCAAGCGTTACTACGGCGGTTGTGAATTCGTCGACATCGCCGAACAGCTCGCCATCGACCGCGCCAAGAAGCTCTTCGGCGCGGACTTCGCCAACGTGCAGCCGCACTCCGGCTCGCAGGCCAACGCCGCGGCCTATCTCGCCCTGATCAATCCGGGCGACACCATCCTCGGCATGAGCCTCGATCACGGCGGCCACCTCACCCATGGCGCCAAGGTGAATTTCTCCGGCAAGCTGTTCCGCGCCGTGCAGTACGGCATCCGCCCGGATACGGGCGAGATCGACTACGACGCGCTCGCGGCGCAGGCCCTGGCCGAGAAGCCGAAGATGGTCGTCGCCGGTTTCTCCGCCTACTCGCGCATCCTCGACTTCAAGCGTTTCCGCGAGATCGCCGATTCGGTCGGCGCGTATCTCATGGTGGACATGGCGCACGTCGCGGGCCTGGTGGCCGCGGGCGTGTACCCGAACCCGGTTCCGTTCGCCGACGTGGTCACCACCACGACGCACAAGACGCTGCGCGGCCCGCGCGGCGGCATGATCCTGGCGCGCGCCAACGACGCCATCACCAAGAAGCTGAACTCGCTGGTGTTCCCGGGCACGCAGGGTGGGCCGCTGATGCACGTGATCGCCGCCAAGGCCGTGGCGTTCCTCGAGGCGCTGCAGCCGGAGTTCAAGGACTACCAGAAGCAGGTGGTGGCGAATGCGCGCGCCATGGCCGCGAGGCTCCAGTCACGCAACTACAAGATCGTCTGCGGCGGCACCGACAACCATCTCTTCCTGCTCGATCTCTCCGACAAGGAGATCACCGGCAAGGACGCCGACGCCGCGCTCGGCAAGGCGCACATCACCGTGAACAAGAACGCGGTGCCGAACGATCCGCGCCCGCCCATGGTCACCAGCGGCATCCGCATCGGCACGCCGGCCGGTACCACGCGCGGCTTCAAGGAGCGCGAATTCGAGCAGGTCGCCGACTGGATCGCCGACGTGCTCGACGCGAATGGCAGCGAAGCCGCGATCGAGAAGACGCGTGCCGCGGTATCGGATCTATGCCGCCGGTACCCGGTCTATGGTCCGTGAACGATGGGCGCCCTGACGCGGGGCCCTGACTACTGAGGACAGGCCATGCACTGTCCCTTCTGCGCGCACCCGGACACCAAGGTCAACGACTCGCGGCTGGCGGCCGAAGGCGCGCAGATCCGCCGGCGCCGCGAGTGCCTGCAATGCGGCGAGCGTTTCACCACTTTCGAGACCGCGGAGCTGGTGATGCCGCTGGTGGTGAAGAGCGACGAGCGGCGCGTGCCGTTCGACGAAGCCAAGCTGCGCAGCGGCATGCTCAAGGCGCTGGAGAAGCGCCCCGTGCCGCGCGAGTCCATCGAGGAGGCCGTCAGCCACATCACGCGCAAGCTGCGCAGCCTCGGCGAGCGCGAGGTGACCTCGCGGCTGATCGGCGAAATCGTGATGGACGAGCTGCACAAGCTCGATGAAGTGGCCTACGTGCGCTATGCGTCGGTTTACCGGCATTTCCAGGACGTCGAGGCATTCCGCGAAGAGATCGAGCGCCTGCGACACCGGCGCGGCCGGATTCCGAGCGAAGACCAGCTCGAACTGCTGCCCGGCGAGACGCCGGCCAGGCACCGGCGCGGGCGCAAGGAATGAGCGAGTTCAGCGTCTTCGATGAGGCCGCGATGCGGCGGGCCCTGGAGCTCGCCGAGCGCGGCCTGTACAGCACGCATCCCAATCCACGCGTCGGCGCCGTGCTGGCGCGCGACAACGAGATCGTCGGCGAGGGTTGGCACCAGCGTCCGGGCGAGGCGCATGCCGAGCCCATCGCCATCCGCGCCGCGGGCGAGCGGGCGCGCGGCGCGACCGCCTACGTGACGCTCGAGCCCTGCAATCACTTCGGCCGCACGCCCCCCTGCGTGGACGTGCTGCTCGCGGTCGGCGTGCGTCGCGTGGTGTACGCCATCGGCGATCCGAATCCACTGGTCAACGGCAGCGGCGCGCAGCGGCTGCGCGAGGCGGGCGTGCAGGTCGAGTCGGGACTGCTGGCGCGGGAGGCCGCGGCGCTCAATGCCGGTTTCCTGATGCGCATGACTCGCGGCCGTCCCTTCGTGCGCCTCAAGTCCGCCGCCAGCCTCGACGGCCGCACGGCGCTCGCCAACGGCGCGAGCCAGTGGATCACCAGCGAAGAAGCGCGGGCCGACGTGCAGCACTGGCGCGCGCAGAGCGGTGCGGTGCTGGCGAGCGCCGCCACCGTGCTCGCCGACAATCCGCGGCTCGATGTGCGCATCGCCACCTCGCGTCAGCCATTGCGCGTGGTGCTCGACCGCCGCCGCCAGGTGCGCCGCAGCGCTCGCATCCTCGCGCCGCCCGGAGACGTGCTGTTGTTCGCCGCGGCGAGGCTCGGGTCGCGTGAAGGCAGCGCTCGCGAAGAACGCCTCGGCGCAGCACGCATCGAGCGGGTCCGCACGCTGCGCGGCCATCTCGACCTGCAGCGCGTGTTCACGCGACTGGGCGAGCTCGAAATCAACGACGTGCTGGTGGAAGCCGGGCCGCGGCTCGCGGGCGCGTTGCTCGCGGCCGGGCTGGTCGACGAATGGCTGCTGTACCTGGCGCCGAAGCTTCTGGGCTCCGATGCGAAACCGCTGGCCAGGCTCGCGCCACTCACGAAGCTGGCGGCGGCACCGCAGTTCGCTATCCTCGATTCCCGGCCGGTGGGATCGGATCTGCGGCTGCGGATGCAGCCCGTCGCCGGGAAATGAGGCCAGATGTTCACGGGACTCGTGCAGGAAATCGGTGAGATCCGCAGGCTGGAACCGCGCGACGGTTCCGGCGGCGCCGACGCGCGCATCGTCGTCTCGTTCGGCGCGCTGGAGCGCGCGCGCCTGGGTCTCGGCGCGAGCATCTGCGTGGATGGCGTGTGCCTGACGGTGGCGGGACTCGAAGCCGATGCGTTTGCGGCCGACGTCTCGGCAGAGACCCTGCGCGTGACCACCCTGGGCGAGAAGCGTGTGGGCAGCCGCGTGAATCTCGAGCCCGCGCTGCGCGCGGGTGACAACCTCGGCGGTCACTGGGTCTCGGGGCACGTCGACGGCATTGCCGAAGTCACGCATGCCGAACGCGATGCACGCTCGCTGCAGGCGCGCCTGGCCGCGCCGCAGGCGCTGGCCCGCTACATCGCCCGCAAGGGCTCGGTCACGCTGGATGGCGTGAGCCTCACGGTCAACGAGGTGGACGGCGTGAATTTCTCGATCAATCTCATTCCGCACACGCTCGAAGTCACGACGCTGGGTGCGCTGGGTGCCGGCACGCGCCTGAACCTCGAGATCGACCTGCTGGCGCGCTACGTCGAGCGCCTCGCATCGATGCCATGAAACCGCTGAACACCATCGAAGAGATCCTCGCCGACATCGCCGCCGGGCGCATGGTCGTGATCATGGATGACGAGGATCGCGAGAACGAGGGCGATCTCATCATGGCGGCGCAGAAGGTGGCTGCCTCCGACATCAACTTCATGGCGCGCTTCGGGCGCGGGCTCATCTGCCTGACGCTGACCGCGGAACGCTGTCGCCAATTACGACTGCCGTTGATGGTCAGCGAAACCCATCGCGAACACCGCACCAACTTCACGCTGTCCATCGAAGCCGCCGAAGGCGTGACCACGGGGATCTCGGCGCACGATCGCGCGCACACCGTGCTCACGGCGGTGAAGCCGAATGCGCGCCCCGAGGACCTGCGCCAGCCGGGACACATCTTTCCCATCATGGCGCAGCCCGGTGGCGTGCTGACGCGCGCCGGCCATACCGAGGCCGGCTGCGACCTCGCGCGTCTCGCGGGGCTCGATCCGTCGGCGGTGATCGTCGAGATCATGAACGACGATGGCAGCATGGCGCGGCGCCCGGAGCTCGAGGCCTTCGCCGCCCAGCACAATCTCAAGATCGGCACGATTGCCGACTTGATCCGCTATCGCCTGCGCCAGGAGCGATCCGTCGAGCGCATCGCGGAGCAATCCGTGGAAACGGAATTCGGACCGTTCAGGCTGCTGGCGTATGAGGATCGCGTGCATCGCGAAGTGCACCTGGCACTGGTGCGGGGCTCGCTCGCGAACACCACCGCGCCGCTGGTCCGCGTGCATCCCATCGACACGCTGGCGGATCTGATCGGCCTGCGCGATCCGGGGCGCACCTGGACCTTGCGCAATGCCATGAAACGCATCGCGGAGGAGGGCACGGGCGTCGTCATCGTGCTGCGCGATCATGCGACGCCGCGCGAGCTGGCGGATGCCGTGAGCGCGCTGGGCGAACGTACCGAGCACGCGCCGGCCGCGCAGGTCGCGCCGCAGGTATTGCGCACCTACGGCATCGGCGCGCAGATCCTCAAGGATCTCGGCGTCACGCGCATGCAGGTGCTGTCCACTCCCAAACAGCTGCAGGGCATCTCGGCGTTCGGCCTGGAAATCACGGGCTATATTGCGGAGTAGTGCCGGTATACTCCCGCGCCCATGACCGGTTCCCAGACTCCCCTGAACCATGACGCCAGCACCCGGCGTGTCGCGATCGTCGCGGCTCGCTTCAACGGCGCGTTGGTCGATCAGCTCGTCGAGGGCGCGAGCCGCGCGTGGCGCCGGTACGGCGGCGCGGATTCCCGGCTTGCCGTGCAGCGCGTCCCGGGCGCCTTCGAACTACCCCTGGCGGCCCTCAAGTTCGCGGCCAGCGGCGAATACCACGCGGTGATCGCGCTGGGCTGCGTGATCCGCGGCGACACGCCGCATTTCGACTACGTGGCCGGCGAGTGCGCGCGCGGCCTCATGGATGCCGGCCTCGCGACCGGCGTGCCGGTGATCTTCGGCGTACTCACCACCGAGAACCAGGCGCAGGCCGAGGAACGCGCCGCGGTCACGCGCATGAACAAGGGTGGCGAGTCCATGGAAGCGGCGCTCGAGATGATCGAACTACTCGAGCCGTTCGCCGCGCCACGTGCGCGCGCGCGTGCGTCGCGGCGGGCCGCGCCGCGCGGCAGCCGGCGCAAGGGCCGGCGCTGATGGCGCGCACCGGCATCAACCCGGCCTCGGCGCGCCGCGCGGTGGCGCGCAAGCTCGCGATGCAGGCGCTGTATCGCTGGCAGATCAACGCTGCGCCCTGGCAGGACGTGGTCAACGAGTTCGCCGCGGAGGAAGACATGCGCAAGGCGGACCGCGGCTATTTCAACCGGCTGGTCACGGACATCTGCGGCGGCAGCGAGGCGCTCGACACCGCGCTCGCGGCCTGGATGGATCGCAAGCCCGCCGAGCTCGACCCGGTGGAGCGCGCGGTGCTGTGGGTGGGCGCGCACGAGCTGAAGTCGGTGCCGGAGGTGCCGTATCGCGTGGTCATCAACGAGGCGGTGGGCCTGGCCAAGCGTTTCGGCGCCACCGACAGCCACAAGTTCGTGAACGCGGTGCTGGACCAGGCGGCACGCGCGCTGCGCCCGCATGAACACTGAAGTCGCAGAGATGTTCCCACGGCGCCGTTCCGGCTCCGTCGCGAGGGGCGCGTGAGCGCCTGACCCTTGTCGGAGTTCGAGCTCATCGCCAGGCACTTCGCGCGACTCGGCGCGGAGCGCGGCGATGTGCGCGTCGGCGTCGGCGACGATGGCGCGGTGGTGATGCCGCCAGCCGCGCGCGAGCTGGTGATGGTGGTCGATACGCTGGTCGAGAGCGTGCACTTTCCGCGCGGCTCGCCCGCGGCATCCATCGGCCATCGCGCCTTCGCGGTGAATCTTTCCGACATCGCGGCCATGGGCGCGGAGCCGGCCTGGGCGTTGCTGGCGCTGACCCTGCCCGACTCGGACGAGGAGTGGCTCACGCAATTCGCGCGCGCGGCCGGCGACCTGTGCCGGCGGCACGGTGTGTCCCTGATCGGGGGCGACACGACGCGCGGCCCGCTCAGCATCACCGTGACCCTGGTCGGCATCGTGCCCATCGGCGTGGCGCTGGAGCGCAAGGGTGCGCAGGCCGGTGATGCGATCTTCGTCACCGGTTCGCCGGGCGATGCGGCGGCGGGACTCGCGCTCGAGCAGGATCGCCTGCACGTCGTCGATCCGATGTCGGCGCAGATCCTGCGCGACCGCTTCCTGTTCCCGACGCCGCGCTGCGAAGTCGGCATCGCGCTGCGCGGGCTCGCCAGTGCCTGCATCGACGTTTCCGACGGGCTCGGCGGCGATCTCGAAAAGCTCTGCGCGGCGAGCGGTTGCGGTGCGGAAATCGACGCGGCCGCATTGCCGGTCTCCGAAGCGCTGGTCGCCGCCGTCGGCCGCGAGCTCGCGCGCGAGTATGCGCTCACCGGCGGCGATGACTACGAACTACTCTTCTGCGTGCCGGCGTCGCGCCTGGGCGCGATGACACAGGCGATGGCGATGGGACTCGGGCCGGTGACGCGCATCGGCAGGCTCGTGTCTGGAAATGGAGTCAGGGTTTCCGCGAGGGGTGGTGTGACCCAGTTCTCGGGGTCCGGATTCGATCATTTCGCGCGCCACTCCTGAGCGTAGGACGTTGCAACACCACCAGTGATCCGCGAGGCGGGTCACACCCCCGGCCATGACGCGGCCTTATCCTGCCGCTCACGTTTTCATGGACTGCGCCGGCGTCGCTCACGGACCGGCGCATGCGCACGCCGATCCGAACAATGTCGCTGCAAGCCACAAAGACTGGTCCCGACGCTCAGGCAGCCAAGATCCTGGAAAACCGCGTTCCGGACCGCATCGGTAAATATGTAATCATCAACGAGGTCGGCCGCGGCTCCACCGGCACGGTCTATCTCTCGCACGACCCGTACTACGGGCGCGACGTCGCGATCAAGGTCTACAACATGGACCCGGACCAGAGCGACGAGCGCGCCAAGATCGCCCGCAAGATGTTCCTGTCGGAAGCGCACATGGTGGGCATGCTGCAGCATCCGCACATCCTGCCCATCTACGACGCGGGCGAGGAAAACGGCCGCTGCTACATCGTCACCGAGCACGTACACGGAGCGCGGACTCTCTCTGCGTACTGCCGCCCGGACAACCTGCTGCGCACCGACGACGTGGTCGAGATCATGTTCAAGTGCGCCAAGGCGCTGCACTACGCGCACACGCGCGGGGTCATCCACCGCGACATCAAACCCTCGAACATCATGCTCACGCAGGATTCCGACGTGCGCATCATCGACTTCGGCATCGCGCTGGTCGCGGATTCGGAGATCTCGCGCATCGAGGGCATCGCCGGGTCGCCCTCGTACATGTCGCCCGAGCAGGTGCAGAGCCTGGAGCTCACGCATCACTCGGACCTGTATTCCCTCGGCGCGGTGATGTACGAGCTGCTCACCGGCATCCGCCCGTTCCGCGCCGGCAACCTGGTCAAACTACTGCACCAGATCGTGTACGCCACGCCGCCGCCGATCCACACGCAGCGCAAGGATGTCCCCGAGGAGCTCGAGGAGATCGTCGCCACCGCGATGCAGAAGACGCCCGACAAGCGCCACAAGTCCGGCGCCGATTTCGCCGCCGAGCTGACCCGCGTGCACCAGCGGCTGCGCGAGCAGAATGCGCGCGTCGACCAGCAGGCGCAGTTCGACGTGCTGCGCCGCCTGCGCTTCTTCCACGAGTTCTCGCACGCCGAGATCTGGGAGGTGCTGCGCGCCAGCACCATGAGCGAATACCCGGCGGGCGAGGAGATCGTGAAGGAAGGCGAGATGGACGATCGCTTCTACATCCTGGTTGCCGGCAAGTGCGCGGTGGAACGCCACGGCAAGACGCTGGGCACCATGGAATCCGGCGACTGCTTCGGCGAGACCAGCTACGTGCGCGGCGCGCGCCGTACCGCGACCATCCGCGCCGAGACGCCGGTGGCGGTGCTGCGCGTGAGCTCGACGCTGCTCGAGCAGGTATCGGCCGCCTGCCAGCTGCGCTTCAACCGCGTGTTCCTGCGGGCGCTGGTTTCGCGGCTGCAGGGCAACGAGCAGCCGCTCGAATAGGTCCGCGGCCCAGGCCGCCAGCTAGAAGCTGAATTGCGTTCGCAGCGCGAACACGTCCAGGTGCTGGCCGACGTCGGCGCCCACCGGCGGCGTGTTCGGGGCGGGACCGAACGGCGTCGCATTGCCGGGGCCGGCGGGATTCAGGCGCGCAACATCGATCAATAGATAGTTCATCATCACCTTGATGGCGGTGTTCGGATACCAGTTGAGCCCGAACGTCCAGATCTGCTGATCGCCACCGCGGATGGCGCCCGGCTCGGCCGCGGCGCCGGATGGTCCTTCCTCGAAATCGAGATTCATGCGGCTGTAGCGTGCCGCCAGCTCGAGTGCGCCGAACCCGCCGCTGCCCGAGAACGGCGTGGCGGGCCGCGGGTTCTGGAACGAGCCGGTCGCCGCGTTGTAGCGACGATGCTCGCCCGTCAGTGTCCAGCTACCCTGCAGGTAGTAGCCGGCGAAATCCGGATCGGACAGGTTCGCCGATGCGCGGCGCGCGATGTCGAACCAGAAGTGCTCGCCTTGTAGATAGAGGCTCTTCCAGCTGGCGCCGAACTCGACGCCGTAGGCGCCGGCGTGATCGGCGTCGATGGACCCGGTGTCGATCAGGCGCACGCCGTCCACGCGGATTTCGGGGCGTTCGCGCAAACGCAGCGGATGGCGCGGCGCAGCGCCCTGGCCCTGGTCCGCGGGCGCGAACACGTAGGTACCGGACGCGCCGATGTGCAGGTTGTAGTCGCTGCCGGTGGCCGCCAGGAAGGCGGCGCGCGCCACGGCGGCGGTCTGCACGTCGAACACTTCCGCGTCGTTCGCCGTGCGCGTGGTCAGAGCGAGCGAGCTCATCCAGCGCGCGCCATTCGCCTTGACGGCCAGCCCGATGCGGCCGTCGGCCGCTGCCAGGGAGCGCGAAAGCTCGGAGGCGCTGGCGCGCTCGAGGAAGGGCAGATCCTCGGGCGCGGTGCCGTCGTCCATGTTCGCCGGCGGCGCGAAGGCGCCGAGCTGGAAAGTGAACGGCGCGAAACCGGAGTACGAGATCCAGGCATCGTTGATGCGTGTCGGCCCTTCGGTACCGGAGCCGCCGAGCTCGAGCAGCAGGCGGTAGTTGAAGTCGTGCGCCATCGTGCCCTCGACGCCAAAGCGTGCGCGCCTGAGGTAGAAGCCGTCGCTGAAATCGCGCGCCGCGGTGTTCTCGCGGTTGGGCACGCCGCCCACCGAACCACGCCGGAAATCGCTCGCGAGCGCGCCGGCGGGGGACTCCCCGTACATGGCGCCATCGAGCTGCACGTTGGAGCGAAACGAGATCGATGAGCGGCCGTCCGCCGCGGTGATCGTGGGACGGTTGTTGTTGAACGCCAGCTTCGGGCTTTCCGCGGTCGCGGTCTTCGGCTGACCCAATTGCTTCGTCAACACCTCGAGCTGGGCTTGTTGCGCCTCCAGCAGCCTGGCCTGCGCCTCGAGCTGGGCGCGCTGCTCGGCGATGGCCGCGCGCAATGCCTCGACCTGCTTTTCGAGCGAGGTGTCCTCACCCAGGGCGGGCGATGCGGCCCAGACGGACAACACCGCCACGACGGCGGCACGGACGAGACCTTGTTTGTTCACTTGTCGAGCTCCAGGAAGCCGAATCGGCGCCAAGTGTGGCCAGCCTGAGGGCTCGCCAGGAAATTGATATACGCAATGGCCTCGATGCGCGCCCCGTTCACTCTGGCTACTGGATAGGTGATGGCGGCATGAGCGCTCCCGGGGAAGGTGTCCACCACCCGGACCTTCGGGTCGAGCCGCGCGTCGGTGGCGTAGACGATGCCCAGCGGGCATTCGCCGCGGGCCACGAACATCATGGCGCTGCGCACGTCGTCGGCGCGCACCAGGCGGTCCTGGATATCGTCCCAGACGCCGAGCGAGATCAACGCGGATCGCGCGTAGCGGCCGACCGGCACCGTGTCCGGGTCACCGGTCGAGAGCCGTCCCGTGCCGAGCGCCGCCGCCAGGGCGAATCCCGGCGCGATCTTCAGATCGATCCGGCTGTCGGCCGGGGCGATCAGCACCAGGCGGTTGCCGGCCAGATCGCGGCGCGTGGGCACGTCGATGAGCGCGCGCGCCTGCAGGTAGTCCATCCATTGCTGGTCCGCCGAGACGAACACATCCGCCTTGCCGCCGGCTTCGATCTGGCGCGCGAGCACGGAGCTCGCGGCGGACGACAGTTTCACCGGGAGGCCGCCCTGCTGCTGGTAGGCCTTCGACAGAGCGCCGAGGACGTCGGTCAGCGAGGCCGCGGCGAACACCAGTAGCTCGGGCTGCTTCTGTTCCCTGGCGGCGGCAGGGTGCGCCAGCAGCAGGGCGGCCACCAGCACGGGCGCACCGGCCAGGAATCGGCGGGACATGTTCTTCATCGACTCGTCTCGTGCCGTTGTGAAGGCGAGGACCGCTGTATACGCAGGAACACAGCGCAAGTCGATGGACGCCACTTCGGCGCGTGAAGCGGCGGACGGGCCCGCCGGGCTCGCGGTCACCCGCGCGGATCAGTTCTTCGCGAGGTTGATGACTCGCGGCTGCGTGAACTCGGCCAGGCCTTCGACGCCCATTTCGGCTCCCATGCCGGATTGCTTCGAGCCTTCGAACGGCACGTCGGGCGGCAGGTCGAGGTGCTTGTTCACCCAGACAGTCCCGGACTCGACCCGCGCGGCCACCTGGAATGCGAGCTCGAGATCGTTGCCCCAGACCGTGCCGCCGAGGCCGTACTCGGTGGCATTGGCGCGCGCGATCGCCTCGTCGATGTCGCGATACTTCATGACCGGTGTCACCGGGCCGAACTGCTCCTCGCGCACCAGGCGGGCATCGTCGGGAATGTCGCGCACGATGGTTGGCGCGATGAAATATCCGTCGCGATCGAGCGCCTTGCCGCCGGCGATGACCTTGCCGCGCGCGTGCGCGTCGGCCAGGTAGTCCTTGAGCTTCTCGTATTGCGTGCGATTCTGCACCGGGCCGATCTGCGTGTCGGGGTCCAGTCCGTCGCCCACCACCGCGGCTTGCGCGAGCCTGGCGAGCTCGGCGCACAATTCCTCGTACTGCGATTCGTGTGCGTACACGCGCTTGATCGCGAGGCAAACCTGGCCGGCATTGAGCATCGCGCCCATGAAGATCTTCGGTGCGACATCCTTGATGTTCGTACCCGGCAGGATGATGGCCGGATCGTTGCCGCCGAGCTCGAGCGTGATGCGCTTCAGCGTGCTCGCCACGCTCGCCATCACCTTGCGGCCGGTGGCGGTCGAGCCGGTGAACGCCACCTTCACGATATCGGGATGCTGCGTGAGAGCGCCGCCGAGGTCGTTCTGGTCGGTGATCGCGTTGAGCACGCCGGGTGGCAGGATCGAGGCGGCGAGCTCGCAGAAGCGCAGCGTCGTCAGCGGCGTGGTCGGCGCCGGCTTGGCCACAACGGTATTGCCGGCGAGCAGCGCCGGCGCCACCTTGATCATGAGCAGGATGAGCGGGAAGTTCCACGGCGTGATCGCGGCGACCGGTCCGAGCGGGACGTGCAGCTGGACTATCTTCTGCGTGGCGTCTTCGCGCAGCACGCGCGGTTCGAGCGTCATGTCCGCGAAGGTGCGGATCATGAATATCGCGCCGCCGATCTCGAACCTCGCCTGCGCCAGGGGCTTGCCCTGCTCCAGCGTCATGAGGTGCGCGAATGCCTCCTGCTGTTCGGTGAATGCGTCCGCCAGCGCGAGCAGCAGCCGGCGGCGCTCGGCCCACGGCGTACGCGACCACGCCGGGAAGGCGGCCTTCGCGCTGGCGACGGCCTCGTTGAGCTGCGCGAGGTCGGCGCGCGGGCAACGAACCAACGCGCGGCCGGTCGCGGGGTTGATGACTTCCATGGTGGACGCGCCCGCGACCGGCTTTCCGCCGATCACGAGACTGAAGGGGCCAATGGCGGCTTCGACGATTCTGGGGCTGGCGTTCATGGCGTACTCCGACGCGCGGGTCTCGCGGAATGCGGAATCGAGGAATCGAATATAGCGGCAGGATGCACGCGATCTCGACCAAAAGTGAATCGGGCCGGCCGAACGCTTCGCTGCGGCAGCCGCGGGCGTTCCGCGAGCGGATTGCCTAGAGGTTTCCGTGCAGCGCGTAGCGCGCCGACAATTCGATCCTGGTCTCGGCTGCAAACGCTGACTCACCGAACTCGGCGGTTCGTGCCGGGACGTTGCTTGCGACGCGCAGCCATTCGAGCGCGAAGCGCCAGCGGTCGTCACGCTCGAACGACCAGGCCGCGGTCCAGGCGTGCCCGCTCTCGCTGCCCGCCCATTTCGGGTGCTGG
>DASTRL010000052.1:0-15234 GCA_035761265.1 Steroidobacteraceae bacterium
AAAGCCGCTCGATCTCGTCCTCGACCTTGGCGCGGCGGCGCACGCCGGCCGTGTCGATCAGCGTGAATGCGCGACCGTCGCGTTCGAATGGCACGAGGATGCTGTCGCGCGTGGTGCCGGCGATGTCGCTGGTGATCACGCGCTCCTCGCCGATCAGCCGGTTGATCAGCGTGGACTTGCCGACGTTGGGGCGGCCGATCACCGCGATGCGGATGCGGCCGTCGTCGGGCTCCTCGTCCTCGGCGGGTGGCGCTTCGAAGCCTTCCAGCACCAGGTCCATGAGATCTTCGCAGCCGTAGCCGTGCGTCGCGGCGATCGCCTGCGGCTCCCCGAGGCCGAGCGAGTGGAAATCCGCGGCGGCGATGGCAGCCTCGAGCCCCTCGGCCTTGTTGACGGCCAGGAACACGGGCTTGCCGGAGCGGCGCAGCTCGCGCGCGAAGAACTGGTCCTGCGGCGTGAGGCCGGCGCGCGCATCGGCCACGAAGATGAGCCGGTCGGCCTCGGCGATGGCGTGCTCGGTCTGGATGCGCATCAGCGCATCCATGCCGCTCGGGTTCTCGACCAGGCCGCCGGTATCGATGCACACGTAGGGCACGCGCCCGAGCCTGCCGTAGCCGTACTGGCGGTCGCGCGTGACGCCGGGCACGTCCGCGACGATGGCATCGCGCGTCTGCGTCAGCGTGTTGAACAGCGTGGACTTGCCGACATTCGGCCGCCCCACGATCGCGACGACCGGCAGCATGACGGGACCTTCGGGGCGGCAGCGTCAGCCGCCGGACGGCGCCGGCGCGTCCGGCGTCGCCGGTGCGGTTGCCGGCGCAGGCTCGGGCGCGGGTGCCGCCTTCGCAGCTCGCGCCGCGATCGGCTGGCCGCGCAGCGCCGTGACGTCGCCGTCATCGTTGATCACGTACAGCGTGTCGTTGACCACCAGCGGCGGATTCGTGACACGGTCGCCACCGGCCTTGGCGCGGCCGGCAATCGTGCCGGTGGCCCGGTCGAACCAATGCACGTAACCGTCGATGTCCGCGACCACGACGTAATCGCCGACCACGGCCGGCGCGGACAGGCTGCGATTCTTCAGCGAATCGTTGCGCCACACTTCGGCGCCGGTGCGCCGGTTCAGCGCGACGACATCGCCGGGCGAGGTGGCCACGTACATCTGCTCGTCATCGACGTCCAGGCCCCGGTAACTCGACAGGTCGCGCGTCCACCAGATCTGACCGGAATCGAGCGCGAGCATCGCCGCGCGTCCCTGGAAGCCCACCACGAACACGTCGTCGCCGACCACCTTCACGGCGGCGTCGATGTCGTTGAGGCGCTCGAGCTCGGTGCGGCCATGCGAGGGCGAGACCGGCGCATCCCACACGGTGCTGCCATCGGCCAGGCTCACCGCGAGCACGCGCCCGTTGTCGAAGCCGGAGAGCGCCATTTCGCGCGTGATGACCGGCGTCGCGACACCGCGCAACGTCAGCTTCGGAATCTGCTGCTCGGTGGACCAGAGTTCGTGGCCGTCGGCCACCGCGAGCCCGCGCAGCTTGCCATCCACGGTGCGCACCACGACCTCTTTCTCCGAGATGGCGGGCGCCGACAGCACCTCGCCCTTGATATCGGCGGTCCAGAGCGGCGCGCCGTTGGCCGCCGAGAACGCCAGCACGGAGCCGTCCGCGGAGCCGACCGCCACGAGCTCGGCACTGGCGCCGGTGCCGCCCGTCAGATCCTGCTTGGTCTTGGTGCGCCACAACTGCCGGCCGCTCTTGAGATCGAACGCGGCCACGTCGCCGTCACGCCCCGCGGCGAACAATTTGCCATCGGCCGCGGCGAGTCCCAGACCCAGGCGCAGCTTCTTGCCGCCGCCGCCGACGCTCGCGCCCCAGACCTTCTGGATGCGCACGGTGGGCGACTTGATGTCGAGCAGCTTGGCCGGTTCATCGATCTTCTTCTTGTCGTCCTTCGACTTGCAGGCGCCGAGCGCCAGCATGGTCGCGAGCAACAGCAGGCTGATTTTTTTCATGGTTGCCTTCAGGAATCTTCCGCGCTGGCCGGCGGCGTGCCGCCGAGATCGCGGATCTTGAGGTCGAGCATTTCGGTGTCGACGAGCCCTTCGCTGGCGCCCGCGCGCGCGGCCATGTACTCGCGCAGTGCGCCGGCGCGGTCGCCCTTGGCGAGCAGAACGTCGCCGCGCGCATCGGCGAGCCGGGTCGCGAACTCGCCCGGCTGGTCCACCTTGAGCGTGGCCAGCGCCTCGTCGTACTTGCCCTGCGCCGCCTGCACGCGCGCCAGGCGCGTGCGCGCGATCATCCTTAGTTCGTCGTCGGGAGCCTTGTCCATCACGGACTTGAGACTGGCGGCGGCTTTGTCGAGTTCATTCGCCTCGACCTGGAAACGGGCGGCCATGAGGGTGCCGAGCGCGGCATATGGCGTCCAGGCGTACTCGCGGTTCAGCTCCTCGACCAGCGTCTGGCCGCGCGTGCGATCGTTGCGCGCGAACGCCTCGAGCATGTCCTCGTAACGCGCGGAGGCGATCTCGGCCTGGCCGTTGCGATGGTCCTTGTACCAGTTCCACCCGCCCAGCACGCCCGCACCGATGGCGATGCCGGCGATGATCCACAGGCCATTGCTCTTCGCCCATTCCTTGGCGCGTTCCCATTGTTCGGCTTCGCTGTAATCGCTCACGTCGATCTCCTGAAAAACTCGTCGACCCGCGCGGCGATGTCCGCGATGGGGTACTCGGTCTGGGTGCTCTCCGCGCCGCGCAGCGGCTTGAGCGCCGCGACGCCGCGCGCCAGCTCATCTTCGCCGATGATCAGTGCGACCCGCGCGCCGGACTCATCGGCGCGGCGGAACTGTGTCTTGAACTTGGCCGAACCGCAATGGACGACGATGCCGCGGCCCGGAAAGGCGTCGCGCAGCGTCTCCGCCAGCTTGAGCGCCGCACGCTGCGCGGCATCCCCCTGCGCCATCAGGAACACGTCCGGCGGGGTGGGCGCCGGCGCCTGGCCGGCGAGGCGGGTGAGCTCGACGACGCGCTCGACGCCCATGGCGAAGCCAATCGCCGGCGTCGGCTCTCCGCCCAGCTGCGCGATCAGCCCGTCGTAGCGGCCGCCCGAGCAGACGGCATCCTGCGAACCCAGCGCGTCGGTGATCCACTCGAACACCGTGCGCGAGTAGTAGTCGAGGCCGCGGACCAGGCGCGGGTTGACCGTGTATGGAATGCCGATGGCATCGAGCCCGGCCTTGAGCTCGGCGAAGTGCGCCTGCGACTCGGGGTCGAGATGCTCGGTCAGCACCGGGGCGTTGGCGACGATGGCCTGCGTGGCGGCGACCTTGCTGTCGAGGATGCGCAGCGGGTTGCCCTCGAGGCGTCGCCGGCTGTCGGCGTCCAGCGCTTCGACGTGCTGCAGGAAGTACTGCTTCAGCAGCTCTCGGTAGTTGCGGCGCGCCTCCGGCGTGCCGAGCGAATTGATCTGCAGCCTGACGCGCGTGAGACCCAGCAACTTCCAGAGCCGGTGGGTGAGCGCGATCAGCTCGATGTCGACGTCGGGGCCGGCGAAGCCGATGGCCTCCACGTCGATCTGCGTGAACTGCCGGTAGCGGCCCTTCTGCGGTTTTTCGTGCCGGAACATCGGGCCCTGGCACCACACCTTGAGTCGCGCGCCGCGCAGCAGGCCATTGGAGATGGCGGCGCGCACCATGCCCGCCGTCGCCTCGGGCCGCAGCGTCAGGCTGTCCCCGCCCTGGTCGGTGAAGGTGTACATCTCCTTCTCGACCACGTCGGTGTATTCGCCGATGGCGCGCTTGAACAGCTCGGTGTGCTCCACCACCGGCACGCGCATTTCTTCGTAGCCATACGCGCCGAGCACCGCCGCCATGGTGCGCTCGACGTGCTGCCACACGCCGATTTCGGCGCTGAGCACATCTTTCATGCCGGTGACCGGCGGAATATTGCGTGACATGTGGTTGTCAGCGGGCCCGCGACAGCGTGCCGGAACGATTGACGACGAATCTGGCGCCCTCGCCGTCCATGGCATTCGGCGGGATCTCGCGGCGCTCGCCGTCGACCTGCACGTCGACCGCGGCGGCATTGCCGAGCACCACGCGCAGCGGCGGCCGGCCTTCGATGCTCTGCACACTGCCGGCACCGGCGACGTCGTAGAACAGGCGCTCGCCGCGCGCGTCGTAGACCTCGACCCAGCTCTCGTTGGTGAGTTCGAGCACGAGCCGCGTGGCGCGCGGCGGCGCGGGCTCCTCCTTGCGGTCGGCAACCGGCGGGCTCGCGCTCGCGGCCGCAGCGGGCGCGCTCCGCTCCGCGGGTTGCGTCGAGGCTGCAGCGGGTGTGGCGAGCACCTGGACCGGCGCGGCGCTGCCCGCGGACGCAGCGCCCGAGGTCGCAGGCGCCGAAGCCGCCGCGGGCGCAACCTGGGCGACCGGCGAGACATCGGCCGGCTTCGCCGCGCGCGGATGCGAACCCGCCAGTACCCACCAGATGGCCAGCGCCAGCACCAGCGCCCCGCCCAGTCCCAGCAACGGCGTCACCAGGCGGCGCGGATCGGCGTGCCGCTCGGCCTGCGGAACCTGCGTCAGGTCGGGCGGCGGCGGCCGGGCCTCGGCGCGCGCGCTGTAGGCACTCACCATCTCGGCGCCAGGCTCGCCGACGAAATCGGCATAGCGGCGCAGGTGACCGCGCACGTACACGGAGGCGCCGAGCTCGGCGAAGCGGTCGGCCTCGAGCGCCTCGATGACCTTGATGTCGAGGTGCAGCTTCTCGGCGGCGGCGGCCATGGAAAGCCCGGCACGTTCGCGGCCGGCACGCAGCCGCTCGCCGATGGAGCGCGGCGCGGGCGCGGATGGCGCTGCGGGGGACTCTTCCATCGACTCAGGGTTTCTTGAGTGCGCGCGCCTGCGCGGAATCCGGGAAATCGAGGCGCAGCGCGCGGGAGTACTTTTCCTCGGACATCCGGTCCCTGGCGGCGCGCGCCACGGTCACGGCCGAGTACAGCACGTCGGGCTGGGGCTTGAAGGCGTTGAGGTAGGTGTCGACCACCTTGCGCGCGTCGGCCACCTGGTTGCGCTCCAGGTGCAGGCTGGCGAGCTGCACCGTCGCCTCGCTGTAGTTAGGCCGTGCCTTGATGGCGCCGACGAACTTCTGCTCGGCTTCGTCGAGCCGCCTGGCGGCGCGCAGGCACACCCCGGCATTGGTCAGTGCCACCTCGGGCGTACGGTAGAACTTGTTGTTCGCCACGGCCGTGAAGCGCTCCACGCCCTCGTCGACGCGGCCGTTCTTGCACAGGTAGATGGCGTAGTTGTTCGAGACATCCGGCTTCTCCGGCGCGAGGCGCAACGCTTCGCGGAAATGTCGGTCGGCGAGCTTGCTGTCGCCGGTGCGGTCGTAGAGCAGGCCGAGGCTGGTGTGCACGTCCGGGTCCTTCGGATTCTGCTTGAGCGAGCGCTCCAGCTTCTCCTTGGCGAGCGCGTAGTTGCCCTGCTGCAGGTACGCGGTGCCGAGCTGCACGTTGTACTTGGCGGCCGCGTCCTGCGGGTCTTCGTCCTTGAGCGGCCGGCCACCATCCTTGGTGTTGGTGACGCATGCGGCCAGCATGCAGCACAGGAGACCTGCCATCAGGCGAAGCGAAACACTCATGCGCGCACCTGCAATCCGAAGGTTTTGGAGCCGAGCCGCACCACCGTGCGGTCGGTGACCTGCCCCGCGAGCTGCCCGCAGGCCGCGTCGATGTCCTCGCCGCGCGTCTTGCGGATGGTCACGACCAGCCCACGTTGCACGAGCTCGTCGCGGAAACGCTCGATGGCCGCCGGGGGCGAGCGACGATACTGCGTTCCGGGAAATGGATTGAAGGGTATGAGGTTGAGCTTGGCCGGCTTGCCACGCAGCAGCGCCGCGAGCTCGCGCGCGTGCGCGGGCTGGTCATTGACGCCATCGAGCATCACGTACTCGAAGGTGACGCTGCGGCCGTTCTGTTCGTCGAGATAGTGCCAGCAGGCCGCGAGCAGCTCGGCGATGTCGTGCTTGCGGTTGATCGGCACGAGTTCGCTGCGCAGCGCGTCGCTGGGTGCGTGCAGCGACACCGCCAGCGCGCAATTGACTTCCTCGGCGAGCTTGTAGATCTGCGGCACGAGGCCCGAGGTGCTCAGGGTCACGCGCCGGCGCGAGATGTCGAAGCCCAGGTCGTCGAGGAAGATGCGGATGGCGGGGATCACGTTGCGGAAGTTCGCCAGCGGCTCGCCCATGCCCATCAGCACGATGTTGGTGATGATGCGATCGTCGCCGACCTTCCAGCCGAGTGAGCCGGCCAGTTCACGATTCGCCAGCCACACCTGGCCGACGATCTCCGCGGCCGTGAGATTGCGATTGAAGCCCTGCTGCGCCGTCGAGCAGAACGAGCAGTCGAGCACGCAGCCCACCTGCGAGGAGATGCACAGGGTGCCGCGCTCCTCCTCCGGGATGAACACCATCTCGAACGCCTGGCCGTTGCCGCCGGACAGCAGCCACTTGCGCGTGCCGTCCGATGCCACCTGGGTCTTCACGATCTCGGGTAGTTTGACCTCCGCGCGCAGGGCGAGCTGCGCGCGGAAGTCCTTGGCCAGGTCCGTCATCGCCGAGATGTCGGACTCACCGCGCTTGTACAGCCAGTTCATGAGCTGGCGCGCGCGGAACGGCTTGCTGCCCAGGCTGCCGACGAACGCTTCCAGCTCGGCCCTGGAAAGGCCGAGCAGGTTCACGCGTTGCAGTGTGTCGTCAGTCATGCGGCAGCGGTTACGAGCGAGCCCGGGTTGCTCACGGTCGCGGGCAGATCTCCGTCTCGCGGAAGAAGTAGGAGATCTCCTTCGCGGCGGTTTCCGGCGCGTCCGAGCCGTGCACGGTGTTGGCCTCGATGCTCTCGGCGAAGTCGGCGCGGATCGTGCCGGGCGCCGCCTTCTTCGGATCCGTGGCGCCCATGATCTCGCGGTTCCTGGCGATGGCGTTCTCACCCTCGAGCACCTGCAGCAGCACCGGCCCGGAGGTCATGTACTTCACGAGATCCTTGAAAAACGGGCGCGCGGCGTGCACGGCGTAGAAACCCTCGGCATCACGCTGCGACAGGTGCTGCATGCGGGCCGCGACCACGCGCAGGCCGGCCTTTTCGAAGCGGCTCAGGACCTGGCCGATGAGGTTACGGGCCACGCCGTCGGGTTTGATGATGGAGAAAGTGCGCTCGAGCGCCATGCGAAGGATCCTCTTGGGGGTCAGATGGGCGCGCGATTGTACCGGGAGGCCCCCCTATTTTCGAGACAATCCCGCGAGTAAGCCGCTGAAAAATAAAGTATCGTCAGGCGCTCACGCGCCACATCGGGAAATGGCGTCGAAGCGACGCCGCCGCGTGAGGTTCAGACGCTGAAGGACTCTCCACAGCCGCACTCGCCCTTGATGTTCGGATTGTGGAAGCGGAAGGCCTCGTTCAGGCCCTGCTTCACGAAGTCGACGGTGGTGCCCTGGATCAGCGGCAGGCTCTCCGGATCCACGAACACCTTGACGCCACGGTCCTCGAACACCAGGTCGCTGGCCGCGGTGTCGTCGGCGTAGTTCACCACGTAGGCAAACCCCGAGCATCCGGTCTTGCGCACGCCGAGCCTCAAGCCCAGGCCTTTGCCGCGCGCGGCGATGAAGCTCTTGACCCGTTCTGCAGCAGCTTGTGTCAGCGAGATAGCCATTTCCCTAAACCTGGCGCGGACCTTCCAATGCCGCGCGCAATGCATCTTCGACGATCAGCAGCCGGCCGAGTTTCTCGGTGGGGACTGCGAATTTCTCGGCCCAGTCCGCCGGCGTCCCCCAATCGCTGGAACGCGCCGGCGTCGCATCGAGCGAGGCGCCCTCAAGCGTCTCACATAACCAGGCCGTCACGGCCACAGTATGGGGGCATCCGTACGCGCTGAAACGGGCGCTTTTCACAAAGCCGCCGTCGATTTCGAGCTCGAATCGGACGTGGATGCCCTGCTCCTGCCGGCCCGCGCTGCCATGACGAATCCCGGCTGGCTCAGCCCCCTCTGCAAACCGCGGCGGGCGCGCGGGCGCCAGGAAATATCGCCGTGCCGGGGCATTCAGCGTCCGGACCAGCAGGCTGCCGGCTTCGGGCTCCGCACCGGCGGCAATGACACCGGACGCGGCGCCCGCCAGGCCCCGCAGCCGTGCGACTTCGTCGCGGATGGCCGTGGCTGCCATGTCGACCTCCGCCGCCGTACTGAACCGGCCCAGCGATATCCTCAGCGAGCTTTGCGCAAGCTCGGTATCGCGCCCGAGCGCACGCAACACGTAGCTCGGTTCGCGCGTGGCGGAGCTGCAGGCGGAGCCCGTGGACACGGCGATGCCGGAGAGGCCGGTGACGAGGCTCTCACCCTCGACCCCCCGGAACGAAACATTCACGAGCCCCGGCACCCCCTGCCCTGAAGAGTTGAACTCGACGTCGGGAATGGACTCGAGCTCACGCGACAGGCGGAGCGCCAGATCGCGCGCGTGCGCGGCATCCTGCGCCTGTAGCTGCGCGGCCAGCGCCGCGGCCGCGCCGAAACCGATGACCTGGTGCGTGGGCAGGGTTCCGGAGCGCAGGCCGCGCTCATGTCCACCACCGAACAGCAGGGGCGCGATACGCGCTCGTGCGCGCTCGCGCACGTACAACGCGCCGATGCCCTGCGGCCCGTAGAGCTTGTGCGCCGTGAGCGAGAGCAGATCCACGCCGAGCTCCTCGACGTTCACGCGCAGCTTGCCCGCGGCCTGCGCGGCATCGGTGTGCAGCAGGCATCCGTGGCCGCGGATGATGGCGCTCACGGCGGCGATGTCGCTGATCACGCCGATCTCGTTGTTCACCCGCATCAGCGACACCAGCAGCGTGTCCGCACGCAGCGCGGTGCGCACCGCCTCCGGCGGCACGCGACCCTGCTCGTCGGGCTCGAGCAGCGTGACGGCGAAGCCGTCCTTCTCGATCTGCCGGAGCGCGTCCAGCACCGACTTGTGCTCGACGCGCGAGCTGATGAAGTGCCCGCGATTGCCCGATGCGCGCCGCGCCGCCGCCGCGACGCCGAGCAGCGCCAGGTTGTTCGCCTCGGTGGCGCCGGAGGTGAAGATGATCTCGCGCGGCTCCGCGCCGATCAGCACGGCGACTTCGCGGCGCGCCTGCGCGATGCGATCCGCCGCGGCGAGTCCCAGCCCATGCGTGGCCGACGCGGGATTCGCCTGCGCCGCCGGCGCGGTCAGCCACTCGCACATCGCCGCCGCGACGCGCGGATCCACCGGCGTGCTCGCCGCATGGTCCAGGTAGATAGTCATGGCCCGTTCTTCCGGCCGCGACCCGCCGTCCGGCGCTTCTGCTGCACCGAGGTCAGGATGCCGCGCAGGATGTTGACCTCGTTCTGGTCCATCTCGCAGCGCTGGAACAGCCGGCGGATGCGCGTCATGAGGTGCGTGCCGCCGGTGGTGCGATCCTTGAAGTCCACCTCGTCCATGACCTGCCGGAGGTGCGCGTAGAAGCGCTCCATCTCGGCACCCGGCGCCAGCGGCACGGGTGGCTCCGACAGCGGGCGCGCGCTCGCCGGTGAACCGGCGGCGCGAAACAGCTCGTAGCTCGTGAGCTGCACCGCCATCGCGAGATTCAGCGACGGATACTCCGGATTCGCGGGGATGCGGATCAGCAGGTGAGCCAGCGCCAGCTCCTCGTTCGTGAGGCCGGTGCGCTCCGCACCGAACAGCACGGCCGCGGGGCCGCGCGCGCTCATGTCATGGATGCGCCGTGCGGCTTCGTGCAGGTCGAGCGCGCGGAAATTCTGGTCGCGCGGACGCGAGGTGGTGGCCGCCACGAAGCCGCAGTCCGCCACGGCATCGGTGACGCTCTCGACCACGCGCGCGCGCGCCAGCAGGTCGTCCGCGCCCGAGGCGCGCGCCGTGGCCTCGGCGTGCGGGAATGCCTTGGGACGCACCAGCACCAACTGCGACAGGGCCATGTTCTTCATGGCGCGCGCCACCGCCCCGATGTTTCCGGGATGGGAAGGCTCCACGAGCACGATGCGAATGGCGGCGAGCGACACGGCCTGTATCATAGCGGCCCTTTTTGGCCTCCCCGACCCTCATGCAGCCCCTACTGAACATCGCGGTCCGCGCCGCGCGCCGCGCCGGCGACATCATCGTGCGCGCCATCCCCCGCATCGAAGCCGTCGAGATCCACACCAAGGGTCGCAACGACTACGTCACCGAGGTGGATAGGGCCGCCGAGGCCGACATCATCGAGACCATCCGGCGGCTGCATCCGGACCACGCCTTCCTCGCCGAGGAAAGCGGCGAGTCGGGCCAGGGCGACGTGGTCTGGATCATCGATCCGCTCGACGGCACCACCAATTTCATGCACGGCTTTCCCACCTTCGCGGTTTCGATCGCCTGCCAGATCCGCGGCCGCCTCGAGCACGCCGTGGTGTTCGACGTGATGCGCCAGGAGCTGTTCACGGCCTCGCGCGGCGAAGGCGCGCAGCTCGAAGGCCGCAAGATCCGCGTGAGCAAGCAGTCGACGCTCGAAGGTGCACTGATCGCGACCGGATTCCCGTATCGCGCCGACTCTCCGTGGCTGGACGAATACCTCGCCATGCTCAAGACGGTGATGACGCAGACCGCGGGCCTGCGCCGTCCGGGTTCCGCCGCGCTCGACCTCGCCTATGTGGCCGCGGGCCGCGTCGACGGATTCTGGGAGATGGGCCTCAAGCCCTGGGACACGGCCGCCGGCACGCTGCTGATCACCGAAGCCGGCGGACGCGTCGGCACGCTCACCGGCGATGAATACCGTCAGGGCGGGCACATCATCGGCGGCACGCCCAAGGTGTTCAGCGCGCTGGTGGCGGCGATCGCGCCGCACGTGCCGGACGCCATCCGCTGAGCGGATCGGCGGCCGCGACCTCGCGCGCGGCTTTCCTCAAGGCGTCGTCGAGGTCGTCGCGCTCGCCTGCGGATTGGCGAAATGGCTGCGGCTGCGCGCATACGAGAAGTAGACCACCAGGCCGATGCCCGCCCAGATGAAGAACACCTTCACCGTGTAGACGCCGAGGCTGACGAACAGCAGGACGCAGCCGGCCACGGCCAGTGGCCCCACCAGCCAGAGCAGCGGAGTCCTGAACGAGCGTGGACGGCCCGGATCGGTCCGGCGCAGGATCATCACGCCCAGGGCCACCACGAGGAATGCGAACAGCGTTCCGGCATTCGACACATCCGCCAGCAGATCCACGGGGAAACACGCCGCGAAGGCCGCGACGAAAATTCCGGTGATGATGGTGACCACGTGCGGCGTGAAGAACTTCGGATGCACGGTGGAGAACATCTTGGGCATCAGGCCGTCGCGCGACATCGTGAACAGCACGCGCGTCTGGCCGAACATCATCATCAGGATGACCGAGGGCAGCGCGATGACGGCGGACGCAGCCACGGCATTGCCGATCCAGGGGTGGCCGAGCTGGCGCATCACGAAGGCCAGCGGCTCCTTCGATTGCGAGAGCTCGCCGCCGGGCTGCGCACCCATGGCACCGATCGCGACATAGGCGACCAGCAGATAGAACACGGTGCAGATCACCAGCGACAGGATCAGGCCGATGGGAATGTTCTTCTGCGGCTCCCGGGTCTCCTCCGCGGCCGTCGATACGGCATCGAAGCCCACGTACGCGAAGAAGATCGAGGCCGCCGCGCCGAGCACGCCGATACCGCCCAGCGGCTGCCCCCAGCCGTTCGGCATCAGGGGAATGAAATTGTCGTGATTGACGGCACTCCATCCGAGCAGCACGAACACCGTGAGCGCGATGATCTTCACGATCACGAGCACCGCCGTGAATCTGGCGCTGCGCGAAGTGCCGATCACCAGCATGAAGGTCACGAACAGCGCGATCAGGCAGGCGAACAGGTTGAAGCCGCCGTGCGCCGTCGTTCCGTCCGGCAGTGTGATGGTGTCGGCCGGGCCGGCCTGCAATGCGAGCGGCAATCCCCAGCCGATGGAATTGAGGTAGCCGTTGACGTAACCCGCCCAGCCGACCGAGACCGCGCCGGCCGCGATCGCGTATTCGAGGATGAGCGCCCAACCCACGCACCACGCGACGATCTCGCCGAGCACGGCGTACGAGTACGTGTACGCGGAACCGGAGACCGGAACCATCGAGGCGATTTCGGCGTAGATCAGCGCGGTCAGCAGGCAGACCGCGCCGGCGATCACGAAGGAGATCATCATGCCGGGGCCGGCCTTGTTGGCCGCGACGGCGGTGAGCACGAAGATGCCGGTGCCGATGACTGCGCCGATGCCGAGCATCGTCAGCTCGAACCAGCCCAATTGGCGTTTAAGACCTTTCTTCTCCGCCGCCGCCAGAATGGCGTCGAGCGGCTTCGTGCGTAAGTTCATCGCAACTCCAGAAGGTTTCGTGATGGCGGGATCATGGGTTAGGTACGCAGAAAACGCCAGCGAGGATGCAGCGCCCGGCCTCAGCCGCCTGCGCTTTCATCGTCCTTGCGCCGGCGCTCATCCAGCAGCCGACGCAGCCGGATGTTGACCATCTCGACACCCACCGAGAAGGCCATCGCGAAGTACAGATAGCCCTTGGGCACGTCGACGTGGAACGCGTCGGCCACCAGCACCACGCCGACGAGGATCAGGAAGGCGAGCGCCAGGATCTTGATGGTGGGATGCCGGTCGATGAATGCGCTGATGGATCCCGAGACCCACATCATCACGAGGATGGCCAGCACGATCGCCGCCACCATGATGGGGAGCTGGTCGGGCCGCGCGAGGCCCACGGCCGTGAACACCGAGTCGAGCGAGAACACGATGTCGATGATGGCGATCTGCACGACGATGACCATGAAGCTCGCGAACACGCGCGTGCGACGTTCGTTCTCCGCGCCTTCGAGCGTCTCGTGGATTTCGGTCACGCTCTTGGCCAGCAGGAACAGGCCGCCCAGGAACAGGATGATGTCGCGCCCCGAGAATCCCTGTTCGAACATCGGCAGCGTGAACAGCGGCTTCGTGAGGCGCGTCAGCCACACGATCGAGAACAGCAGCGCGACGCGCGTCAGCATCGCCAGCGCCAGGCCGGTGATGCGCGCCGAATTGCGCCGCTCGGGCGGCAGGCGGCTCACCAGGATCGAGATGAAGATGATGTTGTCGATGCCGAGCACGATCTCCAGCGCGGACAGCGTCAGGAACGCTATCCACGCGTGGGGATCGGAGAGCATCTCCATCAGGGAAGCTGGTCGATCGGGTCTTTACGGACTGTGGGAAAGACGTGCTCGGCCTTCAGGCCGCACGACAGGGCGACGGCGCTGGAAATCCAGATCGAGGAATATGTGCCGGCCACGATGCCGATCAGCAGCGCCTCGGAGAAACCGCGCAGTGCCTCGCCGCCGAGCAGCAGCAGCGCCACCACCACGATGCTGGTGGTCACCTTGGTCATGATGGTGCGCGACAGCGTCTGGTTGATGGCCTGGTCGAGCGTCAAGTGCGATGCCTGGCGGCGGTTCTTCTCGAAGTTCTCGCGGATGCGGTCGAACACGATGACGGTGTCGTTGAGCGAATAGCCGATGACGGCGAGGATGGCCGCGACCACCGCGAGGTCGAACTTGGTCTGCGTGATCGAGAACACGCCGAGCACCAGGATCGGGTCGTGCATGACGGCGAGGATGGCGCCGAGCGACAGGCGCCAGGTGTGGAAACGCAGGATGATGTACAGGGCTATGAGCAACAACGTCACCGCCAGCGAGGTGATGGCCGCGTACCGCAATTCGTCACCTACCTGCGGACCGACGACTTCGAGCGCCGAGATCTTCACGCCCGGATCGATGGTGGCGAGCGCGCTCTGGAACAGCGGCCGCACCTGGTCGGCGGTCTGGCCCGTGGGCTGCAGGCCGATGGTGACGTCGCGCGTGCTGCCGAGGTAGCTCACCTGCGGGTCATGGAAGCCGGCGCCGATCACGGCACGGCGCACCGCCCCGATGTCCACCTGCTTCGGAAACGTCGCCTCCACCGAGATGCCGCCGGTGAAGTCGATGGCGAAGTTCAGGCCGTACACGAAGAAGGAGATGAACGAGCCGACCATGAGGATGGCCGAGAGCGTGTACCACACCTTGCGCGTGGCCATGAACGGGAAGTTGGTTTTCTTGTGGAAGAATTCCATCGTCTTTCCTCGGGCCTAACCGATCGCCAGCTTCGCGACCTTGCGCTTGCCGCCGTACAGGAGCGTCAACAACGCGCGCGAGCCCATGAGCGCGGTGAACATCGAGGTGAGGATGCCGAGCGACAGCACGATGGCGAATCCCTTGATCGCGCCGGTGCCGAACACGAACAGCACCACGCCGGCGATGAAGGTGGTGACGTTCGAGTCCGCGATGGCCGAGAACGCCTTGTCGAAGCCGGCACGGATCGCGGTCTGCGGCGAGACGCCGTTGCGCAACTCCTCGCGGATGCGCTCGTAGATCAGCACGTTCGCGTCCACGGCCATGCCGACCGTGAGGATGATGCCGGCGATGCCGGGCAGCGTGAGCGCCGTGCCGAGCATCGAGAGCAACGCCGTCAGCACGATCACGTTCGCCAGCAGCACCAGGTCCGCGACGATGCCGAACAGCTGGTAGTAGATGATCATGAACAGGAACAGCGCCGACATGCCGATGACCAGCGCCATCACGCCCTTGTCGATGTTCTCCTCGCCGAGCGTCGCCGTGACGGTCTTCTCGTTGGCGATGGAGATCGGCGCGGTCAGCGCGCCGCCACGCAACAACAACGACAATTCGCGCGCCTCGGTCATCGTGAGGCCGGTGGTCACGAAACGGTTGCCGAACACGCCATTGATGGTCGCAACGTTGATGACGCGCTCTTCCTTGACGGTGCGCGTGACCGGCCTGCCGTCTTCGCCGATCAGCGGCTTGCCGTCCGGTCCGTTTACCGTCTCGGTGCGCTGCTCGATGAACACCACGCCCATGGGCTTGCCGACATTGGCCCGCGTGGTGCGCAACATCTGCTCGCCGCCGGCGCTGTCCAGAGTCACCTGCACCTCGGGTCCGTTCTGGCCGCTGCTCGCGGTGGCATTGGTGAGCTGATCGCCGGTGACGATGACGTCACGCTTGAGCATGACCTTGCCCACCATCTGCCCGCGCTCGTAGTGGTCGTAGATCTTGGCGCCGATGGGCGCGCGACCGTTCGGCGGAATCGGCCGCGGGTCGACCAGCCGGTATTCCAGCGT
>DASTRL010000053.1:0-48130 GCA_035761265.1 Steroidobacteraceae bacterium
CCGACATTGGCCCGCGTGGTGCGCAACATCTGCTCGCCGCCGGCGCTGTCCAGAGTCACCTGCACCTCGGGTCCGTTCTGGCCGCTGCTCGCGGTGGCGTTGGTGAGCTGATCACCGGTGACGATGACGTCACGCTTGAGCATGACCTTGCCCACCAGCTGTCCGCGCTCGTAATGGTCGTAGATCTTGGCGCCGATGGGCGCGCGACCGTTCGGCGGAATCGGCCGCGGGTCGACCAGCCGGTATTCCAGCGTCGCCACCTTGCCCAGCACGTCCTTGACCTCGGCCGAGTTCTGCACGCCCGGCAGCTGCACGACGATGCGGTCGAGCCCCTGGCGCTGCACGATGGGCTCGGATACGCCGAGCGTGTTGACGCGATTGCGCAGCGTGGTGATGTTCGAGGTGATGGCGAAGTCGCGGCGCTCACGCACCTGCTGCGCCGTCAGCACGCAATCCACGGCGGCGCCGTCCGCCACGTTGGCGTCACGGCACTGCAGGTCCGGTTGCACCTTGCGGATCGCGGCGCGCACCTTGGCCGTATCGGCGTTCGCCGGCAGCAGCACGCGCAGCCCGTTCGGGATGTCGGAGTCCACCGTCAGCGTGTTCACGTCGGTGAATGGGATGTTCTCCTCGCGCAGCGTGCGCCGGAAATCCTGGTCGTAGCTGTCGAGCAGCTTGGCGACCGCGCCGTTCACGTCCACCTGATACAGAAGATAGAGGCCACCGCGCAGGTCGAGGCCGAGCGGCATGGCGCGCAGTCCGAGCGCCCGCAGCCAGCGCGGCGCGCGCGAGGCATACATCATCGCGTTGACGTAGTCCTTGGCGAGCCCGGCGCTCTCGTCCTTGGCGACGTCGCGCGCCTTCAACTGCTCGGCGTCGTTCGCGAAGCGGATGATCGCACTGCCCTTCTCGAGCGAGGCGCCCGTGAAGCTGACGCCGTGCTGCTTCAGCACATCCTCGATGTGGCTCAGCTGCGCCGCGTCGATGGCCGCGCGGTCCTTGCGCGTGATCTGCAGCGCGCGCTCGTCGCCGAACACGTTCGGCAGCGCGAACAACAGCGAGACCAGCAGGACGATGGCGACGAGCCAGTATTTCCAGCGCGGGTACTCGAGCATGCTGACCTCAGGCGCCCTTGAGCGTGCCCTTCGGCACGAGCGAGGTCACCTGGAAGCGCTGCACCTTGATGCGCACGTTGTCCGCGATTTCGACGGTGAGGAACTGCTCGCCGACTTCGATCACCCGGCCCAGGATGCCGCCGGCGGTCACGACCTCGTCACCCGCGGCGATCTTGCTCAGCATGGCCTGGTGTTCTTTCTGCTTCTTCTGCTGGGGCCGGATCAGCAGGAAGTAAAAGATGACGACGAATACCGCCATCATGATGAACGGGGTCAATCCGCCACCGGCGGGCGCGCCTCCGGCGGCCTGCGCCATGGCGTCTGGAATCAATGAATTCATGGTGTTATCTCACGGTGACGAACAAACGCGCCTGCTCAGGGCCACGGCGCGGGCGCGTATTTTGGCGGAAAAACAAATTTATGCCACAGAGACTTGTGTGGATTCCCGCAGTTCCGCCCCGTAGTCCCGCAATACGGCCTCCAGCGACCCGGCCTCGATGCCGGCGCGCAGCCGGCGCATCAGCTCCAGGTAATAGTGCAGGTTGTGGATGGTGTTGAGCCGGCTGCCGAGGATTTCGTTGCAGCGGTCGAGGTGACGCAGATAGGCCCGCGAGAAGTTCCGGCAGGTGTAGCAGGTGCAGGCCGGGTCGAGCGGCCCGGTGTCCGCCTGGTGCGCGGCGTTGCGGATGTTCACCACGCCCTGCGAGGTGAACAGGTGGCCGTTGCGCGCGTGGCGCGTGGGCATCACGCAGTCGAACATGTCGATGCCGCGCAGCACCGCCTGGATGATGTCCTGCGGCCGCCCCACGCCCATGAGATAGCGCGGCTTGCCGGCCGGCATGTTCGGCACCAGGCCTTCGAGCACGCGCAGGCGTTCCTCCTCCGGCTCGCCCACAGCCAGGCCTCCGACCGCCAGTCCCTCGAACGGTAGTTTGGACAGCGCCTCGAGCGAGGCCAGTCGCAGATTCAGGTGCATGCCGCCCTGCACGATGCCGAACAACTCGCCGGGCGGCGTCTCGCGGCCGATCTTCTCCGTGCCGCGATCGTAGTAGTGGTTGAAGCTGCGCAGTGCCCAGCGCATCGATCGCTCCATGGACGCGCGCGCCTGCGTTTCGGTCGCCGGATAGGGCGTGCAGTCATCGAGCGCCATGGCGATGTCCGAACCCAGTGCGAGCTGCACGTCCATCGAGTCCTCCGGCGCGAGACGCACGGACGAGCCGTCGATGGGCGAACGGAAATCCACGCCCTCCTCCGTGATCTTGCGCAGGCTCTCGAGGCTGAATACCTGGAAACCGCCGGAGTCGGTGAGGATGGGGCGGCGCCAGTGCATGAAGCCGTGCAGCCCGCCATGCGCGCGCACGATCTCCCTGCCCGGCCGCAGCATGAGATGAAACGTGTTGCCGAGCACGATGTCCGCGCCCAGCGCCTCGAGCTCCTCGGGCGTCATGGCCTTGACCGTGCCGTAGGTGCCCACGGGCATGAAGGCCGGGGTCTCCACGATGCCATGCGCGAGTCGCAGCCGCCCGCGACGCGCGGCGCCGAGCGTGCCTAACAAGGTGAATTCCGCGGTCACGGGCGCGCCTCCGGCGCGGGCAGGACGAACATGGCGTCACCATAACTGAAAAAGCGGTAGCGGCTCGCGACCGCGTGACGATATGCCGCGAGCACCGCCTCGCGTCCCGCGAATGCGCTCACCAGCATGAGCAGCGTCGACTCCGGCAGGTGGAAATTGGTGAGCAGCGCGTCGACCACGCGGAAGCGGAATCCGGGCACGATGAACAGCGACGAATCGCCGAGGTACGGCGCCAGTCTCCCCGTGCCGGCCGCGCTCTCCAACGCGCGGACCACGGTGGTACCCACCGCCACGACGCGCGCGCCGCGGGCTTTCGCGGCGGCGACGGCCGCGCACGCCTCCTCGTTCACCTCGACGAATTCGGCGTGCATGACGTGCGCGCCCACCGCCTCGGTGCGCACCGGCTGGAACGTGCCCGCGCCCACGTGCAGCGTCACGAAGGTGCGCTGCACCTGGCGGGCTTCGAGCGCGGCCAGAAGCGCGGCATCGAAGTGCAGGCTGGCCGTGGGCGCCGCCACGGCGCCATGCCTGCGCGCAAACACACTCTGGTAGCGCGCCGCGTCGCTCTCGTTGGGCTCCCGCCGGATGTAGGGCGGCAGCGGCATCTGCCCGTGGCGCTCGAAGAATCCGAGCGGCGCCTCCGGCAACTCCACGACCCACAGGTCGCCGCGCCGCTCGAGCACGCGCAACGCGCCGCCCCGGCTCTGCAACAGCATGCCCGGACGCAGCGGCTTGCTGGCGCGCGCGTGCACCAGCGCGCTCAGCGCGCCCACGGGCCGCTCGAGCAGCAGCTCGACGCGTCCGCCCGTGTCCTTGACCGCGAACAGACGCGCGGGGATCACGCGCGTGTCGTTGAACACCAGCAGATCGCCGGGATCCAGTAGTTCGGGCAGATCGCGGACGTGCCGATCCGCCAGGGTGCCGCTGGCACCGTCGAGCGTCAGCAGCCGGCTCGCGGATCTTTCCCCGAGCGGCTGCTGCGCGATGAGTTCTTCCGGAAGTTCGTAGGTGAAGTCGGTGCGGCGCACGGCGGCAAGTTTACCCGCCGCGGCCGCATCGATTGGCCCCTGGGCCCCGTGTCAGGCGCCGTCCTGCATGCCCGGCGGCGGCGGAACCGCCGGCACCGCCGTGCCCGGCGGCTCCGGCGGCAGCGCGAAATGATCCTCCCACTCGGGCCGCTCCGGCATCGTCACCGCGAGCGACAGTGGCTTGCGCTGCCGCAGCACGGAGAGCGTGAGCTTTTCGCCGGACTTGTAGGAACGCAGGATGCGCAGCGCATGCGCGCCGTCGTCGGGCTTGCGGCCGTCGATGGCCTGGATCACGTCGCCATCCTCGAGCTTGAAGGCGGCATTCTCCGGCGCCTGCACCACGAGCACGCCCTCGGTGGCGCCGAAGTACGCGCCGAGCTTCGGCGTGATGCTCGCCAGCTCCATGCCGTCGAAATCGTTGAACCGGAAAGTGCGGAACTGCCGGATCTGTGGCATCGCGCCGGCCACCATGGGTCCGATGTCCGGGATCTGCACGTTGAACATCGGACCGACCATCGGCCGCGCGGTGACGACGAAGTCCTGGCTCTTGCCGCCGCGCAGAACCTTCACCTTGACCTTCTGGTCGGGCTTCACGCTGCGCATGTGATCGACCACCGCGCGCGTGGGATTCGCGCTGCCCGAGACCTTGGTGTCGTCGAGCGCGACGATGACGTCGCCATCGACCAGCCCCGCCTCTTCGGCCGCGCCGCCCGGACTCACCTTGAGCACGCGCGCGCCGTCCTTGCCGCTCGCCGGATCGATCTGCACGCCGAGGGCGGCGCGGCGCGGGCCGTTGGCGTCCATGAACATGAAGTTGCGGCTTTCATTGCGACCGAGTTGCGCCGACAGGTCGGTCACTTCGCGCGCCGCCTCGGCGAGCCGCCGGCGCGCATCCTCGAGCTCGGCGCGAATCTTGTCCTCGTTGGCCAGGCGCTTCGCATCGTCGCGCTCGACATCGGCCACCTGGGACGCCTTGCCGCCGCGCGGCGGCGTCCCCGTCTGCGCGAGTGCCCCGGCGCTCACGGCCAGCAGGCAGATCACCATCAGCTTTCTCATGATCTTCTCCGTCAAATGGGCGGTCAGAAATTGGCGCTCACCAGTTGGGCGTAGCGCACCTGTGCATAGGAATCGAGCAGCTCGGCGCGCGTGCGCTCCAGGCGCTCCACCTCTGCGCCCCGCGGCGAATACGCGCGCGCCAGGTTGAGCGCCTCGTCGACGCTCGCGATGTGATCTTCGAGAGCCGCAATCGCCAGATACGTGTCGGCGCGCACGATGCGCGGCTCGACCTCCTGCGCGTGCGCCGGCGGCGCGACGCGCTGCGCCTCGCTCGCCTCGCCGTCCACGCCCATGCGCCAGAAGCTCGCGCCGGCCAGCAGCACGAACAGCGCGAGCGCACCGCCGCGCGCGACGGCGCGACGCCGGCGCGAGCGCGCCTGGCGCGCGGCATGACGCTGCAGCAATCCGCCGTAGTCGAATACCGGCGCCATTTCGGTGGTCGCGGCATCCAGGCGCTTGAGCCGCGCCGCGAGCTCCGTGTCGGTCACGTCAATGTCCATCGAACTCACTCCCGAGCGGGATGCCCAGCGCCGCGGTCATCGGCGCCTGCAGCTCGGCGCGCAGGCGGGCGTGCCCGCGCGCCAGCTGCGACTTGGAAAAACTCACGCTGCGATCGAAGGCGCGCGCGATCTCCTCGTGCGACCAGCCCTCGACGTCATACAGCCACACCACCGCGCGGGTCGCGGGCGCGAGCCGCGCCAGCGAGCGATCCAGGTCGATGAGGTCGGACGTGCGGCCGTCCGACTCGGTCGCCGCGCGCGCATCCTCGCTCCAGGACTCGAGCGCCACGCGTGCCCGATGCCACGGCGAGCGGAACGCCATGAGGCAGCGGCTGACGGCGATCTTGCGCACCCAGATCCCGAACGGCGCCTCGCCGCGGAATTCCCCGAGATGCTCGAACATCGCGATCAGCGTGTCCTGCAGGAGATCCTCGGCCAGCGCCGAATGGCGCACCAGCCGGCGGATGATGGCCAGCGCCCCCGGCGCCACGCGCGCGAACAGCGCAGCGCGCGCCCGGGCATCGCCGGCGCGGGCCGCCGCGAGCTCGTCTGCCGGGACTTCGATGTCGGCGAGTCTTTGCATTCTCGTTGGCTTGGATGCCCCGGAAGGCGGAAAGGTCGCAATCGTCCCCTGCGGCCCCCTATACTTCGCCCCCCGCGCCGGGATGGCGGAACTGGTAGACGCGGCGGACTCAAAATCCGTTGCCCTAAAAAGGCGTGTGGGTTCGATTCCCTCTCCCGGCACCAATTTTCAAATGAATTTCTGCAGCAACTGTGGCCATCGCGTCGTCCTCGAAGTTCCCAAGGGCGATTTCCTGCCGCGCCACGTCTGCCCGAACTGCGGGACTATCCACTACCAGAACCCGAAAATCGTCGTGGGCAGCGTGCCCGAGTACCAGGGCCGCATCCTGATCTGCAAGCGCGGCATCGAACCGCGCATCGGCTACTGGACCATTCCCGCGGGCTTCATGGAGAACGACGAGACGCTGGAGGCCGGTGCCGCGCGTGAAGCGGTCGAGGAGGCGCGCATCCACGTGCAGATCGGCAGCCTGCTGCTGCTGGCCAATGTCACCAGCGCGCGCCAGGTGCACGTGTTCTTCCGCTCGCGGATGCTGACGCCGGATTTCGGCGTGACGCACGAAAGCCTCGAGGTGAAGCTGATCGATACCCGCGAAATCCCTTGGGACGATCTCGCGTTCCCGAGCACCGAGTACGCCTTGCGCCGTTACGTCGAGGATCGCGCCGCGGGCGTCGAGCGGTACCACGTCGCCGAAATGCAGCGACGATTCGGCTAAAATGGTCCCCCCGAAATCGGGCGGCTCAAAGAGGACGGAATTCGATGGCCTTCGTGGTGACGGAACAGTGCATCAAGTGCAAGTACACCGACTGTGTCGAGGTGTGCCCGGTGGACTGCTTCCACGAAGGCCCGAATTTCCTGGTCATCGATCCGGAGGAGTGCATCGACTGCACGCTGTGCGAGCCCGAGTGCCCCGTGGAAGCCATCTTCTCGGAGGATGAGGTCCCCGCCGGTCAGGAGGATTACAAGAAGCTGAATGCGGAGCTCGCCCGCAAGTGGCCGGTGATCACCGAGAAGAAGCCCGCGCCGCCCGACGCCAAGCAGTGGGAAGGCGTGGCGGACAAGAAGAAGCTGCTGGAAACCTGACGCGCGTCGAGCGCGTCCCTCACATCTTGCCGGTCTTGAGGTAATGCGCGAGCTGCGACGGCGGCGCATATCCCGGCAGCATTTCGCCGCTCGCCAGGAAGATGGCGGGCGTGCCTTCCACGGCGAGCTTGTGGCCCAGCTCGTAGTCGCGCGCCACGATGCCGTTCGCATGGCAGTCCGGTGACTTGATCTCCTCGCCATTCTTGGCGCGGGTCAGCGCCTCGTTGCGATTCGACGCGCACCACACGGCTTCGGCCTTGTGCCAGGAATCGGTGTCGGGGCCGGTGCGCGGATAGAAGAGGTAACGAACGCGGATCCCCAGACGATTGTATTCGGCGATCTGCGAATGCAGGCGGCGGCAGTAGCCGCAGTCGATGTCGGTGAACACCGTGATCGTGTACTTCGGGTTCTTCGGCGAGAACACCAGCATCTCCGATTCCGGCACGGTGTCGATGAGGCGCTGGCGGATGGTGCGGCGGCGGTTCTCGGAGAGGTTCGCATCGTTGTCGATGTCCACCATGTCACCGAGGATCACGTAGCGGCCGTCGCTCGAGGCGTAGCTGATCTCCGAACCGCGCGTGATCTCGTAGACGCCGTCGACCGGGGTCATGCGCACGTCTTCGAGCTTCAGACCGTCGATCTTCTTGACGATTTCGGCGCGCGGATCCGCCTTGGAAGGCGGCGCGGCGCTCACGGGGTTTGCGGCGACGCCGCCTTCAGCCAGTGCGACGCTGCCGATGATCGCACTCGCACAAATGGCCGCGAAGACTCTCAATGACTTCAAGATCATGGGGCGCTCGTCCGAAAGGTTGCAGTTTCGACCGCCGCCGGTCGCCGAAGTTCGCGCACCGCGGGGTGCGCGGAAGTCTAGCAGGCCTTGGATCGAGCGAGGCGAATCCGCTAGCCGCGCGGGTGATGCGTGCCGTGCAGCTCTTTCATGCGCTCGCGCGCCACGTGCGTGTAGATCTGCGTGGTCGACAGGTCCGAATGACCCAGCAGCATCTGCACCACGCGCAGGTCGGCGCCGTGATTCAGCAGGTGCGTCGCGAAGGCATGTCGCAGCGTGTGCGGCGACAGCTCCTTGTCGATGGCCGCCTTGCGCGCGTAGCGCTTGATGATGTGCCAGAAGGCCTGGCGCGTCATCCGATCGCCGCGGCGCGTCGGGAACAGGTAGTCGGTGGTGCGGTCGAGCAGGATCTCGGAACGCGGCGCGCGCACGAAATCCGTCAGCCAACGTACGGCCTCTTCGCCCAGCGGGATCAGGCGCTCGCGGTTGCCCTTGCCGAGGATGCGGATGACACCCTGGTTGGTGTTGATCTGGTTGTACTTGAGGTTCACCAGCTCCGAGACGCGCAGGCCCGTGGCGTACAGCACCTCGAGCATGGTGCGATCGCGGTGACCCAGCGGATCGGCGATGACCGGGGCGCCGAGCAGCGATTCGACCTCTTCCTCGGTCAGCGATTTCGGCAGCGAGCGGCCGATCTTCGGCATCGCAATCTGCGCCGTCGGGTCGTCGCGGATGACCCCTTCGCGCATGAAGTAGCGGAAGAAGCGGCGGAAGGAGGAGAGTTGCCGAGCCGTGGAACGCGGACGCGCGCCGGCCTCGACGCGAAACGCGATGAAGCCGAGCAGATCGGCGCGCGTGGTCTTGATGATCGGTGTGCCACGCTCCGCCAGCCAGCGCGCCAGCGCCGTCAGGTCGGCGCGATACGCGGCGAGCGTATTGGCGGACAGCCCGCGCTCCATCCAGACCGCGTCGAGGAACTTCGAAACGGTGGCGTCGGCGGTGTCAGCGGCATGCGTCTCGCTGGACGCTGTAGCTTGTTTGACCAAGACGTGATTGCCTTAATACGTGTGCGGTGAACGCTGCGGGCCAGTATGGGGAGGGGCCCCCGGGTCAGGCGTGACGACCTTCACAGCTTCCGGAAACCATTAACATAAAGAGAACCAGTTCACATGAATCGGACTTCGACTCCCGCAGAACTTCGGGCATGACATCGCCTTCGACCTCCACGCGCGCACCCTGGCCGGCGGCGATCTCCGTTCCTCTGCGGCTCGTCTACGGCATATACGCCGCGCTCGTGTTCCTGTCCGTCACGCTCGTCGCATTGGTAGGAGTCGTCCTGCTGCCGTCGCTGCGGCTGCGCCGCGCCACGGCTCGCGTTGCAGCACGGACTTTTTTCCTGCTCGCCGGCATGCCGGTGCGCCTGGAAGGACGTGAAAACCTGCCCGCAGGCCAATGCGTGGTCGTGGCCAACCACGCCAGCTACCTCGACGGGGTGGTGATGACGGCCGCGCTGCCGCCGCGCTTCGGTTTCGTGATCAAGCGCGAAATGAACGACGTGCCGCTGGCCGGGCTGCTGCTGCGGCGCATCGGCTCCGAATTCGTCGAGCGCTTCAATCGCCACAAGGGCGGCACCGACGCGCGGCGCGTGCTGCGCACGGCCACGAGCGGCCATTCGCTGGTGTTCTTCCCCGAAGGCACGTTCACGACCGAGGTGGGACTCGGGAAGTTTCACACCGGCGCGTTCGCGATCGCGGCCTACGCGGCCTGCCCCGTGGTCCCGGCCGTGATCCTCGGCACCCGCCGCAACATGCCGGCAACGCGCATCCTGCCGCGACCCGGTCCCATCGAAGTGCGCTACGGCACGCCGATCCCGCCCGTGGCCGCCGCGGACACCGATCCCGCGCTGGCCCTGCGCGACGCCTCGCGCGCCGCCATCCTCGAGCAGCTCGGCGAACCCGACCTCTGCACCGGCACCGACGGATAAAGGGGGACAGTCCCCCTTTCCTAGCAAACCGGGACGGAGCTGACCCCGACCCTAGCCATCGCGGCGGCTCTTGCGTGACGCATCGCGCGCCGCCATTCTCAGGCCACGGAAGAAACGGACCCTGACGGACGCCGCACGGGGACCAAAGAAGAAGACCAGCGGGAGGCGCAATGAACGATTCAATGGCGCGGACGCCGTGGCACGTCTGGGTAGTGGGCGTGATCGCCCTGCTGTTCAACGGCATCGGCGTGTTCGACTACGTGATGGCCATGACGCAGGGCGAAGCCTACATGGCCAAGTCCGGGATGACGCCCGAGCAGATCGCGTTCTATCTGCAGATGCCGGGATGGATGGTGTTTGTGTGGACCGTCGGCGTCTGGGGCGCACTGATCGGCTCCATCCTGATCCTGCTGCGCCGGAAGCCGGCGACACCGGTCTTCGCCGTATCGCTCGTGGCGTTCGTCGTCTACCTGCTCTACATCTACTTGCTCACGGACGGCGGCCGGATCATGGGCAGCCAGATGGCGATCGCCAGCGCGGTGATATTCATGCTCCTGCTGCTGTTCACGTTATACGCGTGGCGCATGGGCCGGCGCGGCGTGCTGCGCTGACCGCCGACTGACTACATGTTCCGGCGGTACTGCCCGCCGACTTCGTAGAGCGCGTGCGTGATCTGCCCCAGCGAGCAGACCTGCACGGTCTCGAGCAATTCGGCGAACACGTTGCCGCCCGCCGCGGCCACCGCCTGCAGGCGGCGCAATGCCTCCGGCGCCTCGGCAGCGTGCCGCGCCTGGAACGCACGCACCGCCTCGACCTGCGCGCGCTGCTCCTCTTCGGGCGCGCGAAACAGCGGCGCGGCGGCATGCTCACGCCCCGCATCCCGCTCATCGAGGAAAGTGTTGACGCCGACGATGGGCAGCGAGCCGTCGTGCTTGCGCATCTCGTAGTGCAGGCTCTCTTCCTGGATCTTGCCGCGCTGGTACATGGTCTCCATGGCGCCGAGCACGCCGCCGCGCTCGGCCAGTGCTTCGAACTCCTTGTAGACGGCCTCCTCCACGAGATCGGTCAGCGCCTCGATGGCGAACGAGCCCTGCCACGGGTTCTGGATCTTGTTGAGACCCAGTTCGCGATTGATGATGAGCTGGATCGCGACGGCGCGGCGCACGCTCTCCTCGGTCGGCGTGGTCAGCGCCTCGTCGTAGGCATTGGTGTGCAGCGAGTTGCAGTTGTCGAACAGCGCATACATGGCCTGCAACGTGGTGCGGATGTCGTTGAACTGGATCTCGCGCGCGTGCAGCGAGCGGCCCGAAGTCTGGATGTGGTACTTCAGCATCTGGCTGCGCGGGCCGCCGTGGTAGATGTCGCGCATGGCACGCGCCCAGATGCGGCGTGCCACGCGGCCGATCACCGCGTATTCGGCGTCCATGCCGTTCGAGAAGAAGAAGGAGAGGTTCGGCGCGAAGTCGTCGACCGACATGCCCCTCGCGAGGTAGTACTCGACGATGGTGAAGCCGTTCGCGAGCGTGAACGCGAGCTGCGTGACCGGGTTCGCGCCGGCCTCGGCGATGTGATAGCCGGAGATGGACACGGAATAGAAATTGCGCACGCCGTTCTCGCTGAAGAACTGCTGCACGTCGCCCATCATGCGCAGCGCGAATTCGGTGGAGAAGATGCAGGTGTTCTGCGCCTGGTCTTCCTTGAGGATGTCGGCCTGCACGGTGCCGCGCACGCGCGTCAACGCCTCGGCGCGCAGCCTCGCGTACTCGTCGGCCGGCAGCAGGCCGAGCTCGACCAGCTTGCGGCCACTCACGCCCAGCAACCCGAGGCCGCCGCCGTCATGGCCCGCCGGCAGCTCGCCCCGGTACCGCGGCAGGGGCGCGAGTTCCGCCAGGGCGGCCGCGACCGCGTCCCAGCGGCCGGCCTCGCGCAGATGGCGTTCGACGCGCTGGTCGACGGCGGTGTTCATGTACATGGCCAGGATCATCGGCGCGGGGCCGTTGATGGTCATGGAGACCGACGTGGTCGGCGCGCACAGGTCGAAGCCCGAGTACAGCTTCTTCATGTCGTCGAGCGTGGCGATGGACACGCCGGAATTGCCGGTGCGCCCGAAGATGTCCGGGCGCGTGTCGGGATCCTCGCCGTACAGCGTGGTGGAGTCGAAGGCGGTAGATAGACGCGTGGCCTCGTGTCCCGCCGCCAGGTAGTGGAAGCGGCGATTGGTGCGCTCGGGCGCGCCCTCGCCCGCGAACATGCGCGTCGGGTCCTCCTCCTCGCGGCGATACGGATATACGGCGCCGGTGTAGGGAAACGCGCCGGGCAGATTCTCGTTCTCGAGGAAGCGCAGGCGCTCGCCCCAGGCCTCGAGCCGCGGCGGCGCGAGCTTGGGGATCGGGTTGTGGCTCAGCGACTCGGTGTAGTTGGCGCCGCGCACTTCGCGGCCGCGCACCGCGTACGAGTACTCCGGCGTCGTGATGCCGGCGAGGCGCTGCGGCCACGCCCTGAGCGCGGCGACGCCGTCCGCGCCGATTTCGCCCAGCGCGTGGTTGTAGCTGGCGCGCAGAGTCTGCAGAGCATCGACCGCGGCGCCCTCGGGCGCCGGTGCGAGTGGCGCCGGTAGTTCGGGGTCCGCGAGCGACTGCAGCGCCTGGTACAGGCCGTGCGCGCGCTGCGCCGCCTGCGCGCGGGCCTCGGCGCGGGCGCGCGCGGCGCGGCCCTGCGCGGCGATGTCGGCGAGATGGCGCGCGCGCGCCGCCGGGATCAGCGGATCGCGCGAGCGGAACTCCGTGGGCTGCACCGCAAGCGCTACCCCCTGGCGCGTGGTCCAGCGCCCGGCGACGCCACACTCGCGATCGAGCGCCTGCGCCAATGCCAGGAAAAGCCGGTTCACCCCCGGATCGTTGAAGCGGCTGGCGATGGTCGGATAGACGGGAATCTCCCCATCCGGCAGCTTCATCTGCTCCGGGTGATTGCGCCGCCACTGCTTGCGCACGTCGCGCAGCGCATCCTCGGCGCCGCGCTTCTCGAACTTGTTCAGCACGATCATGTCGGCGAAGTCCAGCATGTCGATCTTCTCGAGCTGGCTGGCGGCGCCGTATTCGGCGGTCATGACGTACAGCGAGAGATCCGCCAGATCGACGATCTCGGTGTCGCTCTGGCCGATGCCGGCGGTCTCCACCACGATCAGGTCGAAGCCGACCGCGCGATACAGCGCCACCACGTCCGCGAGCACGGCGCTGGTCGCCAGGTGCTGCCGGCGGGTGGCGAGCGAGCGCATGAACACCTGCGGCGCCGCGAGCGAATTCATGCGAATGCGGTCGCCCAGCAGCGCGCCGCCGGAGCGACGCCGCGTGGGATCGATGGCGACCACGGCGATGCGCCTTTCGGGGAACGCGCGGATGAACCGCTGCAGCAGCTCGTCGTTGAGCGAGCTCTTGCCGGCGCCGCCCGTGCCGGTGAGGCCGATGACCGGCGCCTGCGAGGCGCCCGGCGCCGCGGCGGACAATCTGTGGGTCAGGGCGCGGCGCAGGTCGTCGGCCTCGGCGCCGTCGGGCGCGCCACCGCCCTCGAGCAGCGTGATGGCGCGCGCGATCGCGCCGGGATCGTCGAGCGCGGGGATGCCGGACTGCGGCGCTTCCGGCGTGCGCGCGACCCGCGCGAACACGTCGTCGATCATTCCCTTGAGGCCGAGCCGGCGTCCGTCCTCGGGCGTGTAGATGCGGCTGACCCCGTAGGCTTCCAGCGCGGCGATTTCCGCGGGCGAGATGGTGCCGCCGCCGCCCACCACCACCTTGATGTGCGCCGCCCCCTGCTGGCGCAGCATGTCGATCATGTAGCGGAAGTATTCGTTGTGGCCGCCCTGGTAGCTGCTCACGGCGATCGCGTCGGCATCCTCGGCGATGGCCGCGCGCACGATGTCCGCCACGCTGCGGTTGTGCCCGAGGTGCACGACCTCGGCGCCGCCCGACTGCAGCAGCCGGCGGATCATGTTGATGGCGGCATCGTGACCGTCGAACAGCGACGCGGCGGAGACGAACCGCAGAGGGCGCCCGGGTTCCGGAGGCTTCATGGTTAATTACCGGCTGGTAAGTTTTGTTACCGCACAGTAACATACGGCCCTGGACCATGGCCACGGCAAGCGAAAAGACCAGTGCACGCAAGGGCTTGCGCCCGGCCTCGCCGTGGGCCGCGCGGCGCCGGCCGCGGCACGAGCACGCCCTCAAGCGCGACGCGGTGATCCTCGCCGCGGCGCACGCCTTTCGCGCGCGCGGCTACCACAACACCTCGCTCGACGACCTGGCCGCGAGCCTGCGGGTCACGAAGCCCACGCTCTACCTGTACGTGCCGAACAAGGAAGCCATCCTGTTCGAATGCTTCCGCGCCGGCCTCGCGCAGATCCAGGCGTCGCTCGCCGCGGCCGAGCGCGGCAGCGGCCCGGCCCGGGAGAGACTGTTCACCTTCATCCGCGGCTACGCCGCGGCTATTGTCGGGGACTTCGGCTGGTGCATGCTGCGCGCCGAGGACCAGCACCTCGGCGCCGCGATGAGCCGGCGCATCAAACTACTCAAGGCCGGCATCGACAAGCGCATGCGCGCACTCATCGAGGCCGGGGTGGCCGACGGCTCGATCCGCCCCTGCGACACGCGCATGACCGCGTTCGCGCTCGCCGGGGCGCTCAACTGGATGGGCCACTGGTACCGCGATGACGCGACGCTCAAGCCGCACGACATCGCGGAGCGATTCATCGATTTTTTCAACCGCGGCCTGCGCGGCCACGAGTGACGGAGAACCCACATGGAACACGTAGTCATCGCCTCCGCCCGACGCACTCCCATCGGCGCCTTCCAGGGCGTGCTCTCGCCCCTGCCCGCGCCGCAGCTCGGCGCCGCCGCCATCAGGGCCGCGCTCGAGGCGGCGGGGGTCGCAGCCGGGGACGTGCAGGAAGTCATCATGGGTTGCGTGCTGTCCGCCGGCCTCGGCCAGGCACCGGCGCGCCAGGCCGCGCTCGCCGCCGGCATCCCGGCGGGCGTGCCCTGCACCACCGTCAACAAGATGTGCGGCTCCGGCATGAAGGCGGTGATGATGGCCGCCGACCAGATCCGCGCCGGCGACGTGGCGCTGGCCGTGGCCGGCGGCCTCGAGTCCATGAGCAACGCGCCCTATCTACTGCCGAAGGCGCGCGCCGGCATGCGCATGGGCCACGGCGAAGTGCTCGACCACATGTTCTACGACGGGCTGCAGAGCCCGTTCGACGGCCAGATGATGGGCGCGTTCGCCGAGGCGACGGCGCAGAAGTATGGTTTCACGCGCGCCGACCAGGATGCCTTCGCCACCGAATCCACGCAGCGCGCGCTCAAGGCGGTGAATTCCGGCGCGTTCGCCGCCGAGCTCGCGCCGGTCACGGTCAAGGGGCGCAAGGGTGAGACCGTGGTGGACCGGGACGAGACGCCCTTCACCGTCGACCTGGCGAAGATCCCGACGCTCAAGCCGGCATTTCGCAAGGACGGCACCGTCACGGCCGCCTCCTCCTCGTCCATCTCCGATGGCGCGGCCGCCGTGGTGCTGATGTCCGCCGCCGAGGCGGCGCGCCGCGGCGTCAAGCCGCTGGCGAGGATCCTGGGTTACGCCAGCTTCGCGCGCGAGCCGGAGTGGTTCACCACCGCCCCGGCCGGCGCCATCCAGAAATTGCTCGCGCAGCTCGGCTGGAAGCCCGCGGACGTGGATCTGTACGAGGTCAACGAGGCCTTCGCGGCGGTCGCCATGGCGGCCATGCGCGATGTGGGATTCGATCACTCCCGCACCAATACGCTCGGCGGCGCGTGCGCTCTCGGGCATCCCATCGGCGCGACCGGCGCGCGCATCATCGCCACGCTGGTGCACGCATTGCGTGCCCGCGGTGGCGGCCGCGGCATCGCTTCGTTATGTATCGGCGGCGGCGAAGCCACCGCCATTGCCGTCGAAGTGCCGTAACGCGCCGCGGTCCGATATGCTGTGCGCCCGCTGACAGCATCGAGGTTTGGATGAAATTCGCTGACGCGCGTGCCGTCGTCACCGGCGGCGCTTCCGGGCTCGGCCTGGCCGTCGCGCGCCACATCGCGGCCGCGGGCGGCCGCGTCACGTTGTTAGATGTCCAGGAAGGGCCGGGACAGGCGGCCGCCGCATCGCTCGGCGCCAATGCCGGCTTCGCCAAGTGCGACGTGACCTCGGAAACCGAGGTGAACACCGCCATGGACGCGGCACGCAGCGCCATGGGCGCCATCAACCTGCTGGTCAACTGCGCCGGTGTCATCGGCGCGGGCCGCGTGCTCGGCAGGAGCGGGCCGATGGCGGGCGATTTCTTCAGCCGGGTCGTGCAGATCAATCTCATCGGCACTTTCCTGTGCGACAAGGCCGCGGCGTCGGCCATGCAGCACAACGCGCCCAACGCCGACGGTGAACGCGGCGTCATCATCCATACCTCCTCGGTGGCCGCCTTCGAGGGCCAGATCGGCCAGGCGGCATACTCGGCCACCAAGGCCGGCGTCGCCGGCATGACCCTGCCGATCGCGCGCGAGCTGGCGCAGTTCGGCATCCGCGTCTGCTCGATCGCGCCCGGCATCTTCGGCACGCCGATGCTCGCCGGCATGCCGCAGGAGGTGCAGGAATCGCTCGGCAAACAAGTGCCGTTCCCGCCGCGCCTGGGGCGACCCGAGGAATTCGCCGCGATGGTGCAGACCATCGTCGAGAACGCGTACCTCAACGGCGCGACCATCCGCCTCGACGGGGCGATCCGCATGCAGCCGAAGTGATCATGACCAACGGTCCCGCACAACGCGACGTCATGGAATACGACGTGGCCGTGATCGGCGCCGGTCCGGCCGGGCTCGCCACCGCCATCCGCCTCAAGCAGCGCAATCCCGAGCTCACGGTGTGCATCCTCGAGAAAGGCTCGACGCTCGGCGCGCACATCCTCTCCGGCGCCGTGCTCGAGCCCGGCCCGCTGGATGCGCTGCTGCCGGAGTGGCGCACCGCGCCGCTGCCCATCCGCGTCCCCGTGACGCACGACGAGTTCCGCTGGTTGGGCCGCCGCAGCACGAGCAAGGTGCCCTGGATCCCGGGTTATCTGCGCAACGAGGGCAACTTCATCATCTCGCTCGGCGGGCTGGTGCAGTGGCTCGGCAGCCAGGCCGAATCCCACGGCATCGACGTGTTCGCCGGCTACGCCGCCGCGCTGCCGCTGTTCGACGACGACGGCTCGGTGGCCGGGGTGCAGATCGGCGACATGGGCGTGCAGCACGACGGCTCGCGCGGACCTAACTACACACCGGGCCCGGAGGTGCGGGCCCGCCTGACCGTGATTGCCGAGGGCTGCCGGGGCAGCCTGGCCAAGGTGCTGATCCGCCGCTACAAGCTCGAGGAGAAGGCCGACCCGCAGGTGTATGCGCTCGGCATGAAGGAGCTGTGGCAGCTGCCGCCCGGGCGCGTGCAACCCGGCCTCGTGCAGCACAGCGTCGGCTGGCCGCTCGACTCCAAGACCTACGGCGGCAGTTTCGTCTATCACCTGAACGACGATCGCGTGTACGTCGGCTTCGTCGCCGGGCTCGACTATCGCGATCCGCGCTTCTTCCCGTTCGAAGCGTTCCAGCAGTTCAAGCATCACCCGTCGATGCACGATTTCCTCAAAGGCGGCGAGATCGTCTCCGCGGGCGCGCGCTCCATCGCCGCGGGCGGTTTCCAGTCCATGCCCAAGCTCGAGATGCCGGGCGCGGTGCTGGTCGGCGACGCCGCCGGCACGCTCAACGTGCCCAAGATCAAGGGCATCCACCAGGCCATGCGCTGCGGCATGGCGGCCGCGGACTATTTCGTCGAGAACGGCACCAGCATCGGTTTCGATGCCGTGTGGCGCAAGACCGAGGCCGTGGCCGAGCTGCGTGCAGTACGCAACATCAAGCCCGGCTTCAAGCGCGGATTGCGCCTCGGCGTCATCAATGCCGCGATGGAGAGCGTACTCGGTGGCAGGACACCGTGGACGCTGCGCAATGCGGCGACCTTTCCGCTGGAAAAGCTCGCCGAGTACGAGTCGCCCGACCGCCACTGGGTGAACCGCGACCTGCCGCCCCGCGACCGCCTGAGCTCGGTGTTCTTCGCCACCACGGCGCACGACGAGATGCAGCCCGTACACCTCAAGGTGCGCGACACGAACATCTGCGTGACGCGCTGCGCGCAGGAGTACGGCAATCCCTGCACGCGCTTCTGCCCCGCGGCCGTCTACGAGATGGTCGACGACGAGGCGGGCGGCAAGCGCCTGCAGATCAATGCCGCGAACTGCGTGCACTGCAAGGCCTGCGACATCAAGGACCCTTACCAGATCATCGACTGGACCACGCCCGAGGGCGGCTCCGGTCCCAACTACCAGCTGCTGTGAGTTCCCCGACCGACGTGCTCGGCGCCCTCTACGCGCGCGAGACCGCCAAGCGCGGCTTCGACCCGGACATGGCGCAGCTCGCCGCGCTGTCGCACCTGGAGCGGCTGCGCGCCGAGCTGGTCGCGGCGGCCGCGGCGCCGCTCGGCAAGCGCCTGTTGCGCGGGCTGACGCGCGACAACGGCGGCGCGCCGCGCGGCGTGTACCTGTGGGGCAGCGTGGGCCGGGGCAAGACCTGGCTCATGGACCTGTTCTACTCGAGCCTGAGCATCGCGCAGAAGCGCCGCACGCACTTCTACCGCTTCATGCAGGAGGTGCAGGCCGACCTCAGGCGCCTGAAGGGCATGCAGTCGCCGCTCGACGGCGTCGCCGACAAGATCGCGAAGAAGGCGCAGGTGATCTGCTTCGACGAGCTGTTCGTCTCGGACATCGCCGACGCCATGATCCTGGCGGGGCTGTTCAGCGCGCTGTTGAAGCGCGGCGTCGCGCTGGTGTTCACCTCGAACGTGCGACCGAAGGACCTGTACAAGGGCGGCCTGCAGCGCGAGCGCTTCGTGCCGACCATCGCGCTGATCGAGAAGAACTGCGACGTGGTCGCGGTGGACGGCGGCATCGACTACCGCCTGCGGCAGCTGACCGCCGCATCCATCTACCTGCCTGCCGGCGCCGCCGACACGCAGCAGAAGCTCGAGGAACTGTTCGAGGACCTCTCCGACGAGGACGTCGAGACGGACGGCACCATCACCGTGAACCACCGCAAGATCAAGGTGCTGCGCGAGAGCGAAAACGTCATCTGGTTCGACTTCGGCGCGCTCTGCGAGGGACCGCGCAGCCCGGCCGACTACATCGCCATCGCCAGCGAGTACCAGTCCGTGATCATCAGCGGCGTCCCGGTGCTGCACGACACGGCCGACAACGCCGCGCGGCGCTTCATCTCCGTCATCGACGAGTTCTACGACCGCGGCGTCAACGTGGTCATTTCCGCCGCCGCCGCGCCGCACGAGCTATATAAAGGAGAGAAGCTCAAGTTCGAATTCCAGCGCACCTCGAGCCGGCTGGTGGAGATGCAGAGCAAGGAGTACCTGTCGCGCGCGCACCGCGCCGCCTGAGCCGCTCATCCCATCGCCGCATCGGTCTGCCGGAGCAGCGATTCGAACAGCTCGCGCGCGCGCCTGTGTTTCAGCAGCGGCGCACCCTGCCCTGACCACAGTGAAATCAGGTCGGTCCGGCCCGCGGCCAGCGCGGCGCCACGCAGTTGCGCCGTGAGCCACGCGTGCACCGGGTATGGCGCAAACGCAGCCTCCCTGCCGTGCATCGCCACGATGAACTCGTTGCGCATGCTGCGCGCCAATCGCCCCGTGAAGGCGCGCGTCAGCGTCGTGTGGCGCGCGTCCGCGCTGAACAACTTCGCGCGATGCAGCGGCGCCGCGTTCGACTCCTCGCAGGCGAGGAACGCGGTGCCGATCTGCGCCGCGGAGGCGCCAAGCTTCAGCGCGGCCGCGATGCCGCGACCGTCGGCCATGCCGCCCGCGGCGATGACCGGAGCCTTCACCGCATCCACGACCTGCGGAACCAGCGCCAGTGTGCCCGTGAGGCAATCCTCCGGCTCCGTGAGGAACGACACGCGGTGACCGCCGGCTTCGAAGCCCGTGGCGACGATGAAGTCGACGCCGGCCTCGTCCAGTAGTCTGGCCTCGGCCACGGTGGTGGCCGCGCCCACGGTCAGGATGCCGGCACTGCGGCATCGCTCGAGCGCGCGCGAATCCGGCACCCCGAACACGAAGCTGAACACGGGCGGCGCGATCTCCAGCACCGTCTCGAGCTGATCTTCGAAACGCGGACCGAAGCGCGCGGGGCGCGCGGGCATGGTCACGCCGAGCTCGACGAAAAACGGCCGCAACAGCTCGCAGGCGGCATCCCACCGCGCCTGCGGTAGCCGTGGCTCGTCACTGTCGCCGAGCGGCATCCACAGGTTCAGCGCGAACGGGCGGCGCGTGCGCGCGCGAATGTCCGCGGCCACCTGGCGGATGCCCGCGCCATCCAGGTGATGTACGCCGAATGACCCGAGGCCACCGCTCTCGCTGACCGCCACCACCAGGTCCACGGCCGACAATCCACTGCCGAACGGTCCCTGCACGATGGGCGCTGCGAGCCCCAGGCGTCGCGTGACTTCGGTGTCTTTCCACATGGGCAGGAGCGTATCCTCACGGACTCCATCCGGTAAGTACGCACCTTTCGGTAACCACAGCCATGAAAGCCAATGTCTACAACAGCGACTGCCCCTCGCAGAGCATCCTGGCGCTGATCGGCGGCAAATGGTCGATGCTGATCCTCTGCAGCCTGCGCGCCGGACCCCGGCGCACGCACCAGATCAAGCGACGCCTCGATGGTGTGTCGTCGAAGATGCTCACGCAGACGCTGCGCGAGCTCGAGCGCCACGGCATCGTGCATCGCCAGGACCACGCCGAGGTGCCGCCGCGCGTGGAGTACAGCCTGACGGCGCTGGGCAGTTCGCTCGCGGCGCTGGTCGTCGAGATCGAGACCTGGGTGACGGCTAACTACACGCGCATGACCAGCCACGTACGCCGCTACGACGCGGACGCGGCCTGAACGACATGGGGCGCGCGGCGCCGGCGCCGGCGTCGCGCGCTCCCGTGCCCATTCAGGCCGCGGCGGACGCGGCCGCGCACGCCTGGCGCATGCCCGCTTCTATTTCGGCGGGCGTCAGCTCCTTGACCTGCGTGGCGACCGACCACGAGTGACCGTACGGATCCGTGAACACGCCGTAGCGGGCGCCCCAGAACATCTCGGACACCGGCATGAGCGCCGTGGCGCCCGCCCCGACGGCACGCTGGAACGCGGCGTCGGCATCGCTTACCGACAGGTGCACGGTGACGGGCGAGCCGCCCAATGCACGCGGATCGCGCGCTCCCATGGGCGGGCATTCCTCGGTGAGCATCAGGATGGAGTCACCGATCCGCAGCGAGGCATGCAGCAGGCTGCCATCCGGGGCGACGAGCCGCGTGAGCTCCACGGCCCCGAGTGCACGCTGGTAGAACTCGATGGCGCCGAGCGCGCCCTTGCACACCAGCATGGGCGTAAGTGAATGAAAGCCTTCGGGAATGGGATTGACTGCGGGTCGGGACATTCGGATCTCCTCGGTAGTTCGGAATCACGGGCATTGGTCGAACGGCTCAGGCCGGATTCGACAGGCGACGCGGGATTTCTTACCGTTGTCGGCACGTCGCCGGGGAGAGACCACGTGATCACGAATCCAAGCAGTTTTTTTGCCGCAGTCCTGGGCGCCTGCACGTGCGCAGCATTCACCGCATGTTCGAGCACGCCGCCCCGCACGGAGCCGCCGGCGGACGACGGCCTCGTGCGCGTCGAGACGGCCATGCTCGACGAGCTGTACGTGGCACCCAATGTGTCCCTGGCGAACTACCAGCGCGTGATGCTCGATCCCATCGAATTCAACTTCAAGGACGGCTGGCGCAGCCAGCATCCCGACATGGATGACCGGGAGTTCGAGGTGTTTCGCACGCGCCTCACCGACATGCTGCGCGAGCAACTGGTGAGCGAGCTGGCCAAGGGCGGCTACCAGTTGGCGGAGGCGCCGGACAAGGACGTGCTGCGATTGCACGCCAGCGTCGGTGACGTGGAGTTCGGCGCGCCCGAGACCGGCGTCGACAAGGTCACCAGCGTCTATGTGGACGGCAAGATGACCCTGAACCTGCAGGGCTTCGACGCACCGAGCGGGGCGCTGGTTGCCCGGGCCAAGGATCACGAAGAGGACTACGAGCAGCGCCACATGCAGCGTGCCGATCGCGTCAGCGCCATGCTGAACGCGAAGCTGTTCTTCGAAAAATGGGCGCAGGAGCTGCGCAGCGCGCTCGACGTGGCGAAGGTGCAGGCCGGCGCACGCAAGCCTCAGCAGTAGCGAGACCGGCTCGCGCGGCGCAGGGTCAGCTCGAGAAGCTGGCAGTCGTCTTGCTGCGGACCTCGTCCGCCGTGACGCCGGGCGCCAGCTCCAGCAGCCTGAAGGGCGAATGCCGGTCCGGGCGCTGGAACACGGCGAGGTCGGTGATCAGCATGTCCACGCAGTTGGCGCCGGTGAGCGGCAGCTCGCACCTCGGCTTGAACTTGGGCGCACCGTCCTTGCTGTTGTGCTCCATGACCACGACGACGCGGCGCACGCCGGCCACGAGATCCATGGCCCCTCCCATGCCCTTGACCATCTTGCCCGGCACCATCCAGTTGGCGAGGTCGCCGTTCGCGGCCACCTCGAGCGCGCCGAGCACCGAGAGGTCGATGTGTCCGCCGCGAATCATGCCGAAGCTGTCCGCCGATGAAAAATATGCGGACGTGGGCAACTCGGTGACGGTCTGCTTGCCGGCGTTGATGAGGTCGGGGTCCTCCTCGCCCTCGTAGGGAAACGGGCCCATGCCCAGCATGCCGTTCTCGGACTGCAGCACGACGTTCATGCCGCCCGGAATGTAGTTGGCCACCAGCGTCGGGATGCCGATGCCGAGATTCACGTAGAAGCCGTCGCGCAGCTCCCGCGCGGCACGTCTGGCCAGATCTTCCCGGGTCCACGGCACGACTATGTCCTCTTGCGCACGGTGCGCTGCTCGATGCGTTTCTGGTAGTTGGATCCCTGCACGATCCGCTGCACGAAGATGCCCGGCGTGTGGACGTGGTCGGGATCGATCTCGCCGGGCCGCACCAGATGCTCGACCTCCGCCACGGTCACGCGACCGGCGGTGGCCATCATGGGATTGAAGTTGCGCGCGGTCTTGCGATAAACGAGGTTGCCTTCGGTGTCGCCCTTCCAGGCCTTGACGATGGCGAGATCGGCGGTGAGACCGGTCTCGAGCACGAAGGATTCGCCGTCGACGAGGCGGGTCTCCTTGCCCTCGGCGACCACGGTTCCCGCGCCGGTGCGCGTGTAGAACCCATAGATGCCCGCGCCGCCCGCGCGGATGCGCTCCGCCAGCGTGCCCTGCGGGTTGAATTCCAGCTCCAGCTCCTTGGCGAGGAACTGCCGCTCGAACTCCCGGTTCTCGCCCACGTACGAGGAGATCATCTTGCGGATCTGGCGGGTCTCGAGCAGCAGCCCGAGCCCGAACCCGTCGACGCCGGCATTGTTGGAAATCACCGTGAGGTGCTTCGCGCCCGAGTCGCGCAGCGCGAGGATGAGATTCTCCGGGATGCCGCACAGCCCGAATCCGCCGGACATGACCGTCATGCCGTCACGGGTCAGTCCCGCGAGCGCGGACTTCGCGTCGGGGAAGACCTTCTTCGAAGCGCCGCCGTTACTGGGCATCGATCTGCTTCGCGGGATGCGCGGCGGCGAACGCCGGCAGCTGGTTGCAGGTTTCCCAGATCAGCGCGAGCCGCGGATACTTCGACGGCTCGACCCCGAAGCGCTGCGCGGCGTACATCTGCGGCACCAGGCAGCAATCGGCGATGGTCGGTGTGTCGCCGTGGCTGAACTTTCCGGACAGGTGATCCCGCTCGATGTGCGCGGCGTAGGCATCCAGGCCGCGCGTGATCCACTCGCGCAGCCAGGCGGCGATCGCGGCGTCGTCGAGCTTCAGGACCTCCTTGAGATACTTCGTCGTGCTGGTGTTCTGCATCGGCTGGATGTCGCAGGCGATGATCTGCGACAGCATCCGCACGCGTGCGCGACCCTCCGGATCGCGCGGCAGCAGGGCCGGCTGGTGCTGGATCTCGTCGAGGTACTCGATGATGGCCAGCGACTGCGAGAAGCGCTGGCCGTCGTGCACCAGCGTGGGCACGCGGCTCTGTGGATTCACCTCGCGGAAGGACTTGCCGAACTGCTCGCCGCCATCCTTGGTGAGGTGCACGCCATGGTAGGCGTACGGCAGGGACTTCAGGTTCAGCGCGATGCGCACGCGGTACGAGGCGGAGCTGCGCCAGAAACTGTAGAGCTCGAAACTCAAATGACACCTCTGCGGATCTGGTCGAGTTCGATGGACTCGAACAATGCCTTGAAATTGCCCTCGCCGAAACCCTGGTTGCCCTTGCGCTGGATGATTTCGAAGAAGATGGGCCCGATCACGTTGGCCGTGAAGATCTGCAGCAGCACGCCTTCGCCGCTGGCGGCATTGCCGTCGATCAGAATGCGCCGCTTCTCGAGCTCGGCGACGTTCTCGCGGTGTCCCGCGACGCGCTTGTCGACGCCCTCGTAGTAGGTGTCGGGCGTATCCTGGAACGCTACGCCGCGCGCCCGCAGCACGTCGACCGTGCGGTAGATGTCGTCGGTGGCCAGCGCGATGTGCTGGATGCCCTCGCCCCGGTATTCGCGCAGGTATTCCTCGATCTGCGACTTGTCGTCCTGCGATTCGTTGATCGGGATGCGGATCTTGCCGCAGGGGCTGGTGAGCGCGCGCGAGATCAGCCCGGTCTTCCTGCCCTCGATGTCGAAGTAGCGTATCTCGCGGAACTTGAACAGGCGCTCGTAGAACTCGCACCACTTGTCCATGTTGCCGCGGTGCACGTTGTGCGTGAGATGGTCGATCTGCGCGAGGCCCGCGGGCTCGAGTGCCTGCGGGGCCACGGGCTTGAAATCCACGTCGTAGATCGAACGGTCGCCGTAGCGATCCACGAAATAGATCAGCGAGCCGCCGATGCCCACGATCGCGGGAATGTTGAGCTCCATGGGGCCGACGCTGGCGCGATGCGGCTCGGCGCCGAGCTGCAGGGCGCGCTCGAACGCCGCCGCGGCATCCCGCACCCGGAAGGCCATGGCGCACACCGAGGGGCCGTGCGCCTGCGCGAAGCGCTGCGCGAAGGAATCCGGCTCGGCGTTGATGATGAAGTTGATGTCGCCCTGCGAGTGCAGGGTGACGTTCTTGCTGCGATGGCGCGCCGCCACGGGAAAACCCAGCCTTTCGAACAGGCTGCGGAGCAACTGGGGATCCGGCGCGGTGTATTCGACGAACTCGAAGCCGTCCGTCCCCATCGGGTTGGCGACAGATGCGTCAGCCATGACTGGCCTCCGGGACAAATTTGATTTAGTTTCAATTGTAACCAATGGCGCCGCGTCCGAAACTGCATCTCGAGAAATTTCTGCCCTATCGGCTGTCGGTATTGTCCAATACCGTCAGTACGGCCATCGCATCCGCCTACTTCATGAATTTCGGATTGTCCATCCCCGAGTGGCGGATCATGGCGGTGCTCGCCGCGAACCCCGGACTTTCCGCGGCCGAGGTGACGGCACGCACGGCGATGGACAAGGTGGCCGTGAGCCGCGCGGTGGCGGGCCTGCTGGCTTCGGGCCGCCTGCATCGCACCACCGCGCCTGCCGACCGGCGCCGCACGCACCTCGCGCTGACGCCGGCCGGGCTGCGTGTCTACGCGCGCGTGGTGCCGATGGCGCTGGAATACGAACGCAACCTGGTCGCGCCGCTGACCAGGCGCGACCGCGCGACGCTGGATCGACTGGTGCGCGTGTTGCTAGGCCGTGCCGTCGAGATCGGCCCGGCGCACGCCGACTGAAGCCCGGCACGTCGCATGTATAATCGCGCGCCTCATTGAGGGATCCCGCATGCTCGGCAAGATTCCCGCCGCCCGCCTGGCGCTGATCGAGAAGATCGCGGCGCAGGCCACCCGCTCGGTTGCCGCCTCGCAGCGCAGACTCACCACGGAGTTCATCCGCGGTTTCTTCCGCGGCGTCTCCGAGGACGACCTGCGCCTGCACGCGCCGCGCGACCTGGCGGCGGCCGCGCTCTCGCACCTGGACTTCGGGCGGGTGCGCAACGGCAAACAGGCGCTGGTGGGTCTCGCCCCCGCGCTCGCCGCGGATGAGGGCCTCGCGGCGCACCGCGCGCTGGTGCGGGTGGTCTCGCCCGACATGCCGTTCCTGGTCGATTCCATCGGCATCGTGTTCAGTTCGATGAACATCGGCGTGCATCTCATCGTGCACCCGGTGCTCCACGTGCGCCGCGACGCGCGCGGCCGGCTGCGCGAATTCACCGGGCAGCGCGCGGCCCCGGCCGAATCCTGGCAGTTGATCGAGATCGATCGCCCGGCCGACGAGGCGCAGGCACGCGAGCTGCTGCGGCGGTTGCACGGCGCGCTCGAAGACGTGCGCAAGGCGGTGGGTGATTTCCGCGCCATGCTCGAGCGCGTGCGCGCGGTCGCCAACGAACTCGAGCGTGCACCCTCGCCGGTGCCGCGCTCGCACGCGGCCGAGGCGCGCGCGCTGCTGTCCTGGATGCACGACGGCCACTTCGTGTTCCTCGGCTACCGCCACTACCAGTTGAAACGCGGACGCTCGCGCGACGTGCTGGTGCGCGACCCGGACAGCGGGCTCGGCATCCTGCGAGGCTCGAGCGGCCGCAACCAGGCGCCGATCGTGCTGACGGGCGAGATGCGCAGCAAGGCGCGCGAAGCCGACCTGCTGGTGCTGACCAAGGCGAACACGCCCTCGACGGTGCACCGCGCCAGCTATCTCGACTATGTCGGCGTCAAGACATTCGATGCCGCCGGGAACGTGAATGGCGAGCATCGGTTCCTCGGACTTTGGACCTCGAGCGCGTATCACTCCTCGCCCGCGGACATCCCGCTGCTGCGACGCAAGCTCGAAGCGGTGATCCAGCACTTCGGCCTGCCCGCGCAGAGCCACGACGCCAAGGCCGTGGTGAACGTCATCGAGAATTTCCCGCGCGACGAGTTGTTCCAGATGAGCACGGCCGAGCTGATCGCGAGCGTGCGCGGCATCGTCAACCTGTACGAGCGGCGCCGCGTGCGCCTGTTCGCGCGGCGCGATGCCTACGGCCGCTTCTATTCCTGCCTGGTCTACGTGCCGCGCGATCGCTACAACACCGAGGTGCGCGAGCGCATCGAGCGCATCGTGCGCCGCCGCTTCGGCGCCAGCGACGTGGAATCGCAGGTGCAGATCTCCGATTCGACGCTGGCGCGCCTGCACCTGCTGGTGCGCACGCCGCAGGACGCGCGCGCAGTCGAGGACGTCGCCGGCATCGAAGCCGAGATCGCCGCCGCCGCGGCCACCTGGGAGGACCGGCTGCAGCAGGCGCTGATCTCGCGCAGCGTCACGCGTGATGCGGTGGAGCTCGCGAATCGCTACGCGCGCATGTTTCCGCCCACCTATCGCGCCGAGGTGGAGCCGGCGCAGGCTCTGGAGGACATCGCGGACCTCGAGGCGCTGGCGGCCGACCCGTCCGTGCCGCAGCTCAACCTGCGCCCGCACGCGGGCGGCCCGGCCAACCACGTGCACCTGCGCATCCTGCACTCCGGCAGCCTGATCCCGATCTCCGACATCCTGCCGATGCTCGAGAACTTCGGGCTGCGCGTGCTCGAGGAGCACAACTACACGCTGGCCACCGGCGGGCGCGACACCGTCATCCAGGATTTCAGGCTCGAGGCGCGCGACGTGAAGCGCGCGGACTTCGGCGCGCTCGAGCCGTTGTTCAAGGAAGCCTTTCTCGCCGCCTCGCGCGACGAGATCTCCAACGATGGTTTCAACCGGCTGCTGCTGTGCGCCTCGCTGGGCGCGCGCGAGATCGTGATGCTGCGCGCCTGCTGTCGCTACCTGTTGCAGACCGGCATCCCGTTCAGCCAGTCCTACATGGAGAGCGTGCTGGTCGGGCAGGTGGGCATCACGCGCCAGCTGGTCAGGCTGTTCCACACGCAGTTCGCGCCGCAGGTGCGCCAGCGCGAGAGCGCCGCGCAACGCATCCAGCAATCCATCCTGCGGGCGCTCGACCGGGTCGAAAGCCTGGACCAGGATCGCATCCTGCGGGCCTATCTATCGGTGATCCGCGCAACGCTGCGCACCAACTACTTCCAGACCGGGCCCGACGGCGCGCCCAAGACCTGGATGTCGTTCAAGCTCGATCCACAGGCCATACCCGAGCTGCCCTTGCCGCGGCCAAGGTTCGAGATCTTCGTCTACAGCACGCGCGTCGAAGGCGTGCACCTGCGCATGGGCTACGTGGCGCGCGGCGGCATCCGCTGGTCCGACCGGCGCGAGGACTATCGCACCGAAGTGCTCGGCCTCATGAAGGCGCAGAACGTCAAGAACACGGTCATCGTGCCCGTGGGCGCCAAGGGCGGGTTCTATCCCAAGCGGCTGCCGCCCGGCGCCTCGCGCGAGGAAATCCAGAAGGAAGGCATCGCGAGCTACCAGGTGTTCATCCGCGGCCTGCTCGACGTGACGGACAACATCGTCCACGGCAAGACCGTGGTGCGTCCCGGCATCGTGCGCCGCGACGGCGACGATGCCTACCTGGTGGTGGCGGCGGACAAGGGCACGGCCAGCTTTTCCGACATCGCCAACGCCATCTCGATCGAGTACGGCCACTGGCTTGGCGACGCGTTTGCCTCGGGCGGCTCCGCCGGCTACGACCACAAGGGCATGGGCATCACGGCGCGCGGCGCCTGGGAATGCGTGAAGCGGCACTTCCGCGAGCTCGGCGTCGACATCCAGTCGCAGGATTTCACCTGCGCCGGAATCGGCGACATGTCCGGCGACGTGTTCGGCAATGGCATGCTGTTGTCGAGGCACACGCGGCTCTTGGCCGCGTTCGATCACCGGCACATCTTCATCGACCCGGATCCCGATGCCGCGGCCGCTTACCGCGAACGCGAGCGGCTCTTCAGGCTGCCGCGCTCCAGCTGGGATGACTATTCGCGCAAGCTCATCTCGCGCGGCGGCGGCGTGTGGCCGCGCAGCGCCAAGTCCATCGCGCTGTCTCCCGAGGCGCGCGCGCTGCTCGGGCTCGAGGCGCCGGGCGCCACGCCGGTCGAAGTGCTGCGCGCCATCCTGCGCATGCCGGTCGATCTGCTGTGGAACGGCGGCATCGGCACCTACGTGAAGGCGCACGACGAGTCGCACGCCGAGGTGCGCGACCGCGCCAATGACGCCATCCGCGCCGACGGCCGCGAGGTGCGCGCCCGCGTCATCGGTGAGGGCGGCAACCTCGGCTGCACGCAGCGCGGGCGCATCGAGTACGCGCAGTCCGGCGGACCGGAAAACCGCGGCGGCCGCATCAACACGGATTTCATCGACAACTCCGCCGGCGTGAACACCTCCGACGTGGAGGTGAACATCAAGATCCTGCTGGCCGACGTGATGCGCAAGGGGCGCCTCACGCGCGCGGCGCGCGACAAACTACTGGCCAGCATGACCGACGAGGTGGCGACGCTGGTGCTGCGCAACAACTACCTGCAGGGCCAGGCGCTGTCGGTGCTGGAACAGCGCGCGCCGGAACGGCTCACCGAATACCAGAGCCTGGTACGCGCGCTCGAGCGCGGCGGGCACCTGAACCGCGCCATCGAGTTCCTGCCGGCGGAAGACGAGTTCGCGGAGCGTCGCAAGCAACGCCTCGGGCTCACCCGGCCTGAGCTCTCCGTGGTGCTGGCCTACAGCAAGATCTGGCTGAACAACCACCTGCTCGATTCGGACCTGCCCGACGACGCCTACTTCGCGAGCGAAGTGCAGCGCTACTTCCCCGCGCCGCTGCGCAAGCGCTACTCGCGCGAGATCACGCGCCACCCCCTCAAGCGGGAGATCGTCGCCACGCAGACCACCAACAGCCTGGTCAACCGCATGGGCCCGGTGTTCGTCGCGCGCGCGCAGCAGGAAACCGGCGCCGATCCCGCGGTGATCTCGCGGGCGTACACGATCGCGCGCGAAGTGTTCGCGATGCGCGCGCTGTGGATGGACATCGAAGCGCTCGACAATCGCGTGCCGGCGAGCGTGCAATATGGCATGTTCTTCCGCACGTCGCGCCTGTTGCGCCACGCCAGCTACTGGCTGCTGCGCAATCGCGATCCCAGCCTGTCCATCGAGGCCGCGATCCGCGAGCTGCGCACGGGCGTGCAGGCGCTGGACGACAGCCTAGATGCCGCGCTCACGGGCGGCGCCCGCGAGCAGCACGAGGCGGTGCTGGCCGAGCTCACCGGGCACCGCGTTCCGGAGAAGCTCGCGCGCCGCATCGCGCGACTCGCGGTGCTCGAGCCCGCGCTCGACATCGTCGCGCTGGCGCGCGGCGAACGCGCGCCCGTGGCCGAAGTCGCGCACGCCTGGTTCGAGCTGGGCGTGGCGCTCGGGCTCGACTGGCTGCACGTCGAGATCGACCGGTTGTCGGTGGACGGATCCTGGCAGGCGACGGCGCGCACCGGGCTGCGCGATGCCGCGATGCGCGCGCATCGCGACCTCACCCAGCAGGTGCTGCGCACGGCCGGCAGCCGCCGCGGCAACGACAAGCTCGCGCGCTGGAGCGCCACGCGTGGCGAGGCGCTCACCGCCAGGAAGCGCACGCTCACCGAGATGCGCAGCGTCGGCACGCCGGACTTCGCCACGCTCACCGTGGGCGTCGACGCCGTGCGCAACCTGGCCGGGTAGGCTCGTTGTCGATCACGCTCGTGATCACGAGCTTCGAGCGCCCCGACGCGCTCGCGGCGGTGCTGGCGAGCGTCGAGCAGCAGCGCGAGGCGCCCGGCGAAATCGTCATCGCCGACGATGGCTCGGGCCCGGCCACGCAGGCCGTGATCGGAGATTTCCTGGCCCGCTCGAAGATCCCGGCACGCCTGGTCTCGCAGGCGCACGAGGGATTCCGCGCCGCGCGCCTGCGCAACCTGGCGATCGCGGCCGCGCGCTTCGAGTACCTGGTGTTCATCGACGGCGACATGCTGCTGCATCCGCAATTCATCGCCGATCACCGGCGCTGCGCGCGCCGCGGCTGGTTCACGCAGGGCGTGCGCGCACGTGCCGACGCGGCGCTCTCCGCGCGACTCATCCGGGGCCTCCCCCGCTATCCCTCGCCGGCCGCCCGCGGCCTCGGCGGTTTGCGCCGCGCCTATCTACTGCACTCCGCGCCGTTGTCGCGTGCCTGCCGCCGGATCGGGAACGCCTTCATCGCGGTCAAGGCCTGCAATTTCGCCGCCTGGCGCGCCGACCTGGTGCGCGTCAACGGCTTCGACGAAGACTTCGTCGGCTGGGGCCCGGAGGACAAGGAGCTGTGCGCCAGGCTGGAACATGCCGGGACGCTGCGCCAGACCTTGTGCTTCGGCGGCATCGCCTGCCACCTGCACCACCCGCCGGTCCCGCGCACCGCCCTGCCCGCCAACCAGGCCCGGCTCGCACGCACGCGCGCCTCGCGGCGGGTGCGCGCCGAGCACGGCCTCGATTCCCACCTGCACGCCGCGGGCGCCAACTCGTCAATCGGGTAACATGTCGGCCCCCAAAATCGGAGGTCGTACATGCCCGGCAAGTTGATCCTGGTCCGCCACGGACAGAGCGTCTGGAACGTGGAGAATCTCTTCACCGGCTGGCATGACGTCGATCTTTCCGACCAGGGCCGACTCGAGGCGCGCTCCGCCGGCACCGAGATCCGCAAGGCGGGGCTCGTGCCCGACATCTGTTTCACCTCGGTGCTGAAGCGCGCGGTCCGCACGCTGTGGATCGTGCTCGACGAGATGGATCTGATGTGGCTGCCGGTGGAGCGCAGCTGGCGGCTCAACGAGCGCCACTACGGCGCGCTGCAGGGCCTCGACAAGGCGCAGACCGTGGAGAAGCACGGCGAAGCGCAGGTGAAGATCTGGCGCCGCAGCTACGACATCCCGCCGCCGCCGCTCGCGACCAGCGATCCGCGCCATCCGCTCAACGACCGGCGCTACGCCGGCCTCGATCCGCGCGTGCTGCCGGCGAGCGAATCGCTCAAGGACACCCTGGCGCGCGTCCTGCCCTTCTGGAACGACCGCATCGTCGCCGAGCTCAAGCTCGGCAAGAACGTGCTCGTGGCCGCGCACGGCAATTCGTTGCGGGCCATGGTGAAGATGCTGGACGACGTCAGCGAAGCGGACATCACCGAGCTCAACATCCCCACCGGCGTGCCGCTGGTGTACGAGCTGGATGCCGGCCTGAAGCCGCTGAAGAGCGGCTATCTCGGTGATCCCGAGGCCATCAAGGCCGCCGCGGACGCGGTCCGCAACCAGACGAAGAAGAAGTAGTTAGTGCGGCGGCGAGCCGGTGATGGCCACCGGCTTCGCCGACCAGCCGTCGTAGCGCCCGGCGCGCGCCGTGGCGGCGTCCGTGAGCCGCCGGCTCAACTCCTGCATGCCCGGCACCGTGAGCTGCATTGACCTGTGCAGGTGCAGGACGTGGCGCAGCTCGCCGTTGTCGGGCGTGTCCCTGATCTCGCCGTCGAAGCCCTCGGCGCGGAATTGCGCCAGCAGCTGCTCGGCGGCCGCGAGGCTCGGGAACGCGAGGAAGAAATCCACGTCGTGCGGCTTGAAGGGATCCGAGCCGCGCTTGCGCAGCTGGTCGATGAGCTTCGCGTCCCAGGAGTCGTTCTGGCGCTGTCGCAGCTTCTGCAGGTTCTGCCAGATGCGCCAGCCGGCGATCAGTCCACCGATGATCGCGAAGATGTACAACCACTGGATGGAAGACGACATGCCGCTATTCGTCCTCGGCGATGGTCACCTTTAGGCCCGACAACGCCGGCGTGATCTCCACCTGGCAGGAGAGGCGCGAATTCTCCCGCCGATGCGCCAGCTCGCTGACGAGCTCGCGCTCGTCCGACATCGGCGGCGGGATCCGGTCGACCCACTCCGGGTCGACGTAGACGTGGCAGGTGGCGCAGGAGCACATGCCGCCGCAGATCGCGGCCACGCCGTAATCCAGCTCGCGCAACACTTCCATCACCTTGAGCCCGGGCTTGGCCTCGACTTCGTGCAAAACACCGTCCCGATCGATCACCTGCAGCTTCGCCATTCCTGAACCATCGTGTAAAACGCGGCGCTAAGTGTGCCGGGGTTCACCGTCGGGCGCCAGCGTGAGCGCGCGCCGGAGAGCGGTGGTCTCCAGCTGCAGATCCATGGCGGGTACGCTGCGCGACACGCGCCGCGCCCGGTACCACAGGTATGTCAGAAGATTGAACAGGCGCGTGAGCTCGACCAGCATGTCGGGCGTCACGCCGCGCGCGTCGAGGCCCGATGCCGCGAGCAGCAAGGGGCCGTGCGCGACCGCGCGCGGGTAGTAGGCCATCACGCACGCCAGGTCGAGCAGCGGATCGCCGAGCTGGGAGTACTCCCAGTCGATGAAGTAGATGCGATCGGCGGTCAGCACGTTTCCATGGTGCAGGTCCATGTGCACGACGCAGGGCTGGCGCCGTGCCGAGCCGGATCGATGCAGGGCCGCTTCGGCGCGGGCCGACAACTCCTCCATGCGCTTCGCTTCCTGCGGATCGTGGCGCGCGATCAGATTCGCGTAGCGACGCACGGCCGCCATCGGATCGAAGCGCGCCACCGCCGGCGCCGGCAGCGCGTGCAGCGCCCGCAGGCGGGCGCCGAGCGAGCGCAGGTCGCGCATGCGCGTGAAGTAGTGAGGCGTCCAGCCGCGTCCTTCCAGGTAGTCGGTGATCAGGCAGGAGCGGTCCGGGCTGGCATAGATGATGTGCGGCGCGATGCCGGCCTCCGCCGCCGCGCGGTGCAGCAGCAGCTCGCGATCGCGGTCCAGGCCCGAGTCCGCCTCGCTGCTTTCGTTGAGCCGCACCACGAAGCGCCCGCGCCGCGTGCGCACCAGGAAGCTGCGGTTGACCTTGCCGCCGCCGAGCAGTTCCTGCGAATACGGCGCATCGCCGTTCTCGCAGCCCGGCACGTGCTGCAACATGCCGTCGCTGATCATGCCGCGGCACCCTGCACTTGCAGCCGCCGCCGCCACGCGATGAAGCCGCCGGCGGCGATCGCGGCCAGGAACACGCTGAGCAGCGCCATGCCCCACACCTTTTGTTCGAAGAAGAGATACACCATGACTGCGTTGATCACGATCCAGTACAGCCAGTTCTCCAGCCTGGCGCGCGCCGCGAGCCAGGTCGCGAGCAGGCTGAACCAGGTGGTCAGCGAATCCAGCAGCGGCCAGGCCGATGCACTGCCGTGACGCAGCCACCAGGCGCTGAGCAGAGACAGCCCCACGAGCAGCAGCGCCGCGCCGAGGTGTAAATTCCAGGGCGAGGTGCCGACCAGCAGCTCCCCTTCGCTGGTGCTGCGTTTCCAGCTCCACCAGCCGTAGGCGGCCATGGCCACGTAGAACACCTGCAGCGCGGCCTGCATGGGTAGTTTGTTCAGCGCGGAGAGGAATGCCGCGCAGCCGGAGCTGACGGCGCCGGCGATCCAGCACAGGCGGTTGCGGCGGGCGGCGAGCACGGCGTAGGCCACACCGGTCACGAGCGCCAGGCCATTCACCGCCTCGAGTGCTGCATCGCGCAGGGTCACGCTGTGTCCGTCGAGTGTCTAGAGCGGCCCGAGCACCTTCATGACGAATATGGATTTGCCGTCCCGTTCGAACGTGGGCCGCAACTCCCGCGCCAGGGCTTCCATGACCTCATCGTAGCGGCCGAACACCTGGGTGCTCATGTCGTTGGTGACGACCTTGAAGCGGCCATCGGCATTCAGGCGGTCGATGAATCCCCGGATCGGCGGGATGAAATCGTCCCGCAGTGGATAGAGGCTGATCTCGACTCCGATGTTCATCCGCGCTCCGTCACCTGAACGTGTAGCTCACCGTCAACCCGGCGTGCCGCGGATCGCCCGCCTGCACGTAACGCTTGTCCGGAAAGTCCGGAGGTTCGTTCCCGAAGTAGAACCCGCGCTGCGAATAGTACCTGTCGAAGAGATTTCTTACCCAAACTTCCGCGCGCCAGTGATTCCCCGAGTAACCGGCCTTCAGATGGGTGAGCACCCGTGAGGGTGCACGCTGATCGTGCGAGGCATCGAAATAGAAATCGTCGAGGCCCGCGAAGTCCACCCGCCCGTAGAAGCCGCGCGCATGCCGGTACTCGACGCCGAGGTCGTACTGGTATTGCGGTGCGTGCGCCTGCTCGCGCCCGTCGAGGCTGCGGCCATTGAAGCTGTAGTCGAGGTAGCGCGTTTCGAGGATGGCGCCGCGCAGGTCCAGCAGCAGCGCCGGGACCGGTCGCCAGCGCAGCGAGCCTTCGAGCCCGTAGTTCTCGCCGCGCGCCGCGTTGTCGATGTACAGCACGAAGCTCAGCGGATTTCCCGGCTCTAACTGTTCGCCGGTGGGAACCTGCTGGTCCTGGCGCCGCATGTAGAAGACGGCGACGTCTCCCGACAGCGTCTGCGATGCGTTCGAGGCGCGCAGGCCGGCTTCCAGGTTGTGCAGTGTTTCGGCATCGAAGCTGCGATGCGCCGCCGGTACGGCCGAACCGATGTTGAAGCCGCCGGCCTTGTAGCCGCGCGCGAGGGTCACGTAGCCCGCCACTCGGCCTGAGAACTCGCGGCGCAGGCTCAGCGAGCCGCCGAACATGGTTTCGTCCGGCGAGAACGCCGCACCGTCCGTGTCGCGGTAGTCGGCGGTGCGGTTTTCCCCGCGCACGCCCACCGACAGCACCGTGGCGGGTGCCACGCGCCATTCGAGCTCGCCGTAGGCCGCGAGGTTGCTCGCCGAATAGTCGCTGTCCAGGCGGCTCTGGCCGTCGCCGAATTGCCGGTCGCGCCACACGTCGCGCTGCGTCACGTCCTCGTCCGTGCGCAGCAGGTACAGGCCCGCGAGCCACGCGAAATCCGCGCCGCGCTCGACCGAGCCGCGCGATACCAGCCGCAGATCCTCGCTGAACGTGCGGCGGTCGCGATCGAAGCGCTCGAAATAGTCGTAGGGCGCATTCGCGCCCCAGCTCGCGTCATTGCCCCAGTCGCCGTCGAAGGAATAGATGCTCTGCGAGTCACCGAAGGACGTGCGGCTGACGACATCGAAAGCCGCCGCGCCGCCGTAGTCGAGGCGCGCCGCGGCGGCGCGCGCCAGCTGCGCATCCTGGCCCGGTTTGTCGGCCAGCGAGATGCGCGAGTTGTCGATCGAGAATGCGTCGTAGCCATTGTCGAGATCCACCCACATCGCGGTGAGATTCACGCGCAGCGAGTCGAGCGGCTGTGCCGTGAACCTCAGGCGTGCGCTGCTCTCGTCGTAGCCGTTGGTGTCGTCGCGATGCAGGAAGGTGTCGCGGCGGAAGCCGTCGCTGCGGTAGTTGCCCGCGCTGAAACGCCAGGCGGCCTCGCCCTCGCCGACCGGCCCGCCCAACACTCCGTTCACGCCGTACGTGCCGTAGTCGCCCCACGACACGCTGGCGTCGGCATCCGGCTCGCGCCGCGGCGCGCGCGTGCTCACCGAGATCAGCCCGGCGAGCGCATTGGCGCCGTAGGCCGTGCCCTGCGGTCCGCGCAACACTTCGATGCGCTCGACGTCGGAGAGCGTCGCCGGCATGCCGACGCCGGAGAAGTCGATGCCATCGATCAGGAATCCCACCGATGGATTCGGCGCACCCTGCCACTGCTCGAGCTCGCCGATGCCGCGCAACTGGAAGTAGCGAGGACGCGAAGTGCCCGCGGCCCAGTTCAGGTTCGGGACCAGGCCGATCACGTCCTGGAAGTGCTGCACGCCCGCGATCTCGAGCGTGTGCGCGTCCAGCACCGTGGCGCTCGCCGGCAGCGTACGCAGCTCGCGATCGCGCAGCTGCGCGGTGACGACGACTTCTTCGAGCGTGGGGTCATCGGCCGCGAATGCGGCGAACGTGGCAAACAACAATGGAATCGCGCCGACGGCGCGCAGTGAGGCGTGCATCCTATCCCTCCGCCGGTATTAGCCGGATCAGGTTCGACGGGTTCGCGGCCTATCCGCATCTCAGGCCGGAACACGTGCACCGGCCACCCCGAGGTGAGGCGGCATCTTAGCGGAAATTCAGCCTTGAGTGCCGTCGGTTTGCGGGTAGAATTCGCGCCCCCATGAGCCGCCGCATCCGCATATTCCAGGTAGACGCGTTCACGACCGAACGCTTCACCGGCAATCCGGCGGGCGTGGTGCTCGACGCGGACACGCTCACCGACGCCGAGATGCTCGCCATCGCGCGCGAGCTCAACAATGCCGACACGGCCTTCGTGCTCAAGCCCGATGGCAGCGATCACGAACTGCGCGTGCGATTCTTCACGCCGCGCACCGAGGCGAGCTTCGTCGGCCACGCCACCATCGCCACGCACTTCGTGCTGTCGCACGACGGCGCGCAGCGACCGGCCGGCGGCCGCATCCGCCAGCGGCAGAAATCCGGCATCGTCGACGTCGAGGTGCGCGGCCAGGATGCGGCGCGCCGCATCGCCGTGCGCCAGCCCGCGCCGCCGCTCGGCCGCCAGCTCAACGATCGCGAACGGCTCGCGGTGCTCGACGCGCTCGCGCTGTCCACCGGCGACATCGACACGCGCTGCCCGCTGCGCATCGTGGGCGGCGCCGGCACGCGACTGATGATCGGCGTGCGCAGCACCGACCAGCTCAAGCAGCTCAAGCCCGACTTCCTGCGCCTGACCACGCTGTCGGCCCAGCTCGGCGCCGCCGGCTTCTTCGTGTTCACGCTGTCGCACGCCATGCCGGGCTGCCTCACCGAATCGCGCATGTTCTGCCCGGCGCTCGGCATTCCCGAGGATCCGGTCAGCGGCAACGCGCACGGTTTGTTAGGGGCGTACCTGGTCGAGCAGGGCCTGCTGGCGCACGCCGGCGCCACCGCACAGTTCACGGGCGCACAGGGCCATCACGTCAATCGCGCCGGCCGCGTCGACGTGGAACTGGAATTCACCGACGGCAAGCTCGACGGCGTGTGGATCGTCGGCCAGGCCGTGCAGATCTTCGAAACCGCGATGTCGCTCTAGCAGGCTGTTGAAAAGCAGCCTGCTAGTGCGGCGCGAACCGGTTCGGATCGACGCCCTCGCCCGCTCCGGCAGGATGCCAGCCGCGCGTGCCGCGGATGATGGCGTTCGGGATCATCGACTCGTCCCAGCCCTTCTGCGCGGACGGCTCCTCCCCCAGGCGCAGGATGGCCAGGCGCAGCGACGGCACGATCCACAGCCGCTGCCGGTCCGATCCTTCGAGCCACGCGACATCCCTCGCCGCGAAGGCGCCGTCGACGCGCGTGAAGTAGCCGCGCGCTGATTGCCTGTGCGCCGGCTTCATCATGAGGTCCGCGTAGTGCGGCGGCATGAGCTGGTTGCCCTCGAAGACGCCGTCGTTCGCGAGCAACTCGCCGACGCGCATCCAGTCGCCGAGGCGCGCGCGCAGGCAGCAGGCGGCGCTGACACCCTGACGGCGGAACCTGCCCGCGCCCGCGTGGAATTCGAGCGCGCCACCGCCCATGGGCATCCACAGCCGCTGCGCCACGAGCGTCTGGTATGGCTGCGCCGTCACCCGCTCGAGCACCCACGCCAGCAGGTCCGTGGCATCCTCGAGTGACACCCGGGGGTCATCGCGCGCCAGCAGCGACCGCAGCGTGTACGCGTTCTGCGGCGGCCCGGCTTCCTCGATGTAGTTGGACAGTGGCTCGTCGAGGCTGTGCACCAGCCGATCGTTGAGCGCCGTGCCCATGGCCAGCGCCAGCAGCACCGGCTCGAAGCCGGTTTCAACCGGCGAATCGAAGCGCGTGTCGCCCCAGTACTTCTCGAAGGCGACGTGACCACCGTGCACGACGACGAGCGCACGGCTGTTGCGGTCGGCCGCATAGGCCACGGCCTCATCCAGCGCGACCGCGTCGATGCCGGCTTCCTGCGGCGAGACGCGCGGCTGATCGGGCTGCGGCACGAGCTTCACGACCACCGGCGCACCGCCGCCGGATCCGCGCCCGGCGAATAGATAGAGTCCGAGCGCCGCGGCCGCCGCCATGATGCCCGCGACCGCCAACACCTTCTTCTTCATGCGTCCCCCAATGCGTGGCAGCTGACCGCGCGCCCCTGGTCGAGCTCGAGCGCGTGCGTGGTGTGCGCCGGCCACTCGTCGCGGTGATGCGTGGCGATCACGCAGCTGCCGCCGTCGTCCAGCCAGGCATTGAGCCGATGCGCCAGATCCGCGCGCGTCGCGCGGTCCAGACCGGCGAACGGCTCGTCGAGCAGCGCCAGTTCCGGCTCGCGCGCCCAGGCGCGCGCGAACAACACGCGCCGCGCCTGGCCGTACGACATCTCGGCGAGCGTGCGATCGCGCAGCCCGTAGATCCCGAAGCGGCGCAGCGCGCGCTCCGCGTGGCGGCGATCCGCCGCCGTGATCGGCTCGTTGAGCCCGATGCTGGCATGGCGGCCGGAGGCGACCGCCTCCATCACTTGCATCTTCGGTGCGTGCCAGGTCTGCAGGTGCGGCGCGACGTACGCCACGCGCCGCTTGAACTGCTCGAGCGGCACGCCGGGCACGATGCCCGCCCTCACGATGCTGCCGACGTCGGCCACCGCGTGATCGCCGTAGATGGTCCGCAGCAGTGTCGATTTCCCCGAACCGTTCGCGCCGTGCACCACCCAGCATTCGCCCGCGGCGATCTCGAGATCGATGCCGCGCAGGATGCGCACGTCGTCGACGAAGACATCGGCGCGCCGCAGCGCCACCAGCACGCGGCGACGCTCGCGCAGCGGCGGGCGGCGGCGCGCGCGGTCGAGGAATGCCGGCGCTTCCTGCGCCAGCAGTTCGCGAGCGCGCGGCGCGCGCTGGGCCCCCGCACGCTTGACGCGGCCCCGCTCGAGCTCGAGCAGGTGCGTCATGCAATCCGGAACGTCACCGCGGCGGTGCGTGGCGAACACCCACGGCATGCGCGCGCCCGCGGTCGAATCCAGCCATGCGAGCAGGCGCGCGTGATTGCGCGCATCGAGGCCGTTGGCGACTTCATCGAGCAACAACAACCTCGGCCGGCTCGCGAGCGCGCGCGCGATCAGCACCAGCCGCCGCTCGCCATACGACATCGTGAGGAAGCGGCGCTCGGCCAGCGCGCCGATGCCCAGCCGCTCCAGCAGCTTCACGACGCGACGTTCTTCGGCCGCGGTCAGGGCCTGCATGGGAATGTCGGTGCGATGCAGTCCGGTCCCCACCACTTCCCGGGCGCGGAAATTCCACTCGTAGTGCTCGTAACGGTCCTGGCGCTCCGCGCCCACGTACGCGATTTCATCGGCGACTCCCGCCGGCGTGTCGAAGGTTTCGCCGTTCAGCCGGTAGCGCCGCCGCCCATGCCCGGTGGGGCTGGGCCAGACGGCTCCGGAGATGAGCTTGAGCAGCTGCGTCTTGCCGGCGCCGTTGGCGCCGACCAGCAGCCAGCGCTGTCCCGGCCGGATGCGCCAGGAGACGTCGCGCAGCACCGGGCGGCCGCCGCGATCCAGGTCGATGCGGCGGAGCGTGACGGACAGGGAATCTGCGGCGCGAGCGCTCGGCATGCGAGCGCGCGAGCTTACATCATGCCGCCGCGAGCGAGGCGATGTGCCGGTCGGTGGGCAGCCGCGCGTCGGGCGCGTGCGCCGGCTGGTCGGCCTGCGCGAACAGCGCGTCGAAGTCGGCGGCCAGCACGCTGTCGAACAACTGCTCGATGTCGTCGAGCACGAAGTAGGTCTTCTGGTAGGCGTCGATCAGGTAGTTGGTGTGCAGCACGCGCTGCAGATCGAAGGCGATGCGCGCGGGTCCCGTCGCCTTGGTCGCGTAGATGGTTTCACCGCTCGAGGACAGGATGCCCGCGCCATAGGCACGCAGGCCGCGGTTCGTCGCCACCAGGCCGAATTCGACCGTGTACCAGTACAGCCGCGCGAGCATCTTGAGCGCCGCAGGTTCGCGCGCGTGCGCGCCGATCGCGCCGTAGGCCTGGATGAAGTTCGCGAACACCGTGTGCGCGAGCATGGGCAGGTGCCCGAAGAAGTCGTGGAACAGGTCGGGCTCGACCAGGTAGTCGAGCTCCTCACGCCTGCGCATCCACACCGTGACCGGGAAGCGGCGCTCGGCCAGATGCGCGAAGAAGTCCGCCTCGGGGATCAGGCCCGGCACGCCGATCACCTCGAAACCGGTGAGGCGCCGCAGGCGTTCGCTGGCCTCCTCGAGCACCGGGATGCGGTGGGCGTCGGCGCCTAACAATCTCAGGCCCGCCAGGAACTCCGGGGCCGCGTGCTCGGCCATCAGCGAGAGCTGCCGCTCGTAGAGCGTGCGCCAGATGGCGTGCTCATCGGCCGAGTAATCATCGTAGTTCTGCACAACGCGGAAATCGGGCGCGGCGTTGGCGTAATCACCGCGCAATTTCACCGCGGTCTGCGTCGGGGCAGCGGGTAGTCGGGCCATGCGGCATCTTCCCGTGGGCCCGTTGGCGGAAAATGGCCATTTCTGTCGGTGCAATGCGGTAAATTCGACGTCTTTCGCTAAATTTCAGGTCTAATGTGGTTAAATCCGCCAAATATGAAGCTGGACAAAACCGATCGACGAATCCTGGATGTCCTGCAGCGGGACGGGCGGGTCAGCATGACCGACCTGGCCGAACGGGTCGGCCTCTCGCCCACTCCCTGCGCGCGTCGGGTGCGGCAGCTCGAATCCTCGGGACTGATCCAGGGCTATGCGGCCATCATCGACCCGAAGCGCGCGGGCCAGACCATCCAGGCCATCGTGCAGATCAAGCTGGAACAGCACTCCGACGAGATCGTCGAACGCTTCCGGCGCACATTGATCGATCGACCGGAAGTGCTGGCGTGTTACACCATGACGGGCGAGATGGACTTCCTGCTGCACGTGATCGTGCGCGACATCGAAGCGCTCTCCGACTTCACCATGCGCCGGCTGCTGCGCGTCTCCGGCGTGCGTGACGTGACCTCGTCCATCGTGCTCGAGACCGTGAAGCGCTCGCCGGTGATTCCCCTGGAAGAGCTGGCTCCTGAGTGACGCCCACGAAGTCGACCAGCTGGCCCGGGTGCAAGCCACCCGCGCGCGACAGCAGCGCCGTGCGGCCGTTGAGACTGCGCATCGCCATGATCAGTGGCGCAGACGCTCGAGCACGCGCTCCACGACGCGATCGCACCGCTCGGCGCCGAAATCGAAGATCTCCGTGCTCTCGCCGCGCAGGCGCCGCGCCAGGTCGCCGCGCAGATGGCGCTGCGCGCGGAACAGCCGCGTGCGCACCGTGGACTGGTTGAGCTCCAGGCACTCGGCGGTTTCCCGCACGTCCAATCCCTCCACGACGCGCAACACGAACACCATGCGGAAGTTTTCCGGCAGCGCGTCGATCGCGTGCTCGAGCAGCGCGCGCGCGTGCGCGGCCTCGACGAACTGTTCGGCGGTGGGAGGCTCGGCGTTCGAGGCATCCGCCGGCATCACGGTCTCCTCGCCGATCTCGTCCAGCGACACCGTGTCGCCGCGCTCGCGCCGGCGCATCATCAGCGCTTCATTGAGCGCCACGCGCGTCAGCCAGGCGCTGAACTTGCCGGTGGGCTTGTAGCTTCCGAGTTTGGTGAAGGCGCGTAGATAGGCCTCCTGCACCGCATCCTCCGCGGCGCCGACGTCCCGCAGGATGCTGCGCGCCACGCGGAACAGCCGCCGGTTGTGCCGGCGCATGAGCGCCTCGAAAGCCGTGAAGTCGTTGTCGCGGGTCAGTTCGACCAGCCGATCGTCCGGCAGGTCGCTCAGGGTTCGCCAGGCGCCCGGGCGCCATGGCGTGGGGCTATGCGTTTCAGGGTTCATGCCGGAACAATGCACCCAGCCGGCAGATTGTTTCCGCCCGCCGTTCGCCCGGTGCTCGACTCGGGTCGATGGAACCCGAGATTCTTCAATCCAGAGAATGACTTGCGCGCCATGTCAGTGCTCGGCGGCGGCCGCGGGCGCCGGCGGCCCCGCCCTTTGCGTGGTGCTGCGCCTCAGCAGGAACACGAGTGGCACCATGCAAAGGTAGCTGTACGTGATCACCCAGAACACATCCAGCATGGCGCCCATCTGTGCCTGGCGCCCCACTTCGCGTGCCACCACCGCGAGTCCACGCGGATCGGTGGGCGCAACGCCGAGCCGCCGCACATATTCGATCAGCGCCTCGTGATACTGCGAGACGTGGGCGCCGAGTTCGTTCCACAGGATCTGCGACTGGTGCGCGAGCAACGTGGTGACGATGGAAATGCCGACCGCGGAACCGATCGTGCGCACCAGGCTGTACAGGCCCGCGGCTTCGGCCATGCGGCGCCGGTCCAGGGTGGCGTATGCCACCGTCGAGAGCGGCACGAACACCAGCCCGAGCCCGATGCCCTGCAGGAACGCCGGCCAGATGATGTTGAGCTGCGTGACGTCCAGCGAATAGTGGGTCATGCCATACGAGCCGAGCGCACCGAAGCCGAGCCCGACGAGCACCAGCCAGCGCGCATCGACGTGCGCCACCAGCCGTCCCACCACCAGCATGGTGATGGCGGTCGCGATGCCGCGCGGCGCCATGAGGATGCCGGTGGTGACGATGGGATAGCCCAGCAGTCCCTCGAGCAGGATGGGTTGCAGCACGAGTCCGCCGAACATCCCCAGGCCCATGAGCGCGATGACCAATGAGGACATGCCGAAATTGCGGTCCTTGAAGATGCGCACGTCGAAGATCGCGGTCTGTGGCCGGCGCAGGCTGTGCACGATGAACACGCTGAGGCCGACGATCGCGGCCAGCGCGCCGTAGCGGATGTCCACTCCCTCGAACCAGTCCTGCTGGTTGCCGCGATCGAACACGTACTGCAGGCCGGCGATTCCGAGCGCCATGAAACCGAAGCCGAACCAGTCCATGCGGCGCACGCGCCGCGCGGAATCCGGCACGAATTGCGAGGCCAGGAACAGCGAGAGCAGGCCCACGGGCAGGTTGATGTAGAAGGTCCAGCGCCAGCTGCCGACATCGGTGAGCCAGCCGCCGAGCGTCGGCCCCGCCACCGGCCCGACCATGACACCCAGTCCCCAGATCGCCATCGCCTTGCCACGCTCGTGCGGTGGATAGGCGTCGACCATGATGGCCTGCGACAGCGGCACCAGCGCGGCGCCGAACACGCCCTGCAGCAGCCGGACGAACACGATCTGCGCCAGGCTCTGCGAGATCCCGCACAGCGCCGAGGCGGCGACGAAGCCCGCGATGCTGATCAGCAGGAAGCGCTTGCGGCCCATGATGTCGGTGAAATAGCCGGTGAGCGGCATGAAGATGGCCGAGGAGACGAGATAGCTGGTGAGCACCCAGCTCACCTGGTCGGCGGTGGCCCCGAGCGTGCCCTGCATGTGCGGCAGCGCGACGTTGACGATGGTGGTGTCGAGCACCTGGATCAGGGTGGAGGACATCACCGCGAGCGTGATCATGAAGCGGCTGGCCGACGGGATCGCGGGTGCCGCCTCGCCGAATGCCGCGTTCGAACTCACGCCGCGGGCTCGGCCATGGCGACCAGGATGCTGCAATTGACCTTGTGCAGCAGCGTCGCCTCGTCTCCTTCGGCCCACCAACGTGTCAGGCGATTCCTGATGCGATAGCCCACTACGATCAGGTCCGCGCCGATGCGCCGCTGCACTTCGGGGATGTGCACCATCGGATTGCCGTAGACCAGCTGACCTTCGGCAGGCACGCCGTGATCCACCAGCCACTGCACGCCTTCGGCGAGCAGCTGGTTGGCGGCCGCCTCCTCGGCGGCCACCAGCTCGGGCGTCACGCCTTCCGGCACCGCGGTGGAAAGCATGTTGCGGCAGATCGCCAGTAGATAGGCGCGCGATTTCATGCACATCGCGACCTCGGCGCCCTGGCGCAGCGCGCGGCGCCCTTCGACCGTGCCGTCGTAGCAGAGCAGGATGTTGCGGTACATGGCCGGCCCCCGGGTTATTCCGGCGCCTGCACGCGCACCGTGGCGGTGGTGCCGATGCGCAGCGGGAATTTCGGATCCGGGTCGAGCACGCGCACGCGCACCGGCACGCGCTGCGTCACCTTGACCCAGTTGCCGGTGGCGTTCTGCGCCGGCAGCAGCGAGAACGCCTGCCCGGCGCCGCCCGAGAGACTCTGCACCTCGCCCTTGAAGGCATGCTTCGGATACATGTCGACCACGATGCGCGCCTTCTGTCCGGGCAGCACGCGCCGCAACTCGGTCTCCTTGAAGTTGGCGTCCACCCAGTACTCGCTGTCACCGATGATCGTGAACAGCGGCACGCCGGCCTGCACCATGCTGCCCGGTCGCAGCTCGAGATTGGCGATGAGCCCGCTGCTCGGCGCGGTGATGCGCGTATGCGCGAGATCGAGTTGCGCCTGCGCGAGCTTCGCCGCCGCGGCGCGCACCGCCGCATTCTGCGAACCCGCCTTGCCCAGCGCACTGGTGGCCTGCTCCAGGTTGGCCTGGGCCGCGCGCACCGCCGCCGCCGCCGTGGCAGCTTCGGTGGCCGAGGTCTCGGCGCTCTGTTTCGAGATCAGCTTCTGCCTGGTGAGCTCGGCGGCGCGTTGCTCGGTGGACCTGGCGTTGTTCAGCTCGGCGGTGCGCTGCGCCACCAGCGCCTGCGCCGCGGCCACCGCGGCGCGGTTCTGCGAATTGGTCTGGTTGACCATCTCGAGCTGCGCCTCGGCGGCATCGACGGCGAGCTGGTACGGCTGCGGATCGATCTGCAACAGCAGTTCGCCCCCCTTCACGGTCTGCTGGTCGCGCACGTACAGCGCGCTCACCGGTCCGGAGACCTGCGCCGCCATCTCGACGCGATTGGCGTTGACGTAGGCATTGTCCGTGGTCACATAGATTCTCGACAGACGCCAGTAGTGCACGCCGGCCGCAATGCCGCCGATCAGCACCACGGCGGCGATGGACCACTTGGCGATTTTCGCGGCAGAAATGCGCTCGCGCGTCGCCGGCGCGGGCGTGGAGGGGTTGGCGGGTTGGTCGTTCATGCGGCAGGTTCCGGTTTGGCTCGCGGCATTGTGCGGAAACTCCGACGCGGCGCAATCAGCCGCGAGCCCGATCCGCGCCGACCGGTGTAGGCTCGCGCGGAAAATGAGTCAACGACGATGAGTGATCAGGTCCTGCCCTACCTCATGTACGAGGGCCGCGCCGAGGAAGCCATGCGCTTCTATGTCTCGCTGTTCCCCGACTCGCGCGTGCTCGAAATCCTGCGCTATGGCAAGGGCGCGCCCGGCGCCGAAGGCAGCGTGAGCCTCGCGAAGTTCGTCATCGCCGGCCAGACCATCCTGTGCACCGACAGCACCGTCAGGCACGCGTTCACGTTTTCGCCCGCGACCTCGCTGTACGTGCAGTGCACGTCGAAGGAGCGCATGAGAATCCTGGTGGAACGCCTGTCCGACGGCGGCCAGGTGTTCATGCCGCTCGACGACTACGGCTTCAGCAAGCTGTTCGCCTGGGTTGCCGACCGCTTCGGCGTGTCGTGGCAGCTCAACATGGGCTGAAGGTTCGTTGCGCGCTACGTAGTCACGAGGACACGCTACGCAATGCTACGACTCCCGGATGCCCGGTTGGTGTAGCAGCCTACGGTTCACGCATCGGCAGGATGCGGGTCACAAGGGGATACCACCATGAACTTCATCATCTGGCTCATCGTCGGTGGACTGATCGGATGGGTCGCGAGCCTCATCATGCGCACCAACGCGCAGCAGGGACTGTTCCTCAACATCGTCGTCGGAATCGTCGGCTCGCTCCTGGGCGGATGGTTCTTGAGCCCGCTGCTGGGGATTTCGACCATCAATCAGGGCAACTTCAGCGTCGGCGGGCTGCTCGTGTCGCTTCTGGGAGCGATCGTGCTGCTGGCCATCGTGAATCTCATCCGGCGACGAACCGTACGCTGAAGTGTTGTTCATCGGGGCGACGGCGCCATTGCCATCCGTCCCGCGATCGATGCAGTGCGGCGAAGCTTTCAGCACTGGAAGCTTCGTGCGCGTGGAGACTTGCATGAAGGGCTTTGTCGATGACATCGCGAAGTTGGCGGAAGGCAATGCGTATTTCCGGCGTGTGCTCTATACGGGGAAGAACCTGCAGCTGGTCTTGATGTCCCTCGGTCCCGGCGAGGAGATTGGCGAGGAAGTCCACGAGGACCGCGACCAGTTCTTCCGGGTCGAGCGAGGCGAGGGCGAAATCTGGATCGACGGCGCCAGCACGCGGATCAGGGCCGAAACCGCGATGCTCGTACCCGCCGGAGCACGTCACAACGTCAAGAACACGGGCCGCCAAGCGCTGAAGCTTTACACCCTCTACGCGCCACCCGAACACGCCGCCGCAACGGTGCATGCCACCAAATCGGCCGCGGAGGCTTCCGAAGAGCATTTCGACGGAAAGACGACTGAATAGAGCAAGCTGCGGGTGACGTGACGTTGTCGTTCCTCACTGCCGCCCGGAATCCGCGGGTGATCGTGCCGGCAATGCTCGGCCTGATCGGGATATTGCTGTGGTGGATGCATTGGCGAGGTCCGGTGCTGCCCGGCTATCGCATCGAATCCGGCCCGCTGGTGCAGAACGTCGTGGCCACCGGCCGCGTGATCGCGACTTCGCGCGCGCAGGTCGGTAGTGAGATCACCGGCACGGTGCGCGAGCGACGGGTGAAGGAGGGAGACACGGTGAAGTCCGGCGACGTCCTGGTGACGTTGCGCTCGGAGGATCTCCTCGCCCGGGTTCGCGAAGCCGAAGCGGCGTTACGGCAGCTCGGGTCGGCGGTCCGGCCGCAAAGGCAGGCGGAACTGCGGCAGGCAGAGGCACAACTCGCGCAGGCGTCGCGCGAACGAGTGCGCCGCGCGGAACTGTTCGCGCGGCAACTCGTCGCCCGCGAGGTTCTCGAACAGGCTGAGGAAGCCGAGACCGTGGCCCGGGCGACGGCGGAACGCGCTCGCCTGGCGGCCGAGGCCGTGGCGCCCGGACGCACCGAAGAGCGTCAGCTTCGCGAGCGGCTGGCGGCCGCCCAGGCGCAGCTCGACAAGGCCGTGATCCGCGCGACCGCGGACGGAACCGTGTTGACGCGCAACGTCGAGCCGGGAGACCTGGTGCAGCCCGGGCGCGTGCTGCTGGAGATTGCACGCAGCGGCGACACGGAAATCGAAGTGCCGTTCGACGAGAAGAATCTGGCGACGCTGGCATTGGGCCAGCATGCGCAATGCATTGCCGATGCGTTCCCGCAGCAGCCGTTCGGCGCGGTCGTCAACCACATCGCGCCGAGCATCGATGCGCGGCGCGGCACGGTGTCCATCCGACTGAGAGTCGATCCGGTGCCGCGATTCCTGCGTCAGGACATGACCGTGACGGTG
>DASTRL010000054.1:0-3666 GCA_035761265.1 Steroidobacteraceae bacterium
TGCGTAAATCCTTCGCTGCGCGTAAGCCATAGCCGCCACGTCGCCGTCTGGCGACGCCCCTGGCGACCGCACTGCGGTTGGTCCGCGAATTGCAACTAGCTACTGCAATCAGAACCCACCCAGGTCTCGCCATGAACAAGCTCCTCGTCGCTGCGGCCCTCCTTGGGATCGCCGCCATCGCCCATGCGCGCCCCGTCATCATCGAGGAAACCTCCCGCATCCAGTCCCCCGACCCCCTCTATTCCATCGGCGCCGGCCTGGCCATCGACGGCGACGAGGCGGTGGTCATCGGCCTGCACGGTTTCATCGACAGCGAAGGCTATTCGGACACGGAATCCACCGCTTTCCTGTTCAGACGCAGCGGCACGTCCTGGACGTTCGTGAAGCGCCTCGGCTCCGGCTTCGACAGCGGTGTCGACGACATGCACGGCCACTATGGCGCGGCCATGAGCAACGGTGTCATGGCGCTCGCCATGCAGCCGCTGCAGGTTTTCGAAAAGCTCAATGGGGACTGGGTGTCGGCGCCGGCCCTGGACATGGCGGGCAACCCGATCACGTCCGATCTGAATGGCGACGACGTGGTCATCGAAGGCAACCGCATCTTCCACGGCGGCCTCTCCTGGGGCGGTGTCACGTTCGAGCGCAACAGCGCCGGGGAATGGCGCCTGCAACAAGCCTTGTACGGCGACGACAGCGGTCTTTCTGACTCCGCGCATGGCGGGCCGGTCGACATGGTGGCTGACTGGGCCGCCATCCTGAACCCCTACAACTCGGACGAGTTCCAGTACGGCCCCACGCCCGCGATCACGCTGTTTCTCAAGACGAGTCCCTCTTCCACGAGCTGGGTGCAGCAAGCCCGGCTCGTGCCTGACGAGGGACACACGTTCGGTGACGTCGCGCTGAGGCGCAACGACAACGGCGACTACGAGATGTTCGTGCCCGACTACAACGAATTCGGCACGGCCTGGTACCGCACGGACGCGTCGGGCACGCAATGGGGACCACCGTCGCTCTACCTGCATTCCGCCGGCGAATTCATGGACGCGGAATTTGGCGCGGCACGCACCAGCCACGGTGTCACCCGCAGCGGCCGCTTCGTGTTCCGCCACGTCTGGGATTACGACCGCCATGCAAGAGTGATCGAGGTGTTCCTGCCCAACGAGAATGGCTTCTGGACGCACCGGGCAACGCTGGTCGGCCGCAACCGCGAGAGCCTGGGAAGTGTCTCCGCAAGCGGCAATCGCGTGCTCGCCACCGGCGGCGGCGGGCTCATGTATTTCGAGCTGCCGTCGACGTTCACGACGCCCGCGGTCATCCAGCATGATTTCGCGACGGGCAATGGTGCGGGCTGGACGCCGGTACCCGGCAGTCAGTGGTCCGTCGCGCAGGTGGGTGACACGCGCGTATACCGCCAGTCGAACACCTCCGGCGACGCGGGCGCGGTGCTGGATGCGGCGGACTGGACCGATCAATCCATTCAGGTCGACGTCAAGCCCACCGCCTTCAACGGAAACGATCGCTGGGTCGGCCTCGCGACGCGTCGCACCGATGCATCCAATTTCTACTACGTGACGCTGCGCAGCTCCGGCATCGTCGCGCTGCGCCGCATGTTCAATGGACAGTTCGGGACGCTCGCGAGCGCCTCGCTGCCGGTCACGCTGAACCGCACCTATCGGCTGCGACTGGAATCCATCGGCACACGCCATCGCGTCTATGTCGACGGCGCGCCGCTGCTCGACGTGGACGACGACGAACTCACCCATGGCCATCCGGCGCTGCTGATGTATCGCGCGGCCGCCGACTACGACAACGTGGTCGTGACGCCCAGCAACCTGACGACCATCTACGCGCAGAGCGCTCCGCTGATCAACTACGATCCACCGCGAGTGAACGAGGCGCCCTGGATCTATGCCGACGGCACCTGGACATGGCGACAGGAGGGCACGAACCAGGTGCTATCGCAGTCGGACACGAGCGGCAATGCCCGCACCGCGGCAGGGCCGCTCAACGAGGTGGAACTCGATCCCGACCAGATCGTGGAAGTGCGCGCGCGGCTCGCAAGCTTCGGAGGCGGCTCGGACCCGTGGTTCGGCGTCATGGCGCGCTACCGGGACGACCGCAACTACCTCTACATGTCGCTGCGCAGATCGAACACGCTGACACTGAGGCGGGTAGTAGACGGCCAGATCGTGCAGCTCGGCACCGTGGTGCTCAACGTGACTCCCGGCGCCTGGTACCGTCTGCGGCTCGAAGCGGTGGGCAATCGCGTGCGCGCCTTCGTCAACGAAAAGTTGCGCATCGAGGCGACGGACCCGCAGCCATTCAATGGCCGGCAGGGCCTCGTCACCTATCGCGCGGCCGCGGACTACGACGACTATCGTGCGATACGGCCCTGAGCGGGCGCGTCACTCGTAACGCGGCACTTCGATGGCGGCAATCAGCTTGTCGCGCGCCGCCGGCGTCGGCGCCGAAAGGATGCGCTCGATTCGCTCGCGCGTCAGGTGCGGAGCGAGTAGTTGGATGAAATCGTAGGTGAAGCCGCGCAGCAGCGCGCCGGCGCGGAAGCCGATCCACGTGACGTGCTGCGGGAACAGATGTCCCGCCTCGACCACGGCCAGGTCCTTTTCGTCCTCGGGCTCGATGGCCATGCTGGCCACGACACCGACGCCGAGCCCCAGGCGGACATAGGTCTTGATCACGTCGGCGTCGCGCGCGGTCAGCGAGACGTTGGGCTCGAGGCCCGCGCGCGCGAACTGCTGGTGCAGCGACGAAGGACCCGTGAAGCTGAACACATAGGTGACCAGCGGATATTCCGCGAGCTGCTGCAATGTCGGCTTCGCAACCTGCGCCAGCGGATGATCCTTGGGCACGATGATCTGCCGATGCCAGGTGTAGCAGGGCAACAGCACGAAGTCCGGAAACTTCTCCTGGCTACCGGTATTGATCGCGAAATCGATGCGGTCCAGGGTCGCCATTTCGGCGATCTGGTCGGACGTACCCTGGTGCAGGTGCAGCTGCACGTCCGGATACTTCTGGCGGAAGTCGCGGATCACGCGCGGCAGCACATAGCGCGCCTGCGTGTGCGTGGTGCCGATCGACAGCGAGCCGCGATCGGCCTGCTTGAGATCCTTCGCCAGGGATTTGAGTGCCTGCGCCTCGCGCAGCATGCGCAGCGCGCGCGCCGCCACTTCCTCGCCCGCCGGCGTCAGGCGCTTGAGCGCGCGGCCATCGCGCACGAACAAGGTGAGACCCAGCTCCTCTTCGAGGAGCCGGATCTGCTTGCTCACGCCCGGCTGCGAGGTGTGCAGCGCCTGGGCGGCGGTGGTGACGTTGAGGCCGTTCTGGACGACGGCGGCGAGATAACGCAGTTGCTGCAGCTTCACGGCGGCGCTCTCGAGCTAATTCGTGAGCTGCAGCATACCGTGTTTTGTTAGTTGAGCTTGATCTGCACGTCGACGCCGGCCGGCAGCTCGAGCTTCATCAGCGCGTCCACCGTCTTGTCCGTCGGGTTCAGGATGTCCATGACGCGCTTGTGCGTGCGCAACTCGAACTGGTCGCGCGCGTCCTTGTCGGCGTGCGGCGAGATCAGCAGCGTGAAGCGCTCCATCTTGGTCGGCAGCGGCACCGGCCCCTTGACCGTGGCGCCGGTGCGCTTGGCGGTCTCGA
>DASTRL010000055.1:0-31529 GCA_035761265.1 Steroidobacteraceae bacterium
GGAGAATTGGAGCGGGAAACGAGACTCGAACTCGCGACCCCGACCTTGGCAAGGTCGTGCTCTACCAACTGAGCTATTCCCGCACCCTGGAGAGGGCGGAGATTCTAGGGACATGGCCCGGCAAGTCAAGAAATTCCCTCGCGGCCAAGCCCTTCTTTCGTAAGGATTCCCATGACTTCCGTGACGCTTTGCGCATTGCGCCAGCGTGCCCTGCTCTGCGGCGTGACGAAGCCCTCGGCCACGGCGTTGTCGAGCATGGCGTACAGGGCTCGGAAGTAATCGTCGACATTCGCGAGCACCACGGGTTTGGCGTGCAGCCCGAGCTGCGCCCAGGTCACGATTTCCACCAGCTCGTCGAACGTGCCCATGCCACCCGGCAGCCCGACGAAGGCGTCCGACAATTCGGCCATCAGCGTCTTGCGCTCGTGCATGGTCGTGACGACGTGCTGGCGCGTGAGGCCGGGATGCGCGAGTTCCCGATCGATGAGCATCCGCGGGATGACGCCGACCGCACGCCCGCCGGCCGCCAGTGCGGCGTCGGCCACGATGCCCATGAGCCCGAGCCGCCCCCCGCCGTACACCAGCGTGATGCCGGCGCGCCCGAGCTCCGTACCGAGCTCGCGCGCCGCCTGCGAGTAGCCAGGGCGGACGCCGGGCGCGGAGCCGCAGAACACGCAAACGGATCGGATCATGTATGGCCGCGCAAGTCCGGCCAGGCGGCGCGCAGGTAGGACACGGCGGAGATCAGCGTGAGCGCCGCGGCGATGATGGTGAGCACGAAGCCGATCTGGAACACCGGCAACGACACGCCGGGCAGCAGCGGCAGGTCCCAGCGGAACAGCATGCAGGAAAGGCCCACGATCTGCATGATGGTCTTGAGCTTGGCGAGTTGGCTCACCTTCACCTTGCCGCGCTGGCCGATCTCCGCCATCCACTCGCGCAGCGCGGAGATGGCGATCTCGCGGCCGATGATCACGATGGCGCACAGCACGAGGATGGCGCGGATCGACTCCTTGCGCAGCGTGGCGTTCGGGCCGTCGAGCGCCTCGAGACCGGGCACGATCATGTCGCTGAAATCCTTGCTCACCAGCAGCACCAGCGCCACGGCCACTATGAGCTTGTCTGCCACCGGGTCGAGGAAGGCGCCGAGCCGCGAGGTCTGGCCCATCTTGCGTGCGAAGTAGCCGTCGAGGGAGTCCGTGATGCCGGCCACCGCGAACAACAGGCCCGCCGCCGGGTCCGCCCAGTGATACGGTAGATAGAAGAACACGATGACCAGCGGAATCGCGAAGATTCGGAGCCAGGTCAGCGTATTCGGGAGATTCCAGATCATCGCGTCAGGGAAGACAGCCTTCAGGCTCCGGGATGGAGGTGATCATAAAGGGTGCGCGCCAGAGTTGTCCCGATCCCGCTCACGGCCTCGAGATCACCCACGCCGGCGCGCATCAGTCCCTGCATGCCGCCGAAGTGACGCAACAGCGCGCGACGCTTGGCCGGGCCGAGTCCGGGAATGGACTCCAGCACGGATTCGTTGTGCCGGCGGGCGCGGCGCTTGCGATGCCCCGTGATGGCGAAGCGATGTGCCTCGTCGCGGATGCGCTGGATCACGCGCAGCGCCCTGGAGTCCGCTCCCGGCACCAGCGGCATGTCGGATCCATGCACGAACAGGCGCTCCTGGCCGGGCTTGCGATCCGGCCCCTTCGCCACGCCCACGAGCTTGAGCGCACCGAAACCGAGTTGCTCGAGCTCGGCATGGACTTCGTTGATCTGGCCGAGTCCGCCGTCGATGAGCAGCACGTCGGGCGCGACGGCTTCGCCGGCACGTACGCGCTCATAGCGGCGATGCAGTGCCTGGCGCAGCGCGCCGTAGTCGTCGCCCGGCGTGACGCCGGTGATGTTGAAGCGCCGGTAGTCCTTCTTGATCGGCCCCTCCGCCCCGTACACCACGCAGGAGGCCACGGTGCCCTCGCCCGCCGTGTGGCTGATGTCGAAGCACTCCAGCCGCTTCGGCGTCTCTTCCATTCCTAACAACTCGCCCAGCGCCGCCAGCATGTCCTCGATGTCGGCGCGGCGCGCGCGGCGCATGCGCAGCGCCTGCGAGGCGTTGTCCACCGTCATGGCCATCCAGCGCGCGGGCAGCGCGCGCGCGGGCCGCCACAGCCGCGAGCTCGTGCCCGCCCGCTCGGCGAGCGCCGTGATCAGCGCTTGCGCTTCGGCCAGCTCGAGGTTGACCAGGATCTCGGGCGGCGGCGGTGTCTCGGCGTAGTACTGCATCAGGAACGACGCCAGCGCCTCGTTGGGTTCGGCCAGCGAGCCCTTCGGGAAATAGCAGGTGGATCCGAGGTTGCGCCCGCCACGGATGATCATCACCGAAATGGCGTACTCGCCGGGTTCACCCACCAGCGCGAACACGTCGATGTCGCGGTCGCCTTCGGCAGTGACGATCTGCTGCGCCTGCACCTGCTTGAGCGCCGCGAGCTGATCGCGCAAGGCCGCGGCGCGTTCGTACTGCAGAGCGCCGGCGGCCTTTTCCATCGCGTTCGTGAGCTCGGCGCTCACCTCGTCGTTGCGGCCCTCGAGCACCTTGACCGCGGCGCTGATGTCGCGCGCGTAGTCCTCGCGCGAGATCAGCTTCACGCACGGCGCCGAGCAGCGCCCGATCTGGTGCTGCAGGCAGGGGCGGCTGCGATTCTCGAAGAACGTGTCGCGGCAATTGCGGATGCGGAAGATCTTCTGGATGCTCTGCAACGTTTCCTTGACGGCACCGGCGCTCGGGAACGGGCCGAAATAGCGGCCCGGCAGGCTGCGCGCGCCGCGATAGAAGACCAGCCGCGGATACTCGTGACCCGACGGTAGATAGACATAGGGGAAGCTCTTGTCGTCGCGCAACACGATGTTGTAGCGCGGCTTGTGCTCCTTGATGAGGTTGTACTCGAGCAGCAGCGCCTCGGTCTCGGAGCTGGTGAGCGTGACCTCGATGCGCGCGATGTGGCCGACCAGGGCCTGCACCTTCGGGTCGACGTTGCTCGCCAGGAAGTAGTTGCCGACCCGGTCGCGGAGATTTCGCGCCTTGCCGACGTACAGCAGCTCCGTCTTGCCGTCTGCATCCGGCGAGCCGTACATGCGGTATACGCCGGGACGGCGCGGCAGGCTCGGGATGTATTCCTTGGGATCGAAGCTGTCGACGTGCTCGGTCACGCCGCCATCATAAACCCGCGAGGCCCGCGGCCCGTCCGAGGACCTCGCGGAACATCTCCGCGGTCAGGCGGCGCGTCTGGGTGTTGTAGCGGCTGCAATGGTACGAATCGACCATGCGCCGCCCGCCGGGCAGAGCGTGCTCGGCGCCATGCGCGAATTTCGCGGCGCTGCGCTTGAGGCCGCTGGCCAGCAGCACGGCCTCGTGCGCCACCAGCCCGAGCGCCAGCACCGCGCGCACCGGTTCCAGCGCTTCGAGCTCGGCCGCGAGGTAGCGATTGCAGGTCTTGATCTCCGCCGGCAGCGGCTTGTTCTCGGGCGGCAGGCATTTCACGGCATTGGTGATGCGCGCGCCGACCAGCCGCAGCCCGTCGAACCGGTCCACCGAGGTGGGTGCCGTGGACAGCCCGAGCGCGTGCAGCGACTCATATAAAAGAATGCCGGCGTAGTCGCCGGTGAACGGCCGCCCGGTCCGGTTGGCGCCGTGCATGCCCGGCGCGAGACCGACGATCAGCAGCTTCGGCGCCATGTCGCCGAACGGGCCGACCGGCTTGCAGTGGTAGTCGGGGTTCTGGTGCGCCGTCTTCGCGAGGAAATTCGCCAGCCGCGGGCACAGCGTGCAGTCGGGACAGAAAGTGGTCAAAGTGCCGCCGCGCGAGGCGCGGATGACTATTGCATCCGGCGAATGATGGCGTCGCCAAAGCCGGTGGTGCCGACGAGCCTGGCGCCCGGGATCAGGCGCTGCAGGTCTTCCTCGACGTTCCTGCGCGCGGCGATGTCGCGCTTGGTGGCGCGGATGGCCTCGCGCAGGCGCGCGAGATCGTAGGTCATTTCCTTGGCGGCGATGGTTTCGGCCACGCCGTGCATGATGAGGTCCGCGGCCTCCTTCCAGCCGATGTAGCGCAGCATCATCTCCGCCGACAGGATCAAACTACCCGGATTGACCCGATCCTTGCCGGCGAAGCCCGGCGCGGTGCCGTGCGTCGCCTCGAACACCGCGAGCCCGTCGCCGATGTTGCCGCCCGGCGCGATGCCGATGCCGCCCACCTGCGCGGCCAGCGCGTCGGAGATGTAATCGCCATTGAGGTTGAGGGTCGCGATCACGTCGTAGTCTTCGGGCCGCAGCAGCACCTGCTGCAGGAAGTTGTCCGCGATCACGTCCTTGATGACGATGTCGTGGCCGTTGATCGGATTCTTGAAGCTGCACCACGGGCCGCTGCCGATGGGCTTGGCGCCGAACTCTTCCTTCGCCAGCAGATAGCCCCATTGCATGAAGGCACCCTCGGTGTACTTCATGATGTTGCCCTTGTGCACCAGCGTGACCGACACGCGGTCGTTTTCGATCGCGTACTGGATCGCCTTTCTCACCAGGCGCTGGCTGCCCTCCTTCGACACCGGCTTGATGCCGAGGCCGGAGCTCGCCGGGAAGCGGATGCCCGTGACCTTGAGCTCGTTCTGCAGGAAATAGATGAGGCGCTGCACCTCGGGGGAACCTGTGGGCCACTCGATGCCGGCGTAGATGTCCTCGGTGTTCTCGCGAAACACCACCATGTCGGTGAGCGAGGCGTCCGCCATGGGCGTGGCGACGCCCGGAAAATAGCGGATGGGTCGCACGCAGGCGAACAGGTCCAGGTTCTGCCGCATGGCCACGTTCAGCGAGCGCATGCCGCCGCCCACCGGCGTGCCCAGCGGACCTTTGATGGAGACGACGAAATCGCGCAGCGCGGTCAGCGTTTCGTCGGGAAAGCCGGTGCCGTAGAGCGCCTGCGCCTTGTCGCCGGCATATACCTCCGTCCAGGCGATGCGCCGCTTCACGCCATACGCCTTCTCGACCGCCGCATTCACCACCTTGAGCATCACCGGCGTGATGTCGACGCCGATCCCGTCGCCTTCGACGAAGGCGATGATCGGATGGTCCGGCACGTTCAGCGACGCGTCCGGATTGATGGTGATCCGCTGGCCGTCTTTCGGAACCTTGATGTGTTCGTACTGCATCGATCAGCGCTTCGGACCGTGGCGGCCGATCAGCATCGCCAGCTCCAGCGCCTGCTCGTAGTTGAGGCGCGGATCGACGGTGGATCGGTAGGCGCGCGCCAGGTCCGCATCCGTGAGGCCGCGCGCGCCGCCGGTGCACTCGGTGACCTCTTCGCCCGTGAGCTCGATGTGCACGCCGCCGAGGAACGAGCCGTTCGCCTCGTGGATCTGGAATGACAGCTCGAGCTCCTTGAGGATGTTCTCGAAGCGGCGCGTCTTCAGGCCGCCGGAGCTGGTCTCGGTATTGCCGTGCATGGGATCGCAGACCCACAGCACCTGCGCGCCCGTCTCCCGCACCGCCTTGATGGCCTTGGGCAGCGACTTCTCGACGTCCTTGGCGCCGAAGCGATGGATCAGCGTCAGGCGCCCGGGCGTGTTCTGCGGGTTCAGCGTGGCGATGAGCCCCTGCAACCAGCCCGCGTCCATGGCCGAGCTGATCTTCACGCCCATCGGGTTGGCGATGCCGCGGAAGAACTCGACGTGCGCGCCGTCGAGCGTCGCCGTGCGCATGCCGATCCACGGCATGTGCGTCGAGAGGTTGTACCAGCGCTTCTGCCGCTCGATGTAGCGCGTCTGGGCCTGTTCATAGTGCATCAGCAGGCCTTCGTGCGACGCGTAGAAATCCACGGCCGTGACTTCATGCGGCGCACGGCCGCCGCTCACGCGTTCGAAGAAATCGAGCGAATCGCCGATCGAGTCCACGATCTTCTGGTATTGGTCCTTGAGCGGCGAGTGCTGCATGAACCCGAGGTCCCAGTACTGCGGGTGGTGCAGGTCGGCGAAGCCGCCGTCGCACAGCGCACGCACGAAGTTCAACGTGAGCGCGGCACGCTCATAACCACGCAGCAGCAGCGTGGGGTCCGGCTCGCGCGCCTCGGGCGTGAACTCCGAGCGGTTCACGAGGTCGCCGCGGAACGCCGGCAAGGTGACGCCGTTGCGGGTCTCGGTGTCCGCCGAGCGCGGCTTGGCGTACTGCCCCGCCATGCGGCCGACGCGGATGATGGGCTTCTTGAGGCCGTGCAACAGCACCAGGCTCATCTGCAACAGGATCTTGAGCTTCTTGGCGATCCGGTCGGACTCGCATTCCTCGAAGGTCTCGGCGCAGTCGCCGCCCATGAGCAGGAACTTGTTGCCGCGCTGCGCCTCGGCGAGCTGCTCGCGGAGCTGCTCGATTTCCCACGACACCACGAGCGGCGGCAGCTTCGAGAGCTGGGCGACGACGCCTTCGAGCTTGGGGAGGTCTGTGTAGCGCGGCTGTTGGGCGGCGGGACGGCTGGTCCAGCTGGCTGGATGCCAGGGGGCAATGTCGGGTGTACGCATGGTGCGAAGTATTCTAATTCAGCGGGTTACGGCACACTACCGACCAACGAGGTTTTCATGCACAAAGTGTTGATTCTGGGTGCCGGCAAGATCGGCGCCCTCATCAGTGGCCTGTTGGCCGAATCCGGCGACTACGACGTCACCCTGGGCGATGTGAACTCGGCCGCGGCGGAATCCGTGGTCAAGGCACATGGCTCGCGCAGCCTGCGCGCCGTGGCCCTCGATGCGGGCGATGGCAAGGCGCTCGCGAACCATTTCCAGCTGCACAAGCCACACGCCGCCATCTCGAGCCTGCCCTACTACTGCAATCCCGCCGTGGCCAAGGCCGCCCGCAAGGGCAACGCGCACTATTTCGATCTCACCGAGGACGTCGAAGTCACGAAGGCCGTGCGCCGTATCGCGCGCGGCGCCTCGAAGGCATTCGTGCCGCAGTGTGGGTTGGCGCCCGGTTTCATCAGCATCGCGGCGAACGAGCTCGCCAAGCACTTCGACGAGCTGCGCTCCATCAAGCTGCGCGTCGGCGCGCTGCCGCAGCACCCTAACAACGTGCTCAAGTATTCGCTGACATGGTCCACCGAGGGCCTGATCAACGAATACGGCAATCCCTGCCAGGCCGTGGTCGACGGCAAGTTGACGGAGGCCGCGCCGCTCGAGGGCCTCGAGGAGATCGAGATCGACGGCACCGCCTACGAAGCTTTCAACACTTCCGGCGGACTCGGATCCCTGGCCGAGTCCTATGGAAAACAATGCGAGCAGATCAACTACAAGACCATGCGCTATCCGGGGCATTGCGCGCAGATGCGCCTGCTCATGAACGACCTCAAGCTCAACAAGGATCGTGCGACCTTGAAGCGCGTGCTGGAGGCCGCGGTGCCGCAGACGCTGCAGGACGTGGTCATCGTGTACGCGGCGGTGTCCGGCAAGCAGGACGGGGAACTGCGCGAGGAGAACTACGTCAACAAGATCTACCCGCAGGTGATCGCCGGCCGACTGTGGTCGGCCATCCAGGTGACCACGGCCGCGGGCATCACCTCGGTGGTGGACCTGGTGCTGGCGAATCCGCGCCGCTACCGGGGATTCATCGCCCAGGAGCAGTTCAACCTGCCGGAGATTCTCGACAACCGCTTCGGGCAGTACTACGCGCCCGGAGGCACCAAGGATCTCTCCTCTTCCGTCGTGGTCAAGGGCCAGGCCGGGCATCAGCGCCGGGTCGACGCCCCGAAGCCGGCGGCAGGCAAAGCGAGGCACAAGAAATGAATGCGGTACTCAAGAACACGGAAGTTGCCGCACTGCTCAAGCGGCTCGGCATCGACTCCATCAATGCCGGCGCCTGGTCGGGTAGTTTGGGGTGGTCCAAGGACGTCGCCGGTGCGCTGATCACGTCCGTGAATCCCGCGACCGGCGAGGCGCTGGCACAGGTGCGCGCCGCCACGGTCACCGACTATGAGGCCGTGATGCGCGGTGCGCTCGAGGCGGCCACGGCCTGGCGCTCGGTGCCGGCGCCGCGCCGCGGCGAGGCGGTGCGGCTGCTGGGCGAAGCATTGCGCGCCGTGAAGGACGATCTCGGCGCGCTGGTCACGCTCGAGAACGGCAAGATCCGCGCCGAAGGCCTGGGCGAGGTCCAGGAGATGATCGACATCGCCGATTTCGCGGTCGGCCAGTCGCGCATGCTTTATGGCCTCACCATGCACTCGGAACGGCCGCAGCACCGCATGTACGAGCAGTGGCATCCGCTCGGCGTGGTCGGGATCATCTCGGCCTTCAATTTTCCGGTGGCGGTGTGGGCGTGGAACGCCTGCCTGGCGGCCATCTGCGGCAATGCCTCGGTGTGGAAGCCTTCGCCGAAGACGCCGCTGACGGCCATAGCCGTCCAGCACGTCTGCAACAAGGTGATGCGCGAGGCCAGACTTCCGGCGATCTTCCAGCTGTTCATCGACGCCGGCAGCGAGCTCGCGACGCGCTTCGTCGACGACCGGCGGGTGGCGCTGGTGTCCTTCACCGGGTCCACGGCCGTCGGGCGCAACGTGGCCGAACGCGTGGCGCGGCGGCTCGGCAAGGTGCTGCTGGAACTCGGCGGCAACAACGCCATCATCGTGGACGAGTCGGCGGACCTGAAACTCGCGGTGCCTGCCATCGTATTCGGCGCCGTGGGCACCGCGGGACAGCGCTGCACGACCACGCGGCGCGTGCTGGTGCACCGCTCGCGGCTCGAGGAGCTGCAGAAGAAGCTCGCGCATGCCTACGCGCAGGTGCGCATCGGCAACCCCATCGACCCGGCGACCCTCATGGGTCCGCTGATCGACAAATCCGCGGTGGAGCGCTATTCGCAGGCCATCGAGCAGGCCAGGGCCGCCGGCGGCAAGGTGATTACGGGCGAGAAAGTGCTGCCGGGCAAGGGCAACTTCGTCGCGCCCACCATCATCCGCGCCGAGAACGACTGGCCCATCGTGCAGCACGAAACCTTCGCGCCGGTGCTCTATCTGATTCCGTTCGACACGCTCGAAGAAGCCATCGCCATGCAGAACGCCTCGGCACACGGGCTTTCCTCGGCGATTTTCACGGATCGCCTGCAGCATGCCGAGGCATTCCTCGCGGCCGCTGGCAGCGACTGCGGCATCGCCAACGTGAACATCGGCACCTCGGGGGCCGAGATAGGCGGAGCGTTCGGCGGCGAGAAGGATACGGGCGGCGGCCGCGAGTCGGGCTCGGATTCCTGGAAGGCCTACATGCGCCGGCAGACCAACACCATCAACTGGAGCCGTGAGCTGCCGCTGGCGCAGGGCATCACCTTCGAGATCAAGGAAGGCGCCTGACCGCGCGCGTCGCTCAACCGCGGCGAAAGCCCGCGCATCGGGCAGTCCTTCGTTCGCCTCGTCGGCCCTCGCCCGCGACGCCATCACGCTCGCCGCCGCCAACAGGCCGATCACGAGTCCCGACTTCACGCCGCCCTCCCCGGTAGTTTGAGATCGAAGCGCGCGCCGCCGAGCGGCGAGCTGTCGATGCCCAGGCTGCCGCCGTACAACGCGACGGTGTCGTGGACCATCGCCAGACCCAGTCCGTGCCCCGGGGTCGCCTCATCCACACGGCCGCCGCGCTGCAGGACGCGGGCCCGATCCGCCTGGGCGATGCCCGGGCCGTCGTCGTCGATGAGCAGGTTCAGCGCATGACGCGACGTCGCCTCGGCATCGACGCTGATCTCGATTCGCACGCGTTCGCGCGCCCACTTGCAGGCATTGTCGAGCAGGTTGCCGAGCAACTCGGTGAGATCGGCGCGGTCGCCGATGAACTGCGCGCCGGCCGCGATCGCAGCTTCGAACAACAGGTCCTTGTTGCCGTACACCTTGAGCAACGCGGCGCGCAGCTCGGTGACGATGGGTGCGACCTCGACCGGCGCCTGCCCCAGCAGCACGCCACCGCTCGCCGCCGCACGTTTCATCTGGTGCTCGATGATGCCGGACATGCGCTCGATCTCGGCATCGAGCCCGGCCCTGGTCGGCTCGGTGACCTCGCCCAACGACTGGCGCATGACGGCGAGCGGCGTCTTCAGGCTGTGCGCGAGATTGCCGAGCGTGTCGCGGTAACGCTTGATGCGCGCGCGCTCGGACTCGAGCAGCGCATTGAGGTTGCCGGTGATCGCGCTCAGCTCCTGCGGCCAGTGGTCGCTGAGCTGATCGCGCGTGCCGTCCTCCACGTCCTTGATCTCACGCACCAGCCGGCGCATGGGTTGCGACAGCCAGCGCATCACCAGCACGAGCGTGGCGAGCAGCAGGATGGCAAGGCCGACGAACCAGCCGATGAGCTGCTGGCGGAAGCTCGCGATCTGCGCGCGATACGTCGCGAGATTCGAGGCGACGCTGAAGGTGAATCGTGCGGGCTCGCCGTGCAGGTCCACCCACTCGATGCCGCGGCTCGCCACCGCGAGCCGCACGTCGGTGCCGGCGATCTCGGTGAACGAGAACTGCCGCTGCCCCGGCTCGAGCGGTGGTCCGAACTGCACCGCCGTGCCGATGGTCGACTGCGAGCGCCAGATGCTCTCGCCGCTCGCCGAGCGGATTTCGGCGTACAGCCCTGACCCCGGCGTATCGAAACGCGTGTCGAGCAGCGCGGTGGGCGTCACGGATTCGGGACCATCCGGATCGGCCGCGGCCACCAGCGCCACCATCTGCGCATCGAGCACCTCGCGCAGGCTGCGCTCGGCCGCGTGCCGGAACAGCATGTCGAGCAGGAAGATCGTGAGCGCGAAGAACACCACGATCACGGCGGACACGGCAAGGAGCAGTCGGCGTCTCAGCGACGGCTGGGACAAACTATTCTCCCGGGGTGTCGCGCAAGCGGCGGACTACGTGCCCTGGGTGCGCGCGATCGCGAAGCGGTAGCCGCGGCCGCGCAACGTCTCGATGGGCTTCAGCGTGTCGTCCGGATCCAGCTTGCGCCGCAGCCGGCCGATGAACACCTCGATGACGTTGCTGTCGCGCTCGTAGTCCTGGTCGTAGAGCCGCTCGGTGAGCTCGGTCTTGGAGATGACGTCACCCGCACGCAGCATCATGTGTTCGAGGATGCGGTATTCGAAGGTGGTGAGCTCGATGTGCGTGTCGTTCAGCGTCACCTGCTGCGCGCGTGTGTCCAGCCGGATGGGACCGCATTCCAGGATGGGGCTGGCCCAGCCGCCGGCGCGGCGCATCAGCGCCTGCATGCGCGCCAGCACTTCCTCGAAGTGATAGGGCTTGGCCACGTAGTCGTCCGCGCCTGCCTGCAGCCCTTCGACCTTGTCCTGCCAGCGGTCACGCGCCGTGAGGATCAGGATCGGGAAGGTCTTGCCGGCCGCGCGCAGCTTGCGGATGACATCGAGGCCCGAGACCTTCGGCAGTCCGAGATCCACCACCGCGATGTCGAGCGGATACTCGTTGCCCGCGAACAGCCCCTCCTCGCCATCGGCCGCCACGTCCACCGTGAAGCCCTGCTTCATGAGCTGTTCGCGCAGTCCCTCGCGCAGCGCCGCTTCGTCTTCGACCACCAGTGCACGCACGACTAACGCATCCTCCCGGTGGCCGCATCGATGCGCACCGTGATCACGCGCCCGCCCTCGGAGAGCAGCTTGAGCACGTACACCTTGCGGCCGTCCTCATCCTGTACCTCGGTGCGCACGACGCGCGCGCGGTACTGCGCTTCCGCGCGGCGCACCGCCTCGTCGAGCGAAATGCCGTCGTGACGCGCAGCTCTGATGTCACGACTCTCGTAGTTCGATCCACCCGCCACCGGCGAGGCCGGCACGCCGTGCGCCAGCGACAGCGGCCCGAGGCCGATGGCGAGGAGCGCGGCCGGAACGAGCTGCAGGCGGATCTTCTTCATGACGGGCGCGAGTTTAACGCTTTGTGCCTGAAAGGCGATGTGGGCGAACACGAATCGTGCCGCCCACATCACGATGACGAACGGTTCGAGCATCACTCCGCCGGGCTCACGTCGACCCGTACGCGGATGCGGTCGCCGGGGCGATACGGCAGCTCGGTGACCTGGCGGCGCCCGTGGTACACGTAGGTGACGCGGTAGCCGTCGATGCGCTCCTGGTATTCATCCTGGTAGCGCGTCTCACAACGCTGCACGGTGTACGGCTGCGGCGGCGTGTTCACGCCATAGCGACGCATGCCCTGGTCGTGACCGATGGCCGCGCCGATGATGGCGCCGCCCGCGGTGGCCGCGCGGCGACCGTCACCGTGACCGATCTGGTTGCCGATGGCGGCACCGATCACCGCGCCGAGCAGCGTGCTGCCGGCCACGCGCTGGCCGTGTCCACCGGGCGAATAGCCACCTTCGTCATAGCGGGTCTCGTCCCAGCACTCACGCTGCGGCGTGCTGACGCGCACGCGCGTGGTCAGCGGCTGCACGTCGACGACCCTGGCGTAGTCGTACGCGCCGCGGTCGTAGTCGTCATAGCGCGGATCGTAGCGCTCGTCGTACCGATCCTGTGCGAACGCCGCGCTCGCCATGCACGCGGCCGCCAGCACACCCACCAGAACCTTCTTGCTCGAGATCGACATGGAACCTCCTACCGGTCGCATCACGACCTTGGGAGGCAATCTACGCAGGGGTCGATGAATCGCTACTGAACGCTGATTTTTCCGGCTTTTCCTGGCGTTTCACTTCGATCCACAGCGCATCCCAGGCGGCGGCATCGAGCGCCGCGAGCTCGAGTGACCGCTGCCGCGCGAGCGCTTCCATGGCGCGAAAGCGGCGCTCGAACTTTGCATTGGCGAGACGCAGCGCCTCCTCCGCATCCACGCCGAGATGTCGCGACCAGTTCGCGACGGCGAACAGCAGATCCCCGAGTTCGGCGGCACGCTCCGCGGCGGGCGCGGACTCGACCTCGCGCAACTCCTCGTCGATCTTGGCGCGCACACCGTGCGCATCGTTCCAGTCGAAGCCCACGCGCGCGGCACGCCTGCCGAGCTTGCCGGCACGCGCCAGCGCGGGCAGCGCCAGCGGGACGTCGGCGAGTTCGCTGGGCGAGCGCGCAGCCCGCGCGGCGCGCTCGCGCGCCTTGTGCTCTTCCCAGGCGCGCGTCTGCTCGACGGCGTCGGCGATCTCGGCGTCCGCGAACACGTGCGGATGACGCGCGGTGAGCTTTTCCGAGATGGCGTCCGCCACGCTCGCGAAATCGAACCATTGGCGTTCGGCGCCCATCTGCGCATGGAACACGACCTGGAACAGGAGGTCGCCGAGCTCCGATTCGAGCTCCTTCGGGCCGCCGCGCGCGATGGCGTCGGCCACTTCATAGGCCTCCTCGATCGTGTAGGGCGCGATGCTCGCGAAATCCTGTTCGCGGTCCCAGGGACAGCCGCGCTGCGGATCGCGCAACTGGCGCATGATCTGCAGCAGCCGCGTGAGCGAACGTTGCGCGCGCCCCGGATCGCTCACGAGCTCGCCTCGCGCAGCATGCGCACGAAGGTGAGCAGCATGCCGGCCGTGGCGCCCCAGATGTTCTGGCCTTCCCACGGGATGTCATAGAGCAGCAGGTCCTCGTCGCCGACCCGGCGCAATCGCGCCTTGTGATTGGCGCTGTCCAGCACGTGCTCCAGCGGCACCTCGAACACGCCAGCCACTTCGGCCGGATTGAGCTCGAGGGAAAACGGCGGTGTCACCAGCCCCAGCACCGGCGTCACGCGAAAGCCGCTGATGACGACGTGATCCGGTAGATAGCCGAAGACCTGTACGCGGCCGGGATCGAGCCCGATCTCCTCGCGCGTTTCGCGCAGCGCCGCGCTCGCCACGTCGGCATCGGACGTCTCGAGCCGGCCGCCCGGGAAGGCGATCTGCGCCGCGTGTCTTGCGAGATGCGAGGCGCGTTGCGTGAGCAGCAGCGTGAGGCCGGGCGGCCGATCGATCAGCGGCACCAGCACCGCCGCCGGCGCCGGATCCTTGGGGAAGTGCCGCGTCAGGCGCTGGCTGCGCTCCGCATCGACGCCGAGCACGCGCCAGTCCGCCAGGTCGTGACTGGGTTGCGTATTTGCGAAGCGGCGCAGGATGCGCTCGCGCAGCGCCGGCTCGGTCCGCGCCTCACTCAACCGCCGCCTCCGCCACCGTGCAGCCCGCCGCGCGTCAGTGCCGCCGGGTCGAGCAGCCGCCGCAGCTCATGCTCGGGCAAGCCGGACATTTCCAGCGCCACGTCGAACACCGGCCGGCCTTCGGCGTAGGCTCGCTTGGCAATCGCCGCGGCGCGCTCGTAGCCGATCACCGGGTTCAACGCGGTCACCAGGATGGGATTGCGCAGCAGCGCATCGTTGAGCCGCGGCAGGTTGGGTTCCAGGCCCGCGATGCATTGCCGCGCCAGCGCGCGTGCGCCGTTGGCGAGCAGGTGGATGGACTGCAGCAGGTCGCTGGCCACCAGTGGCAACATCACATTGAGCTGGAAATTGCCGGCCTGTCCCGCCACGGCGATCGCCGCGTCCAGCCCCATGACCTGCGCGGCGATCATGGCCACCGCTTCGGGAATCACCGGGTTCACCTTGCCGGGCATGATGCTGCTGCCGGGTTGCAGCGCCGGGAGCTGCAGCTCTGCGAGCCCGGCCAGGGGCCCGGATCCCATCCAGCGCAGGTCATTGCAGATCTTCATGAGCGTCACCGCGAGCGTGCGCAGCTGGCCCGAGAATTCCACGGCCGCGTCCTGCGTGCCCATGGCGGCGAAGTAGTTGGTGGCCGTGTCGAACGGCACCGCGGTGAGCGTGCGCAGCTCCTCGATGAAGGTCGCGGCGAACTTCTCGTGCGCATTGATCCCCGTGCCGACCGCGGTCCCGCCCTGGGCCAGAGCCAGCAGCCGCGGCTCGCTAGCGCGCAGCCTGTCGATCGCGAGCTCGATCTGCGCGCGCCAACCGGATGCCTCCTGCCCGAGCGTGATGGGCGTGGCATCCATCAGATGAGTCCGCCCGGTCTTGAGCACGGCGGCCCAGGCGCGCTCCTTGCCGGCCAGCACGCCGCGCAGCTCCTCGAGCGCCGGCAGCAGCTCACGCCGCGCGGCGAGCACCGCGCTCACGTGCACCGCGCTCGGGATGCAGTCGTTGCTGCTCTGGCACATGTTGACCTGATCGTTGGCATGCACCGGCTTGCCGAGCGCCGTGGCCGCCAGCCGCGCGATCACCTCGTTGGCGTTCATGTTGGTGCTGGTGCCGCTGCCCGTCTGGAAGACGTCGAGCGGGAACTGCGCATCGTGCGTGCCGCGGGCGACGGCGAGCGCGGCGTCGACAATGGCCGCCGCGACAGCGGCGGGCAGCAAGCCGAGCCGCGCGTTGGCGCGCGCCGCGGCGGCCTTGATCAGTGCCAGGGCGGCAATGAAGTCCGCCGGCAGTGTCGTGCCGCTCAACTGGAAATTGCGCCGGGCGCGCTCGGTCTGCGCACCCCAAAGCGCGCCCGCCGGCACTTCGATATCACCGAAGCTGTCGTGCTCTGTCCGCGGACTGTCCTGGGATATCATTCGCGGCCCAGTCTAACGCAAGATCCGAGGCAACTTTTTCATGGACTCCGCCGCACTCACCGCGCTCTCGCCGATCGACGGCCGTTATCGCAAGACTGCCGACGGGCTGCGCGCCGTGCTGTCGGAGAGCGGACTGATCCGTGAGCGGATCCGCATCGAGGCGGCCTGGCTGCTGAGCCTGGCGGAATCCGTCCCGCAGCTGCTGGCGCAGCCGCTGGCGGCGCCGGTGCGCCAGCTCGCGGCGGCGCTCGCGCTCGAGCCGGGCGACGACGCGCCCGCGGCGGTCAAGGCCATCGAGGCGCGCATCAACCACGACGTGAAGGCGGTCGAATACTTCGTGCGCGAGAAGCTGGCGCAATCCGGCGCCACGGCGGCCACGCTCGAGCTGGTGCACTTCGGCTGCACGTCCGAGGACATCAACAACCTGGCGTATGCGCGCATGCTGCGCGCGGCGCGCACACTCCTGTCGGGCGAGCTCGGCAAGCTCATCGATCGGCTGCGCGGCTTCGCGCACGAGCACGCGGCGCTGCCGATGTTGTCACGCACCCATGGCCAGACGGCGAGCCCCACCACGCTCGGCAAGGAATTCGCGAACGTGGTCGCGCGCCTGAAGCGCGCGCGGGCGCGCTTCGACAAGGTGGAGCTGCTGGCCAAGTGGAACGGCGCGGTCGGCAACTACAACGCGCACGTCGCGGCGCTGCCCGCGGTCGACTGGCCGGCGGTGAGCCGGCGCTTCGTGGAATCGCAGGGCTTCACCTGGAACGAATACTCCACGCAGATCGAGCCGCACGACTGGATCGGCGAGTACTGCGACGCGCTGGCGGCCATCAACGTCATCCTGGTCGATTTCGCGCGCGATGCCTGGGGCTACATCTCCATCGGTTACCTGCGCCAGCGCGCGGTGGCCGGCGAGGTCGGCTCGTCGACGATGCCGCACAAGGTCAATCCCATCGATTTCGAGAACGCCGAGGGCAACCTCGGCATCGCCAACGCGCTGCTGCACCACTTCTCGAGCAAACTACCCATCTCGCGCTGGCAGCGCGATCTCACCGATTCGACCGTGCTGCGCAACCTGGGCGTGGCGCTGGCCCACAGCCTGGTCGCCTGGAACGCGCTGCAGCGCGGCCTCGGCAAGATCGCCGCCGATCCGGCCGTCATCGCCGCGGACATCGATTCGGCGCACGAGGTGCTGGGCGAGGCGCTCCAGACTGCGCTGCGCGCGGCGGGCGTGCCGAACGGCTACGAGCTGCTCAAGGACTTCACGCGCGGTGCGCAGGTGGACGCGGCGGCGCTGGCGGGTTTCATCGACAAACTACCGTTGCCGCCGGGAGATCGCGCGCGGCTGCGTGCGCTCACGCCGGCACAATACGTCGGCCTCGCCGCCAGCCTCGCCAGGGCTATCTAGCCTCCGCGGGCACCTACAGGTTTCACCCGCTGCGGCGTGTTGCGCTGCGCGTTCGAAGTGCGACGCAGCACACGCTTTTCGGCCGGTACGGCCGCAATCCCGATGAAAGCGTGACGCATTTGGCACGGCCGGCCGTGAACTGACCCCTAGTCTTCCCCGGGCACAGGTCACAATCCGACTCAGGTTCATGTCATTCGGGGAGAAGTCGTCGCACATGACGGCCGGGGAATTCGATTTCGGCAGATTCACGCGCGCGCCCGCGGCGCCGGGCAGCGCCATGCCGCCCGCGCCCGCCGGACGCGGCGAGAACCACGTGCGGGTCATCGGCTCGCTCGAGGAGATGCGCGCCGCCGTGGACGCGGTCGCCGCCAGCGCGCAGCGCCTCATGTCCATCTACACGCCCGATCTCGAGCCCGACCTCTATGACCAGAACGGCTTCCTCGAGATCGTCAAGCGGTTCGTGCTGGCACGCCGCTTCGCCAAGGTGCGCGTGCTGCTGTCGGATTCCGGCCGGGTGCTGCGCGACAACAACCGCTTCATCGCGATGGGGCGCCGTCTCACGAGCTGCATCGACATCCGCCCGGTGGTCGGCGCAGCGAGGCAGCGCGCCTGCGCCTATCTCATCGCCGACGACCGCGCCATCGTCTACCGCGTGCATTCCGACCGCTGGGACGGCGTCGCCGATCTCAACAACCCGCCGATCGCGCGCCAGTATCTCGACGAGTTCGACGAGATCTGGCACGCCAGCGCCGATGACCTGTCGCGCCAGGCAAACCGCTAGACCGCTACACTGATGCGATGAGTCTGAATCCCGACGTCACCGTGGCCGCGGTCGTGATGCGCGACGGGCGTTTCCTGCTCGTCGAGGAGCGCATCGCCGGCCGGCTGGTGATCAATCAGCCGGCGGGCCATCTCGAGGATGGCGAGACGCTGGTCGAAGCTGCCATGCGCGAAGCGCGCGAGGAGACCGCCTGGGGCTTTCGCCCCGAGGCGCTCGTCGGCACCTATCTCTGGCGCAATCCCGACAACGGCCGCAGCTTCCTGCGATTCGCGTTCTGCGGCGACGTGGAAGGCCACCGTCCGAACCAGCCCCTGGACCGCGGTATCGTTCGCGCGCTGTGGTTGGCGCGCGCCGAACTCGCCGCGCAACCGTCGCGACTGCGCTCACCGCTGGTCATGCGCTGCATCGAGGATTTCCTGGCTGGCAAGCGCCAGCCGCTCGATTCCGTGGCCTGCCTCGACCTGCAAAGCGCGTTGCACGCGCCCTCGGTGGTCAACCTCTAGGGTCCGCGCGGCGGCGTACAATCCGCGCCGTGAATTCCCCGTCCTCCCGTGAACGCATCGTCGTCGGCATGTCCGGCGGCGTGGACTCCGCCGTCGCCGCGCTGCTGTTGAAGCGCGCGGGCTTCGACGTGCACGGGCTGTACATGAGCAACTGGGAGGATGACGACGCCTACTGCACGGACGCGCAGGATTTCCAGGATGCGCGCGCCACCGCGACGGAGCTCGGCATTCCCCTGCATCGCGTGAGCTTCGCCGCGGCCTACCGCGCGCGCGTGTTCGACTATTTCCTCACCGAGTATCGCGCCGGACGCACGCCCAACCCCGACGTGCTGTGCAACCGCGAGATCAAGTTCGGGATCTGCCTGGAATACGCCACGCGGCTCGGCGCGCGGCGTTTCGCCACGGGCCACTATGCGCGCCTCGAGATGCGTACCGACGGACCGGCGCTGCTGAAGGCGGCCGACGCCGACAAGGACCAGTCCTACTTTCTCCATGGCGTGGAGCGCACTCACTTCGAGCGCGTGTTGTTCCCGCTCGGCGAGCTGCGCAAGGTCGAGGTGCGCGCGCTGGCGCGCGAGGCGGGATTGCCCGTGTTCGACAAGCCGGACAGCACCGGCATCTGTTTCATTGGCGAGAGGCCGTTTCGCGAGTTCCTGGCACGCTACATCCCGACCACGCCGGGCGACATCGTGTCCGAACGCGGCGAGATCCTCGGGCGGCATCGCGGGCTGGCCTTCTACACGCTGGGGCAGCGCGGCGGGCTTGAAATCGGCGGCCGCGCCGGCAAGGAGGAATCCGCCTGGTACGTCGCGGCGAAAGATCTGGCGCGCAACCAGCTCGTGGCCGTGCAAGGTCACGATCATCCGCTGCTCGTCAGCCGCACACTGGCCACGGGGCCGTGCAACTGGCTGGCGCCGCCCGCGAGCCTGGAATTCCAGTCGCAGATCAAGGTGCGCTACCGCCAGCCGGACCAGCAGTGCCACGCCGCGCTGCGTGCGCATGGTGCACTCGAGGTGCGTTTCGATCTGCCGCAGCGCGCGGTGACCCCGGGCCAGTTCGCCGTGCTGTACGACGGCGATCGCTGTCTCGGCGGCGGCGTCATCGAGAGCACCACGCAGTGATGCGGCGAGTTAGAATACGCCGCTTGTTTTCAGCGGTGTTTGTGAGGAGCAGGATTCATGGCTGGTAGTTCGAAAAATCGCGCATCTCTCCAGGTCGGCAATCGTTCCTACGACTACTGGAGCTTCTCCGGGCTGCCCGCGGAGAAGGTCGCGCGACTGCCCTACTCGCTGAAGATCCTGCTCGAGAACCTGCTGCGCTTCGAAGACGGCGTGAACGTCACGCAGGAAGACATCGACGCGGTGCTCGGCTGGGACGCCAAGGCGGCGCCCTCGTATGAAATCGATTTCACGCCGGCGCGCGTGATCATGCAGGACTTCACCGGCGTGCCCTGCGTGGTGGACCTCGCCGCGATGCGCGAGGCCGTGCAGAAGCTCGGTGGCAATCCCGAGCGCATCAATCCGCTCAATCCGGCGGAGCTGGTCATCGACCACTCCGTGCAGGTCGACGACTACGGCCGCGCCAATTCGCTCGCCATCAACAACAAGATCGAGTTCCAGCGCAATGGCGAGCGCTATGCGTTCCTGCGCTGGGGACAGACGGCGTTCCGCAACTTCAAGGTGGTGCCGCCGAACACCGGCATCGTGCACCAGGTGAACCTCGAATATCTCGGCCGCGTGATCTTCCACAACGACACCGACGGCCGGAATCTCGCCTACCCGGACACCGTGGTCGGCACCGATTCCCACACCACCATGATCAACGGCCTCGGCGTGCTCGGCTGGGGCGTGGGCGGCATCGAGGCCGAAGCGGCGATGCTGGGCCAGCCGGTGACCATGCTGATTCCGCAGGTCATCGGCTTCAAGCTCACCGGCCAGCTCAAGCCGGGCGCAACCGCCACGGATCTGGTGCTCACCGTCACCGAGATGCTGCGCAAGAAGGGCGTGGTGGACAAGTTCGTCGAATACTTCGGCGACGGGCTCGCGAACCTGCCGCTCGCCGATCGCGCCACGATCGCCAACATGGCGCCCGAGTACGGCAGCACCTGCGGCATCTTCCCGATCGACGAGGAAACACTGCGCTACCTCGAGCTGTCCGGCCGGCCGCCGGAGCAGATCGCGTTGGTCGAGGCGTACGCCAAGGCCCAGGGCATGTGGCGCTACAACGGCGCCAAGCCCGCCGACTACACCGACGTGCTCGAGCTCGACCTCGCCACCGTCGAGCCCAGCCTCGCGGGACCCAAGCGCCCGCAGGATCGCGTGCCGCTCTCCAAGGCGAAGAGCGTGTACCAGACCGCGCTCAAGACCATGGCCGACGAGCGCACCAGGAAGAATCCCACCGCCACCGGCCACGCCGAGATCCTGCTCGACGGCCAGAAGGTGGAACTCCGCGACGGCGCCGTCACCATCGCGGCGATCACCAGCTGCACCAACACCTCGAATCCATACGTGCTGGTCGCGGCTGCGCTGCTGGCACGCAATGCAGCCAGGCTCGGCCTCAAGTCCAGGCCGTGGGTGAAGACCTCCCTGGCGCCCGGCTCGCGCGTGGTGACGGACTATCTATCGAAGGCGGGCCTGCTCGCGTCGCTCGAGTCCATCGGCTTCAACGTCGTCGGATATGGCTGCACCACCTGCATCGGCAACTCCGGCCCGCTCAAGCCCGAGATCTCCGCGGGCATCAAGGCGGGCGACATCGTGGCCGTCTCGGTGCTGTCGGGCAATCGCAATTTCGAAGGTCGCGTGCACCCGGAGGTGAAGATGAACTTCCTCGCCTCGCCGCCGCTGGTGGTCGCCTATGCGCTGGCCGGAACCATGGACATCGACCTGCAGTCCGACGTTCTCGGCCACGACGCGCAGGGCAAGCCCGTGGTGCTCGCCAACATCTGGCCCTCGGACCAGGAAGTGCAGGACGTGGTGCGCAAGACGCTGGACTCGGCCATGTTCCGCAAGAGCTATGCGAACGTGTTCACCGGCGACAGCAACTGGTCGTCCATCAAGGTGCCGGCCGGCAAGATCTACTCGTGGGAAGAAAAGTCGACCTACGTGCGCAACCCGCCGTACTTCGATGGCATGACCATGACGCCGCGCCCGGTCACCGACGTCACCGGCGCCCGCGTGCTCGCGCTGCTCGGCGATTCGGTGACCACGGATCACATCTCCCCCGCCGGTGACATCGCCAAGACCAGTCCCGCGGCCAAGTACCTGGTCGCCCAGGGCGTGCAGCCCGCGGACTTCAATTCCTACGGGGCGCGGCGTGGCAATCACGAAGTCATGATGCGCGGCACGTTCGCCAACATCCGCCTGCGCAATCTGCTGGCGCCGGGCACCGAGGGTGGCGTCACCATCCACGTGCCGAGCGGCGAGCAGATGTCGATCTTCGACGCCGCCATGCGCTACAAGCAGGAAGGCACGCCGCTCGTGATCCTCGCCGGCAAGGAATACGGTACCGGCTCGTCGCGCGACTGGGCCGCCAAGGGCACCATGTTGCTGGGCGTGCGCGCCGTCATTGCCGAGAGCTTCGAGCGCATCCACCGCTCCAATCTCATCGGCATGGGTGTGCTGCCGCTGATGTTCCCGGCCGGCAAGACCGCCACTTCGCTGGGACTCACCGGACAGGAAGTGTTCGAGATCACCGGCCTGAACAACGCCGAGGCGAAGACGGTGAAGGTGGTCGCCACGCCGCCCAAGGGTTCGCCGATCAGCTTCGAGGCGCGCGTGCGCATCGACACCCCGAAGGAACGCGACTACTTCCGCCACGGCGGCATCCTGCAGTACGTACTGCGCCAGCTCGCCAGCAAGGCCGCCTAGCGCAGCGCCGACGGCGGGCGCCCGAACAGGCTGACGAATGCCCGCCGCATGCGCTCGGGATCGCCGAAGCCACAGGTCTTCGCCACCTGCCGGATCGACTGGCCGCCACGCTCGAGCTGCGCACGCGCGGTCTCGGCGCGCAATCGCATGACGGCTTTGGCGGGACTCGCCCCCGTCTCGGCGCGGAAGGCGCGCGCGAAATTGCGCGGACTCATGCAGGCCTGCGCGGCGAGATCCTGCACGTTGAGCCGCGATTCCAGATTCCGGCGGATGAAATCGAGCAGCGGCGCGAAGCGCCCGTCGGCGCGCTCCAGTTCGAGCAACGTCGAGAACTGGGATTGCCCGCCCGGGCGGCGGTAGTACACGACCAGCTCGCGCGCGACCCTGCGCGCCAGGCTCTCACCGAGATCCTCCGCGATCAGCGCGAGCGCCAGATCGATGCCGGCCGAAATCCCCGCCGAAGTCCAGAACCTGCCGCTCCTGACGAAGATGCGGTCGGCATCGACCCGCACCCGCGGATACCGCCGCGCGAAATCGTCCCCACGCGACCAGTGCGTGGTGGCGGCGCGCCCATCGAGCAGCCCCGTTGCCGCCAGCAGGTACGCACCCGAACAGACGCTCGCCACGCGCCGCGAGCGCGCGCCACAGCGCGCGATGAACTGCACCAGGCGCGCATCCCCGGATGCCGCCCGTGAGCCGTCTCCACCCACGATGACCAGCGTGTCGATCGCCGCCGGACGTGGCAGCGCCCGCGCATTCATCGTGGCTCCCGACGTGCTGGCCACCGCGCCCGGCGCCTTCGCGACCACGCGCAGCTCATAGCTGCCCGGCTGGAAGTCCTCGGCGATTTCGAAGGCCGCGATGGGACCCGCCGCATCGAGCAGCTGAAAATCCGCAAACAGCAGGAACGCAATGCGCCGACTCATGCACCACCTGGCAGATAACGCGGGGTAGCCTCGCTTCCTGCCAGCATGCTGGCGCCGCCACGTGGCGCGCGTCAACTGTCACGCGCTGATGGCGCCCCGCAGTCCGGGCCGCGCTGCCCGTCGAGCGCACCGATCAGCAGCGCCTAGCCGAGCAGTGGTGGCGTGGATCCTCGTCGCTCGAACGTGTTGGTGCTCCCGGGTAGATAGCCGGGGCGCAGTCTCCGGTCACATGCCGGCAGCACGGGTGACGCGATTGTGGCCAATCGCGGCGACTGCATGCGCTAAGATCCCGCGCACATGCAGATCGCGATCTTCGACCTCGACGGCACCATCACGCGCCGCGACACGCTGTTTCCGCTGCTGCTGCGCCGGCTGGCACAGCGGCCCTGGCGGCTGGCGCGGCTGCTGCTGGTGATCCCCGCCGCCGCGCGATTCCTGGTCGACCGCGATCGCGGCGCGCTCAAGCAGTCGCTGCTGCGCGCCACCCTGCGCGGCACTGCGCGCGCCGAGTTGCAGGCGTTCGCCTGCGAGTTCGTGCGCGACCGGATCGCGAACGGCTGCTTTCGCGAGGCGCTGGCGACGGTGCGCCGGCATCGCGATGCGGGCCATCACCTGGTCCTCATGTCGGCGAGCGTCGATTTCTACGTGCCGGAGTTCGGCCGGCAGCTCGGCTTCGACCAGGTGATCTGCACGGAAGTGTCCTGGCAGCACGAGCGGCTGGACGGCACGCTGCTGACCGCGAACCGCCGCGGCGAAGAGAAGGCGCGCTGCCTGCGCGCGCTGTTCGCCGTGCGCCAGTACGATGACTCTTTCGCCTACGGCAACAGCGCCTCGGACCTGCCGCATCTGCAGCTCGTGCGGCACGGCATGCTGGTCAACGGCAGCCTCGCCGCGCGACGCGCGGCGTCCGATCTCGGCATCGCCTGCATCGATTGGACGTAAGGCGCGGCGCGTTTTTTTCGAGCGTGATGCCCGTCACACTTCACGCGCCCTCGCGCGTTCCGGCGGCGTGACCCGACCGGTCCCTCTGACGCCAGTCACACAGGATTTTCCGGCGCGCCACTACGATGCGGACTGGAATCGGCCGCAGCCGCTCAGAATGCCTATAACGCGGGGAAAAACCGGATCGGTGAGGTCATGCGTGCAGGTCGCGCTCGCGGCGCTGCTGGCGCTGCTCGCCGTGCCTGCGCTCGCGACCCCTCCCCTCACCGTCCAGCGCTACAGCCTCGAGGAAGGTCTCTCGCAGCAGAACCTCATGTCCATCACGCAGGATGCGGATGGCTTCATGTGGTTCGGTACCGAGGACGGACTCAACCGCTTCGACGGTTATGAATTCCGCCAGCTGCGCCATGACCGCGGCGATCCGCGCTCCCTGCCGAATGGCTGGGTCGCGGCGCTGGTGCCCGGCGAGGACGGACTGTGGATCGGCACCGACGGTGGCGGCGTGATCTTCCGCAATGCGCAGACCGGCGGCCTCGAGGCGCCGGCGCCGCTGCGCGACGCCGCCGACCTGCAGCGCGTGCGCGCGCTGTCGCGCGACAGCCTGGGCCGCATCTGGATCGGCTCGCTCGAGGGCGGTGTCGCCATCTTCGATCCACGCACCGGCGAGTTGCAGCAGCTGCGTCATTCGCCCACCCAGCCGAACTCGCTTTCCGACAATACGGTTTTCGCGATCCTGCACCTGCGTAGCGGCGAGAAGCTGATCGGCACCGCCAACGGGCTCGACCGACTGCCGGCGGGCAATCTCGACGTGACGCGCGTGTCGCTGCCGCCGGAGCTTGCGGGCAGCGCGCAGCCGGTGCGTGTGCGCGCGCTCACCGAGTCCGCCGACGGCATGGTGTGGGTGGGTACGGATGCAGGTCTCGGCCGCTACGATCCGCGCAACGATCGCTGGCGCGTGTTCCGCGCGCAGGAAGGCAGCGCCGGTGCGCTGCCCGACAACCGAGTGCAGGCGTTGCTGCTCGACAGCCAGGGTCGTCTGTGGGTCGGGCTGATCCAGGGTCTCGCCTGGTTCGATACCGCCACCGAGACCTTCTCCACGTACCGCAACGATCCGGCCGATCCGCGCTCGCTGCCGGATGACTACGTGATGTCGCTGTTCGAGGACCGCGGCGGCTCGCTGTGGATCGGCACCAAGTCCGGCGGCCTCGCCAAGTGGAACCCGCGCACCTGGTCCTTCGGCCACACGCGCGCCACCACCGAGGAAGGCTACACGGATCGGAAGATCACCTCGTTCGCCGAGGACAGGCTCGGCCGCCTGTGGGTCGGCACCTTCGGCGGCGGCATCAATCTGGTCGATCGCAGCAGCGGGCACGTGACGCCGGTGCAGCACGTCGATGGCGTGCGCACATCCCTCAGCGACGATCGGGTCATGGCGCTGCTCGAAGCCAGCGATGGCCACCTGTGGGTCGGCACCATGGCCGGCGGACTCAACCGGATCGACCCACGCACGCTCAAGGCGGAGGTGTTCGCGCACGATCCGGCCGTGCCGACCACGCTCGCCGCGGCGGGCGTGACCAGCCTGATGGAACTCGACCGGCAGATCTGGGCCGGCACCTTCGGCGGGGGCGTGTCACGCTTCGACACCACCACGCGCCGCTTCGACAATCTGCGCCCCGGCCCCGAGGATGGCCTGCATCTGTCGAGCGGGCGCGTGACGGCGCTGGCGCGTGACCGCACCGGCCACGTGTGGATCGGCACCGACGGCGGCGGACTCAATGTCTGGGACGTGAAGACGCGGCGGCTCTATTACTACCGGCGCGATGCCAAGCAGCTCGACTCCCTGAGCGCCGACAACATCTACTCCGTGCTGGTCGACGACTCCGGCGGCGTATGGATCGGCACGCGCGGCGGCGGACTCGATCGGGTGGTGAATCCCGCCGATGCGCCGGCGCACCTGAAGTTCACCAACTACTCCGAGACGCAGGGCCTGCCCAACAACTCCGTCTATGGCCTCAGGGCCGACGGCATGGGCAACATCTGGATCAGCACCAACTTCGGCCTGGCGCGCCTCGATCCGAAGACCGGCGCCATCCAGCGCTTCCATCGCCTGCACGGCCTGCAGGGCGAGGAATTCAATTTCGGTGCGCACTACCGCGACCGCAGCGGCAAGCTGTACTTCGGCGGTGCTTCGGGCTTCAACTCCTTCTATCCCGAGATGCTGGAGTTCAACGAGCGCCCGCCGCGCGTGGTGCTCACGCAGTTCCTGAAGCTCAACGAGCCCGGCGCCGCCGGCGTCCCCGAGGAGCGCATCGATCGCCTCTCGCTGAAGCACGAGGAGGACGTCATCACGTTCCGCTTCGCGGCACTCGACTACGCCGATCCGCGCGCCAATCGCTACGAGTACAAGCTCGAGGGCTTCGATGACAACTGGGTGCGTGCCGACGAGCGCCGCGCCGCCACCTACACCAATCTGCCGGGCGGCCACTACGTGTTCCGCGTTCGCGCCAGCAACAGCGACGGCGTCTGGAGCACGCAGGACCTGGCGGTGCCGGTCGCCGTGGCGCCCTCGCCGTGGCTCTCGCCCTGGGCGTTCCTCGGCTACACGCTGCTCGCCGTGCTGATGCTGCTCGGCGTCTGGTATGCGCAGCAGCGGCGGCTGGCGCGCGCGGCCGCCTACCGCATGGAGCTCGAGCAGCAGGTCAGCGACCGCACCTACGAGCTGGCGCAGCGCTACCGCGAACTCGAGGACGCCAATCGCAAGCTCGAGATGGCGAGCTACACCGACACGCTGACGGGCCTCGCCAACCGCCGCTACCTCATGCAGAACTTCCCGCGCCTGCTGGCCGAACACAAGGGCAGCCACGGCCTCGCCATCATGATCATCGATCTGGACGCGTTGAAGCCGATCAACGACCAGCACGGCCATGCCGCCGGCGACGAGCTCATCATCGAAGTGGCACGCACCCTGCGCCAGGCGATCCGCCCGGATGACGTGCTGGTGCGCTGGGGCGGCGACGAGTTCGTCGTGGTGGCGCACGCGCAGCACGTCGAACACGCCACGATGCTCGCCGAGCGCATCCGCGAGCGGGTCGCAAAGATGAAGTGCGTGTTGCCGCGCGGCGCGGTGGTGCGCACCAGCAGCTCCATCGGCCTGACCTGCCTGCCGTTCGTGCCGGGAAGACCCGACGCGGTAAGCTGGGAACATGCCATCAAGATCGCCGATCTGGCGCTGTACCGCGCCAAGCGCGGCCGCAATGCCTGGCGCGGCTGGTTCGGCACCGAGGCCGTGGCCTCGCTGCACTCGGTGATCGCGGCCGTGGAATCCAACGTCGACGGCTTGATCGCCAACGGCGTCATCATCGAACATTCATCCACGCGCGGCAGCGATGACACGGTCAACGCCCTGCGCGTGTTGCGCGAAGCGCGCTGAGGCCAATCCGCAGTATGGACACTGAGATTCGCGAAGCCATTGCCCGGTCCCTGCCCGATCTCGCATTGATCGTGCGGCGCGACGGCATCATCCTCTCCTGCGTCGGCGGTAACGCCGTCCGCGGATTGAACACCGAGGAGATCCCCGGACACCCGGTGCAGGACCTGTGGCCGGAGTCCGTCGCATCGCACGTGTTGCAGACCGTGCGCCGCATCCTCAAGACGCGCAAACCCGCGCAGCAGCGCTACCAGGAGGGCGACCTCAATCTGGAGATGCGCTTCCAGGTGCAGGGTTTCGATCGCGTGCTCGTGGTGTGCCGCGACCTCGGCCAGGGCGCCACGTCGAACGACTCCGGGCTGTACGAGAAATCCAGCGGACTCATGCTCCCGCACCGCGACGGCTTCGAGAAATCGCTGCGCATGGCGCTCGACATGGCCGCGCTGCGCGAGGACACGGTCGGCGTCGCGCTCATCCACATCGGTGGCTATTCGACCTATCGCCGCGTATTCGACTCGGCGATCGCGGACCGCCTGCTGGAATCGGCGGCCAAGGTGATCCTCGAGACGCTGCCCGAAGGCCGCTCCAGCCTGCCGCGCCTCGCGCGCGTGTCGGACGACGTGATCGGCGTGGTGCTCACCGACATCCGCTCGCGCAGCGATGCCGATGCCGCCATCGAGAGCATCATGAAGGCGCTGCGCCATCCGGTGGATCTCGACGGCCAGATCTTCCAGCTCGCGCCGCAGGCGGGTGTGACGCTCTCGGGCACCGACGGCGTGCGCGCCGGCGAGCTCATCGAACGCGCGTTGACGACTCTCGATGCGGGCCGCCGCCAGGGCGAGGACCGACCCGTCACCTTCTATTCGGACACCTTGCGACTCGCCTCGCTGACGCGGCTCGACTGGCAGCAGGAGCTGACCCGCGCCATCCAGAACGACGAGCTCGAGCTGCACTACCAGCCGCGACTGACGCTGGCCACGCGCGAGATCGTCGCGGTCGAAGCCTTCCTGCGCTGGCCGCACAAGATCCGCGGCCTGGTGCCCACCTCGGAATTCCTGCCGATCGCCGAGCTTTCCGGATTGTCGGTGCAGCTCGGCCGCTGGGTGTTGCGCCGTGCCTGCCGCGACCTCGCCACGCTGGCGCAGCGCGGATACCCACAGTTGCGCGTCTCGGTGAACGTGGCGCGCCAGTATCTTTCCGCCGAGAGCCTGGCCGGAGACGTCGCCAATGCCGCGCGCGAGGCAGGCATCGAGCCTTCGCAACTCGATCTGGAAATCACCGAGCAGATGCTTTCCACCGGCCGCAACGGCCTCGCCGCCCTGCATCAGCTGCGCGGCCAGGGTGTGCGCGTGCTCATCGATGACTTCGGCACGGGTTACGTCTCGCTCGGCCGCCTGCGCAACAGCCCGCTCGACGGCATCATGATCGACCGTTCCTTCGTCGAGGAAGTCGGCCACGACCACGAGGCGCGTGCCGTGTGCCGCGCGGCCATCGCACTCGGGCTCGCCTTCGGGCTGCGCATCGTCGCCGAGGGCATCGAGACCGAAGCCCAGGCGCAATTCCTGGTCGCCGAGCAATGTCACGAGGGCCAGGGCCACCTGTTCGCGCCCGCCTCGCCGCTCGGCACGCTCCTCGAGAAGATCCTGCCCGCCGGAAAAACCGCGCCAGCTTCTGTCACACGCGCCGCGCAGCGCTGAGCCTGCATTGACATAGCCGGCGATTTGACGGGCCCTTATTAGAGGCGCGTCACACTTTTCCCGAGAGCCGCGTCACACACGCACGCTCTGGAATTGCCTCCCCCGCCTCTAATGGTGCCGTTCGCGCAAGCGAACTGGGGCCACACAAGGGGCGATGGAAAGATGACGTCGAAGGTGAAAGAGGCGGCCGCCCGACTCCTGGGAGCGGTGATGGCGGTGGCACTCGCGTCCTGCCCGGCAGCGACTTCGGGCACGCCGCCGGCGCACCAGGCCGCCGAAACCACCGCGCACAGCTACATCGTCGAGGCGCACAGCACGGATGCTGCCGCCGCGGCGGTGGCCGCCGCGGGCGGCAAAGTGGTTTCGCGCCTCAACGTCATCGACGCCGTAGAAGCCAACCTGACCGACGCGCAGCACGCGGCCGTGCTCGCCACCGCCGGCATCCGGCAGATCACCCGCAACGCACTCGTGACCACGCAGGCGGCCGCGAACGTGCGCGACAATTTCGAGACGGACTCGTTCGGCAACAACGACGGCACCCACCGCTGGTACGGCAACTGGGTCGAGCAGAACGACGACAACAATCCGAACGGCGGCTACATCGTGCTCGGCTGGAGCGATCGCGGCAGCCGCCGCCTGATCCTCACCGGCCGCGGCGCGTCCATCTACCGCAAGGCGGCAACGCCCTCGAGCTCGCCCGCGGTGACGCTGAAATTCAAGTACCTGCGCAATGGCCTGGAATACGGCGAATACGTCGCCGTACAGGCGAGCGGCAACGGCGGGGCGAGCTGGAGCGAACTGGGTCGCATCTCGGGGCCTGCCAACGACTGGCAGTTCCAGAACAAGAGCTACGACATCACGGCCTTCCGCGGGCGCGAGACCACCATCCGCTTCGTGCCGTCGATGAGCGGCCGGTTCGGCGACGACAACGTCGACATCGACGACCTCGAGATCGACTACACGACGTCCTACGGCGAAGGCGACCCGGTGCCGCTCGACGTGAAACAGCGCGACCTGCACCAGGCGGGCATCAAGGGCAGCGGCATCGGCGTCGCCATCATCGACACCGGCTACTGGAAGCTCGACTCGCTCGACAAGGACTCGCTCGGCAATGGCCGCATCGACGTGCAGTACGACGCCGTGCGCAACGCCATCGACGCGCAGTACTCATCGGTGTCGACCGACACCAACGGCCACGGCACGCACATCACCAGCCTGATCGCCAGCAGCCGCAAGGACAGCGCGGGCCGCTATTTCGGCGTGGCGCCGGACGTACGCCTGATTTCGGTGAAGGCATTTGGCGAAGACGGCTCGGGCAGCTATGCCAGCGTCATTCGCGGCATCGACTGGATCATCAACAACAAGTATCAATACAACATCAGGGTTCTGAATCTTTCGCTAGGGGCCCCGGCGCGTTCGCGCTATTGGGACGATCCGCTCAACAAAGCCGTGATGCGCGCGTGGCAATCCGGCATCGTCGTCGTCGTATCAGCGGGCAACAGCGGACCGCTGCCGCAGACCGTGGGCGTACCGGGCAATGTGCCGTACGTCATCACGGTCGGGGCGATGACCGACAACTACAGCAACAACAAAAATGACGACCGGCTGGCCTCCTTCTCGGCGGCCGGTCCCACTTTCGAAGGCTTCGTGAAGCCCGACCTGGTCGCCCCCGGCGGCCACGTCTGGGGCTTCATGGCCACGTACCAGAAGATCGCGGTGGATCATCCCACCTACATGAACAACGGTGACTTCTTCACCATGTCCGGCACCTCGCAGGCGGCGGCGGTGGTGTCCGGCGTCGCGGCGCTGGTCATCAGCCAGAACCATGGGCTCACGCCCGACCAGGTGAAGTGCCGCATCATCTCGAGTGGACGGCCCGCGGTGAATGCCGACGGCAGCCTCGCCTACTCGGTGCTGCAGCAGGGCACGGGGCTCGTCGATGCCCGGGCCGCTGTCTACGGCACGCAGAACAATTGCGCCAACCAGGGGCTGAACATCGCCGCGGATCTCAATGGCAGCCAGCACTTCCGCGGCAGCGTCACGCAGCGCGCCAACGGCGACTTCGTGGTGACCAGCCCGAACGGCTTTCTCTGGGGCGACGGCGCGCTGCGCGACCAGGGATTCCTGTGGAGCGACGGCTTCTTGTGGAGCGACGGCTTCCTCTGGAATGACGGCTTCCTGTGGAGCGATGGCTTCCTCTGGACTGATGCCGCGCCCTATGCCGGCGATATTCCGTGGGTGAGTGGCTACCCCTCGCCCATCGGCACGTCGGTTGGCACCGCCTCACCCATGTCCATCAACGCCTGGGTCGCCCCCGAATAGTAGCGGTGCCGCTACATCGAGGTGCGCACCTGCCAGAGTTCGGGGAAGAACTTCAACTCCAGCGCCTTGGCGAGATAGGAGACGCCGCCGGTTCCGCCGGTGCCGGGCTTGTAGCCGATCACGCGCTCGACGGTTTTCATGTGATGGAA
>DASTRL010000056.1:0-3530 GCA_035761265.1 Steroidobacteraceae bacterium
GCCGTCACCAGCATCAGCATGGCGAAGGTGAACAGCGACAGATAGGCGAAGAAGCGCGCCCGGTGCGGATCGTCCGCCATGTAGCCGATGGAATAGACGTGGACGACGCTCGACACCGTCGTCACCACCACCAGCATGATCGCCGTCAGCGTGTCGACGCGCAGGATCCAGTCGAGCACCAGCGGTCCCGAATGCACCCAGTCGAGCACGTGCACCTTGGTCTCGCCCATCGCCTCGCCGCCGTTGAAGACATAGGGCAGGAAGACGAACCAACTCAGGATCGCGGCCACGATCAGCAGGCCCGTCGTCAGAAATTCCGACGTGCGGTGGCCGATGACGCGCCCGAGCAGCCCTGCCACCAGGGCGCCGATCAGCGGAAAGAAGACGATGGCCTGGATCACGAGGGTTAGCCCTTGAGCTGATTGACGTCCTCAACCGCGATGGTGCCGCGGTTGCGGTAGAAGACGACGAGGATGGCGAGCCCGATCGCGGCCTCGGCGGCGGCAACGGTCAGGATCAGGAGCGCGAACACCTGCCCCGCGAGATCGCCGAGCTGCGCCGAGAACGCGACGAAGTTGATATTGACCGCGAGCAGGATCAGCTCGACCGACATCAGGATGATGATGATGTTCTTGCGGTTGAGGAAGATGCCGAACACGCCCAGCGTGAACAGGATCGCCGCCACCGTGAGATAGTGCCCGAGGCCGATGCCCGCTGCGTCCAACATCGCTAGATCCCCTGCCCCGATTTCACCTTGACCAATTCGGTCGCCTCGGCCCGCGTGCGCTGCGTCTGGCGCGCGATGTTCTGCCGCTTGACGCTCGCCTTGTGCTGCAGCGTCAAGACGATGGCGCCGACCATGGCAACCAGCAGCACGGCGCCGGCGCCCTGGAACAGGAACACGTAGCGCGTGTAGATCACCTGCCCGAGGGCACGGGTGTTGTCGACCGCGTGGTCGATCGGCACCACCGAGGCGCCGCTGACCTGCGGCGCCATCACGAACGAGCCGCCGACCAGCAGCAATTCGAGCAGCAGGATCACGCCGACCACCACGCCTACCGGAGCGTATTGCAGCATGCCCTGGCGCAGCGAGGCGAAATCGACGTCGAGCATCATGGTGACGAACAGGAACAGCACCGCGACGGCGCCGACATAGACGACGATAAGGATCAGCGCCAGGAACTCGGCCCCGGCCAGCATGAACAGGCCCGCCGCGTTGACGAAGGTCAGGATCAGGAACAGCACCGAGTGCACGGGGTTGCGCGACGCGATCACCATCAGCGCCGACGCCACCGCGATGATCGAGAATATGTAGAAGAAGAACAGCGCCAGTGTCATCTCATCTCACCTGTAGGGCGCGTCTTGCGCGATCGAGCGCGCGATCTCGCGCTCCCAGCGGTCGCCGTTGGCGAGCAGCTTGTTCTTGTCGAAATACAGCTCTTCGCGCGTCTCGGTGGCGAACTCGAAGTTCGGCCCCTCGACGATGGCGTCGACCGGGCAGGCTTCCTGGCACATGCCGCAATAGATGCACTTCACCATGTCGATGTCGTAGCGCACCGTGCGACGGGTGCCATCGTTCTGGCGCGGGCCGGCCTCGATGGTGATGGCCTGCGCCGGGCAAATCGCCTCGCACAGCTTGCAGGCGATGCAGCGCTCTTCCCCGTTGGGGTAGCGGCGCAACGCGTGCTCGCCGCGGAAACGCGGTGAATACGGCATCTTCTCGAACGGGTAGTTGATGGTCTTCTTGGGTGCGAAGAAGTAGCGCAGCGACACCCAGTAGGCGACGACGAACTCCTTGAGCAGCAACCCGTTGATGGCGCGGAACAGTCCCATCACATCGCTCCTCCGTGCCAGCCCCAGCCCGTGAGCTGCAGCACCCCGGCCACCACCACCACCGCGATCAGCGACAGCGGCAGGAACACCTTCCAGCCGATGCGCATCAACTGGTCGTAGCGGTAGCGCGGCACGAACGCCTTCACCATGGCGAAGCTGAAGAACACGAAGCAGACTTTCAGGATGAACCAGATCCAGCCGGGCACCCAGGTGAACGGCGGCAGGTCGATCGGCGATGCCCAGCCACCGAGGAACAGGATGGCGGTCATGGCGCACATCAGCTGGATCGAGATGTACTCGCCGAGTTGGAACAGCAGGTACGGCGCCGACGAATATTCGACCATGAAGCCGGCCACCAGTTCCGACTCCGCTTCCGGCAGGTCGAAAGGCGGCCGGTTCGTCTCGGCGAGCGCCGAGATGAAGAACACGATGAACATCGGGAACAGCGGCAGCCAGAACCAGTCGAGGATGCTGAGCCACGGCACCCCCAGCGCATGGGCGATGCCCATCTGGTGCTGCGCCAGAACGATGTCGGAAAGGTTCAGCGAGCCGACGCAGAGCAGCACGGTGATGATGACGAAGCCGATCGAGACCTCATAGCTCACCATCTGCGCCGCCGAGCGCAACGCACCCATGAAGGCGTATTTGCTGTTCGACGCCCAGCCGCCCATGATGATGCCGTAGACGCCAAGCGAGCTGATGGCGAGAATGTAGAGGATGCCGACGTTGATATTGGCCAGGGCCCAGCCGGCATCGAGCGGGATCACCACCCAGGCCGAGAGCGCTAGCACCGACGTCACCAGCGGCGCCAGCAGGAACACGATCTTGTCCGAGCTCGCCGGGATCATCGGCTCCTTGAGCAGGAATTTCAGCAAGTCGGCAAACGATTGCAGCAGGCCGAACGGCCCGACCACGTTGGGACCGCGGCGGACCTGCACGGCAGCCCAGATCTTGCGGTCGGCGAGCAGGATGTAGGCGGTGAAGATCAGGAGCGCGACGAGGAACAGCAGGCCCTTGTAGACGAAGCCGATCTGGTCGCCCCAGCCGAGGACCGGGATGCCGAGAAGGTAATTGGCGGCGGCGGCGATGAACTGCATGCGCTTACTCCGCTGCCTGCTTGAGCCCGGCCTGCAGCTGCGAGCATTCGGCCATGATGGCCGAGGCGCGCGCGATCGGGTTGGTCATGTAGAAATCGCCGATGGGTGAGTGCAGCTTGGCCGAGCTGGTCTTGATTTCGCGGCCGGCAAGGTCGCGAATCCCTTCGATGCCGGCCGGCACGATCTGGTCGATCTGGGCCAGGTGCGGGAATTCCGCATACATGGCGCGGCGCAGATCGCGCAGCGAGTTGAACGGCAGCGGCATGCCGAGCACGGCAGAAAGCGCCCGGAAGATCGCCCAGTCTTCCTTGGCCTCGCCCGGCGGGAACACGGCGCGCTCGCCGAGCTGCACGCGGCCCTCGGTGTTGACGTAGGTGCCCGACTTCTCGGTATAGGCGGCGGACGGCAGGATCACGTCGGCGCGGTGCGCCCCGGCGTCGCCATGCGTGCCGACATAGACCACGAAGGCGTCGCCCATGGCGCGGGTGTCGTATTCGTCGGCGCCGAGCAGGAACAGCACCTCGAGCTTGCCCTCGCCGGCCGCCTTCACCTGGTCGGCCGAGCAGACGCCGCCATTGTGCGGCACAAAGCCGATGTCGA
>DASTRL010000057.1:0-5727 GCA_035761265.1 Steroidobacteraceae bacterium
GTGGTGTCAGGCGGGGAAATTTTTCCCGGCAATCCCTGCCTGACACCGCCGCGAGTTGAGCACGATTCGACACTCGACTCAAACGGAAGCGCGACTCGTCCGTGGTGACAACGCCGATGCGCGCCGTCATGATAATTTTCCGTGCGCAAGGGAGTATTCGATGAAGATCAACAGACGTTCCGCCGCCACGAGTCTTCTCGGCATGACGGCGTTCGGCGCATCGCGGTCCGCGCCGCTGCGCGCGGCGGACAAGGCCGCGAAGCCGGCCGGCGCACGTCACTGCCTGGCTGTCTACTACCCGTGGCAGGCCGACGCCAGGTTCGACTACGACTACTACCGCAACAAGCACCTGAAAATGCTCGCCGACCTGTACGGCAAGTCGGTCGGCAAGATGCAGGTTCGCAAGGGGCTGCGCAAAGGCGACGGCTCGTCTCCGGTGTTCGTCACGGCCCTGACGGTGGAGATCCGCTCGATGGAGGCCTACGAGGCCGCCAGCAAGGAACACCTGCCCAAGCTGCGAGCCGACATCCCCAACTTCACCAACATCATTCCGGTGGCGCAGATCGAGGAACTCCTCGACTGACCCGTCCTGCCACCGCGGAGGTTGCCCATGCGCTTCGTCAGCGACGCCGAAATCGCCACCCTCACTCCCGCCGAACAGCGCGACGCCGCCTCGCCCATTCCCACGCAGATGGTCTCGAACGGCGAATTCACGCCGCTGCCACAATCCGAGGACCAGCGACGGCTCGAGGCGCGGATCGGATCGCTCGCCGACGAACTGGCGCCCAGGCATGGGCTCACCCGCCGCGGCTTTCTCTCCTCCGCCGCCGGCATGTCGGCCGCGTTCCTCGCCATGAACGAGGTCTTCGGCCCCGTGTTCACCGCCTCGCGCGCCGAGGCGGCGACGCCCGGCATGGCGGATGAACGTGCCGCCGCGCTGCGCCAGCAGTTCATCGTCGACTGCCAGACGCACTTCGTGCGCGACGACTACAACCAGCAATTACTGGTCTTCTCCGCCGATTTCGCGAAGAAGCACTGGAACCCCGACATCGCAGGCAGCGACGGCCTCACGCGCTACAAGTTCCAGAACTACGTGAAGGAGATCTTCATCGACAGCGACACCAAGGTCGCGATGATTTCCGGCACGCCCACCGACGACTATGCCTACCTGTTCCTGACCAACGACCAGATCGCGAGCGCGCGCGACGTGGTCAACAAGGTGGCGGGCAGCCGCCGTTGCCTGGGGCACGGCATCGTGACGCCGGGCACTCCCGGATGGTTCGAGGAAATCACCCGCGTCATGGACGATCTGAAGCCCGACAGCATCAAGGGCTACACCATCGGCGACCCCATCTACCAGACGAAGAAGAAGACCAACTGGCGCATGGATGACGAGAAGCTCGTCTATCCACTGTACGAGGCCATGCTGAAGCGTGGCATCAACACCCTGTGCATCCACAAGGGCCTGATGCCGGCCGACTACATGACCTCGTGGGCCGACATGTGGCAGTACGCCACGGTCTGGGACGTGGGCAAGGCCGCGAAGGACTGGCCGCAGATCAACTTCGTGATCTATCACTCGGCGATGCGGCCGTTCCTCGAACTGCCGGATCGCGAGCTGGCGCAATTCGAGAAGACGGGGCGGTTCGATTGGGTTTCAGACCTCGCCGACATCCCCGCGAAGTTCGGCGTGAACAATGTCTACGGCGAGCTCGGCGCCTGCTTCGCCAACACCTGTGTGACGCATCCGAAGCTCGCGGCCGCGCTCATGGGCACGCTGATCAAGGGCTTGGGCGAGGATCGCGTGATCTGGGGCACGGACTCGGTGTGGTGGGGCTCGCCGCAGTGGCAGATCGAGGCGATGCGGCGGCTCGAGATTCCCGAAGACATGCAGAGGAAGTACGGTTACAAGCCCCTGGGCGCGGCGGATGGGCCTGTGAAGACGAAGGTATTCGCGGGGAATGCGTCCAGGCTCTACCGGATCGATCCAGCCGCGAGCAGCAGGATGGCGACGGATGCTTTCGACGCGGTCAAGGCGGAGCATGTCGCGATGGGAGGATTGCCAAGCAATCTCCGATATGGATACATCGCGGATTCCTGAGCTGGCGACCTCGATACTTACGCGCAGCAATCCCTGCCTGACACCACTATCTCAGCGCGCGGCGCACGCCGCTCGACGACACTTCGATGCTCGCCTCGTCGATGCGCACGATGTTGCGGCCGTCATGCTTCGCGCGATACAGCGCCGTGTCGGCCCGGGCTACCAGCGCGTCGAGGGATGTCTGCTGGAATTCGCTCATGGCGAGTCCCGCGCTCATGCTGACGCGCACGTTTCCGCCGGTGGCGGGCACGGCGATGGTCAGCGCCGCGGCGCGCACGCGCTCCACCACGGCCAGCGCCACGTCGAGAGTCGTGCCGGGCATGGTCACGAGGAACTCCTCGCCGCCCCAACGTCCAAGCGTGTCATCGGCACGCAGCGTCGCACGCGCAAGGCGCGCGAACTCACGCAGCACCTGGTCGCCGCCGGCATGCCCGCATCGATCGTTGATCGCCTTGAAGTGATCGAGATCGATCAGCGCGATGGTCAGCGGCTCACCCTCCCGGGCGGCGCGCTCGAGCGCCTGCACGGTCAGTTGGGCCATGTGGCGCCGGTTCGGCAAGCCCGTCAGGGAATCGAGATTGGCGAGCGCGGCGAGCTGGCGCCGGTGGCGGCGCGCGCCGATCAGCAACGTGGTCATCAGCAACAGCGCGATGGAGCCGGCGGTAATTGCCAGCCAGGTACGCCGCTGCAATTCGACCCGCCTTTGCTCCGATTCGGAGAGCTGCCGCTGCAGCGTCGCATTGCGGTCGATCTCGCGATCGATCGCGAAACGGGCGTGCAATGCCGCCACCTGGCGAATGCGGCGCGTCTCGGTGGTATGGGTGTAGCGGCGCATGTATTCGCCGAGATCCGCGTAGGCGGCGGCGATGCGGCCGCGCGCGGCGTTGGCCTCGGCACGCAGCTTGAACAATGGCGCGACTTCGCGTGGCGGCATGTCGATGGCGCCGTTCTTCAGAATGTCGTTGAGCGTGGCCAGCGCCCGCTCCGCCTGCCCTTCGGCTAGATCGATCTGCGCCAGCAGCGAGCGAGTCTGCTTGATGACATCGACGGTGCCCGAGGCCGCAAAGATCCTCAGCGCCGCATCGCAGCGCTGGCGCGCCCCGGCAATTTCGCCGCGGTCGATGAGCACCTCGCAGACGCGCATGTCCGCGAAGGCGACGCCCTGCTCGTCGCCGAGCCCGACGGACAGCGCGCGCGCATTGGCGAATGCCAGCAGTGCCGCGTCGAACTCCTGCATCTCGTGCAGGATGATGCCGCGCAGGTAGCGCGACACCGACAACGACAGCGTTTCATCGTGCGCGGCGTTCCACTCGATGAGCTCCGCATTCAATGCCAGCGCCTGGCGGTAGTCGCCGAGCTCGCCCATGACCTTGGAGAGCGGAGAGGCCGCGAGCGTGCGCTGGCGCAGGTTGCCGGCGGCGTCGGCATCACGATACGCCTGCGTGAGCGTGGTGATGGCAAGATCGGCGCGATTCTCGCGGAACTGCAGCGTGCCGAGCGTGATCAGCAGGCAGCGGGCGGACTCGGCGTCGAGAATGCCGCGCGCGCGCAGGGCTTCGAGATTGAGCTTGGCCTGGGCCATCCCCTGGGCGTCGTAGATGTTTTCGGCATCGGTGAAGAACAGCGCCAGGCGCACCGGCGCGGAGGCATCGGGCACGAGCTTGGCGCCCTGCGCCGCGGCATTGCGCGCTTCGCCATCCAGCTCCAGTGCGCTGTACGCCTCGGCGCGCACCGCGTGCAGCCACGCCAGCTTTTCCGGCGGTGCGCGCATGGCCTTGCTTCGCGCCAGCATGGCCTGCGCACCGGCCAGCGCCTTGTGAGGATCCGCAAGCGCCAGCGCCTGCAACCTGCGCAGCGCAGGATCAGGGCTTTCGATGCAGCCCGCGTGCGCCGCTCCGCACGCGAACAGGAAAAGGAATGCGAGCAGGTGCGCAACTGCACCCGATCGCCGTGAGCCAAGCATGGGTCGAGGTTACGTGGTCGGCGGCGCTTTTCGTGTCACGAGATTCGAAATGACTCACCTGCGCCGCAGGTTTTTCCCAAATGTGTGACGTACTTCTACTGCCGCCCGGGGCTGTCACTAGGGCGTTCTCGCGAAAGAGCGCGCGGAATGCGTTTTTTCCTGCGCTCAGCTACCTGCCGACCGCGAAGAGCACCGCGTTGTTGATGGCGTAGACGGTGCCGTCGGCGCCCACGGCGGTGGGCGTATAGGACTGACCGAGGCCATTGTTGAACCGCAGCCTCTCGGAAAGCGTGTTGGTCTCGAGGTTCCAGCGGTACATGTAGCCGTCCTCGTTGTTGACCAGCATCGAACGGGTGGCCGGATCGAAGGCCGCGGTGTTCACGCACCACTCGCGCACGCCGCCGGGGTGGTCGGCATCGGCGGTGGGCCCGAGGATCGTGAAGACCTCGGCCATGGTCTGCACGCCCGAAATGGGATCGGTATGCGCGGCCGCAGGATCCAGCAGCGCCATGCGGTTGAGTCCATCGCCGGTGCCGGAACCCGCATAGTTGTTGTACTTGGTGGCGAGTAGATAGGCCGACGTTCCCGCGTACGACGGCACCGAACTCGCGGGCACGACCGTGGCGGTGTCATCCCAGCCGAAGGCGCCTGGAATCTTGCCCTGCGACAATGTCGCATCGAAGTGCAACAGCCAGCCGCGACTGTTGTTCGATCCCTGCGCGGCCTCCAGTACGCCGAAATACACATCGCCATCGGGGCCGATGGTGGGCGATGCCGTGCCGTCGCCCGGAATGCGCGCCGGCGCTCCGCTCTTCGGATCCAACAGCTGCACCTTGGCCATCGGCGCAAGCGTCGCGCTGTCGAGCGCCAGCAGGTAGCCGCGTTCCTGCGCATTGCTCACGGCCACGTACAGCGTGGCGCCGTCCGTGGTCAGCGCCGGCGCGCTGTTCATCGCCACGCGATCCATGGTGGCATCGCTCGCCAGGGTGCTCGCGGGCTGCCAGGTGCCTGTGCCATTCGCCGCCAGGCGTGCGACTCCGCTGCTGAGCCCGGCGCTGTTCGCCGCGTTCACGTAGAAGCCGAAGAACGCGTTGCCCGCCGCATCCACCGTGATCGGCGTGCTGATCATCACGGCCGCGTCGAGTTCGGCACGCGCAGCGGCGTAGACGTTGGCACCGTAGAAGACGGCCGTCTGAACGGTGCCGGTCAGCGAATCGACGTTGTCACGGAAATAGATCTTGCCGCCCGCGCCCGGCGCGTAGACACGCCCGTTCGCCGTGAGCGTCAGATTGAAGCTCGGAAACCAGTTGTGCGGCGGCACGATGTAGTCGCTGGTCGCGCTCCACATCAGCACGCCGTTGGTGCCGCTGCGTGCCTCGAACCTGAATCCGCCCTGCGCGCCGGTCTTCACCGGCACCAGCACGGTGTTCATCGAAGAGATGATGGGCGAGCCGTAGTGCGTGAGCAGGTACTGCCCACCGCCGAAGTACTGCGGCGCCAGGTCCACGGGCGTCTGCCAGATGATGCGCGTGAGCGGCGGCGTGGCGATCTCGCTCACGGCCGTGTGCTGGGCATCGCGGCTGAACATGGACCACGCCGGGCCGCTGACGGGGGGACCAGGCGTGGGATTTGGCGCAGGGGTCGGCGACGGAGAAGGAGTCGG
>DASTRL010000058.1:0-18598 GCA_035761265.1 Steroidobacteraceae bacterium
CGCCTCCACTTCGCTGCGCAACCACTGATCCGCCAGCCGGTAGTACTCACGTCCCCGCCGCCCGCCGATCACGTAGTCCCGATCGCTGGCCTCGTGCCAGGGGAGCGGTGCGCGCACGCGCGCGCGCACCTTCTCGAAATAGCCCGTGCCTTTGATGGGATAGGATACGGTCGTGAAGAAGATCTCGGGGTTGGTCGCCTTCACATGCTCCACGGTGGCGGCGATGTCCTCGAACTCCTCGCCCTCGTATCCCCACATCAGGAACATGCCCACCTGGATGCCGTTCGCCTGCGCCAGTGCACAGGCGCGGCGCACCTGCTCGACGCTCACGCCGCGCTGCATGGCATCGAGGATGCGCTGGCTGCCGCTCTCGGAACCGATCCAGATGCGATAGCAGCCGAGCGCGCGCAGCTCGGCCGCGGCGCTTTCGCTCTGCAGACGGTCGGCACGCGTGATGGTCTCGAACGGCCGGTGGATGCCGCGCCGGCGCAGCTCGGCGCCGTAGCTCGCGAGCCATGGATGGCTGATGGTGAACACATCGTCGGCATACCACACCTGGTCGGGGTCGTAACGCTCGACGATCCACTGCAATTCATCGGCAACGTTCGTGGGGCTGCGGCGGCGGTGCGTGAAGCCGTACACCGCGTGCGAGCACCAGTTGCAGCGATAGGGGCAGCCGCGCGCGGTGATGAGATTGATGCTGCTGGCGCCGTGATGTGTCTTCCACGCCTCGAGATACGGACGATGATCGATGGCTTCGCGATCCGGCCACGGCAGGCCGTCGAGATCCGGAATCTTGGCGCGCTCCGGCGTGCGCACCAGCGCGCCGCTCTCGTCGCGGAACGCGATGCCGGCCACGTCGTGTAACTGGTGTGCACCGCGCCGGCCGAGGGCATTCACCAATTCGGTCAGCGTGATCTCGCCCTCGCCGATGACGATGACGTCGGCGCCGCAGTCCAGGTATTCGGCGACGTAGTTGGCGCTTTCCGGTCCACCGAGCACCACGGTCCAGCCGTGCCGTTTGGCGACGCGCAGGATCTCGAGCACGGAGCGGCGGGTCATCAGGTTCGTGTAGATGCCGACGAGTCCGCCGGGCTGGGTCGCGAAGCGTTCGGTCAGGGTGTGCCGCTGACCGAAGGTGCTGTCGAAGATCTCGACCGAATATCCGGCGCGCTTCAGCCAGGCGGAAAGATAGAGCAGGCCGAGTGGGGGATACGGCTTCATGATCTGCCGTTCCTTTTCGTCCTCGGCGAGAAAGTATCCGTGCGTGAGCAGGACGTCGGTCATATGCCTAACTGAACGCCGACGCAGGGCGCAGGCCCTCGATTTCGCCGTGGCGCTCCGGCTCAGGATGGTGCTGCCGGTAGTGAAGTTCGCCGGCGCACAGCTCGTGCCAGCGCTGGCTGATCTCCGCCGAGCCCGGCCGCGCCACCTCATCGTGCAGCAGATTGCGCACCGCGCGATAGAAGTCCGAGCGATACGTGCCCTGGAACATCATCTCCAGGTCGCTGCTCTCGTTCCAGTGCGTCTTGGCGCCGAGCTGCGACTTCACGGCCTCGTAGAACTTCGTGCCGGGCAGCGGATAGGACACGCTCACGCCGACGTCGTCGGGGCGCGTGTCTTCCACCAGCCGACGCGTGGCGAGGATGTCTTCCAGCTGCTCGCCCAGATAGCCGAGCTGCAGGAAGTAGCCGACGCGGATGCCGGCCTCGCCCAACGACTCGCGCGCCGCGCGGATCTCCGCGACGCGCGTGCCCTTGTTCATCGCATCCAGGATCTTCTGGCTGCCGCTCTCGGCGCCCAGCCACACCTCGCGACAGCCGGCGCGGCGCAGCGCCTGTGTCATGCGTTCACTCACCAGATCGGCGCGTAGCTGAATGGTGAACGGCACGCCGCCGCCGCCCGCGGCCAGCGCGGAGGCGAAGTCGTTCACCCAGTCGACGCGGAATCCGAAGATGTCATCGGCGAACCAGATGTGATCCGGCCGATAGTGGCGGCGCAGGTGAATCATCTCGGCGGCGACTTCGCCGGCCGGTCGCTGCAGGTATTGATTGCCCCAGATGGGCTTCGCGCACCAGTTGCAGCGGAACGAGCAGCCGCGCGAGGCGGCCATGTTGAGACTGAAGTAGCCGTGCGCGCGCCGCCACGTGCGCCGGTATTTCTCGACGTCGACGAGATCCCAGGCGGGCTGCACTCCGAGGTCCGGCTCCGGCAGCCTGGCGGCCGCGCCCTGGCGATGCGGCCCCGATGCGGTCGCGATGCTGACGTCGGGCAGGCCGAATGCCAGTCTGCCGGCTTCGATCGTCGCGTCGCCGTTGAGGCGGTCGATGAGCGCCATGAGCGCGCCCAGCGCCTCGCCGTGCAGCACCGCATCGGCGCCCGCGCAAAGATAGTGCCCCGGCGCATCGGAGGCGTCGGACCCGCCGACGATGATGCGTGCGCCGCGCGCGCGCGCCACGCCCAGCATCTCGCCGGCGGCGCGCCGCATGCGCCCCAGGCACATCTTGCTCAGGAAGTTGTAGTTGTCCTCGTAGAGCAGCACGAGCTGCGGCTTCAACACGTCGAGCTGGCGCTCGAAGCGCGAGAAATCGTCCGCGAGCATCGCGTCGAACAGGGACACCTCGTGCCCGGCCTGCCGGAGCATCGCCGCGACCTGCAGTGTCGCGAGCGGCGGATAGGGCTTGGCGCGCGCCTGCTGCTTGCGGTCGAAGCTCAGGAAATACGAGTGGCAGACCAGGATGGACAGCATGTGTTTTGGCCCTTTTCGACAAAGGGCCGCCCGTCCGATGAGCCGGCCCTGCGTGGTGAGTCGCCCGGTTGCGCCGGCCGGTTCCCGGGAGTCCGGCAATGGGCGGCCGGGCGCCGCCGTGTCGGTGGCGGACGACATCGGGAACAAACGCGCCGGCCGCCGCATTTCTCAGGCACGTAATCGGTGCTTCAGGAGACTCCCATGTTCCAATTCGATATTGCGCGTCGCAGCTTTCTCGGTGCCGGCGGCCTGGCGTTGTCGGGCAGCGCGGTGGCGTTGCTCGCCGGGCGCGAAGTGCTGGCGGCCGGTGAGAAGAGCGCCAATCCGGCCAATGACGTCGGCATCCTCAACAGCGCATTGGCGGCGGAGCTCGAAGCCATCGCGGCCTACGGGGTCGGCGCGGGCAGTGGTCTGCTCAAGGGGCCCGTGCTGGCGCTCGCCACCACGTTCCAGGGTCACCACAAGCAGCACGCCGACGTGCTCGCCGGCACGGTGCGCAAGCTGGGCGGCACTCCGGTCGAAGCCAAGGCGAAGTACACGTTCCCCGTGGAGACTTTGAAGACGCAGAACGACGTGCTGCGCTTCGCGGGCAGCCTCGAGAAGGGAGCCGTGAGCGCGTATCTCGGCGCGGTTCCGCTGTTCAAGGATCGCGAGCTCGCCAAGGCGGCGGCCAGCATCCTCGGCGACGAGGCCATGCACTGGGCCGTGTTGCGCCAGGCGGTGGGCGAGGAGCCGGTGCCGGCCGCTTTCGTGAGCTGAAGTCGGGAAGAACGAGGTTTGCCAATGCATGGGCGCCACTGCCAAAGTGGCGCCCATGCTCGGCATTCACCACTACTGGCTGTTCATCGCCACCGCCATCGTCCTGGTCCTGACCCCCGGCCAGGACACCTTCTTCATCCTCGGCCGCAGCCTTGCGAGCGGCCGCGGGGCCGGTGTCGCCGCCGCGCTCGGCATCACGGCCGGCAGCATCATCCACACCTTTCTGGCTGCGCTGGGGCTGTCGGCGCTGCTGGCCACTTCGCCATACGCCTTCATGGCCGTGAAGTTCGCCGGCGCGGCCTATCTACTCTACATCGGCGCGCGCGCATTGCTGAGCCGCGGCGGCAACCTGCCGGGCGCCGAATCGGGCGCGAACGGCACGCATTGGTCCGCCTTCCGCCAGGGCATCTTCAGCAATCTCCTCAATCCCAAGGTGGCGCTGTTTTTCCTCGCGCTGATGCCGCAGTTCATTTCCGCGGGCAGCACGAGCAAGGTGGCCGCTTTCATCCTGCTGGGCCTGTCATTCGTGACGTTGGGCATCGCCTGGTGCCTGGCGCTGGCCGTCGGCGCGTCGTACTTGCGCGGCGTATTCACGCGCCGGCCGTCGTTCGCGAATGCGCTGAACAAGGTCGCGGGCGCGATGTTCATCGCGCTCGGACTGCGCCTCGCCGCGGTACGCCAGTGAGCCTATCGAAGGAGCAATGGCCACAAGCCGGGCGCAAGCGCCTGATCCTGCCTTCGCCCATCGGCACGATCGGCACGGACGCGCCGGACATCGAGATGCAGCTCTTCGAGGAGATGCAGCGCGGCGCGGTGTTCATGATGGGGGACAACCCGGCACTGCCGCGCATGCCGGAGCAGCCCACGCTGCTGGACTTCTTCCGCCTGCGCTTCGGCCCGATCGCACGCCGGCACCATGCGCTGTCGGCGAAGCTGGCCATGGAATCCGGACAGAGCGAGAAGGTGATCATGGCGTGTTTCCTGCACGACATCTCCAACGGCGCGTTGATCCGCTGCGATCACGGCTACTGGAGCGCGCAGCTGGTGGCGCCCTACGTCGACGAGGAAGTGGCGTGGGCCATCCGCTATCACCAGCCGCTGCGCTATTTCGCCGACCCGTCGGTGGGGTACGAGTACCCCGAGGCGTACAGGAAATATTTCGGCGACGACTACGAGCCGCCGGAATACATGCGACGCGACCACGAACTGGCGCGCGCACATCGCTGGTACATGTCCTCGCGCATGATCACGCTGTTCGACGTCTATGCCTTCGAGCCGGGACCCGAGATCGACCTGGCCATGTTCGAGGACCTCATCGGGCGCAATTTCCGCCAGCCGAAGCAGGGCCTGGGCTTCGACGGATCGCCGGTGGCGCACATGTGGCGCTCGATGATCTGGCCGAACAACTTCCTGTAACGGCGTCGCCGCGAGAGCGAGCGCACCAGCGCGGCGCGCAGGATGTCGGCGATCTGCAGCCGCGCGCCTCAGCGCGCGACGATCTGCGAGGACGGGCGCTCGCCGAACATGCTGACCTCGTTGCGGCGGTAGTCGATCACCAGGCGCTCGAGCACGCCGATCATGTCCATGCCGATCAGCATCGCGGGTTCCTTGTCGAGGCCCCACAGCTTGAACACGTGGAAGTCGGCGAAGATCACCTCGAGGTTGGTGAGCGTCATGTCGCCGATCTTGGCCTGCTTGATTTCCTGCACGTCGCCGTCGGCGATGTCGGGCGTGGCGCCGTGCACCACCGCCGAGACGGGCTCGTGGTTCTTCTTGCCCTTGTTGATCAGGTTCTGCAGCGCGAGATTGCCGAGCGTGCGTTCCGCGCCCGTGTCGAGCACGGCCTTGGCGCGCACACGGCGGCCGATGCGGATGTCGAAGATCATGAGGCCGTTGGCGTTGCGCTCTACGCGCGTGGTAACCAGCGAGTAGTGAGGTCGCCGCCCGTTGGACTTGAGCACGCTGACGCGGTCGCGCTTGAAGTCGACGTCGATGCGCTGATCCGCGAATCCCGCCACGCCCAGGATGCCATCGGCGTTGCCCATGATGGAGGTGTAGATCACCGGCAGGTGCTGGTTCTCGAAGCGCAGCGCGCCGATCTCGAGGGAGTTCACCACCACGGTCGGCACCTGCGCCACGCCGGTGACGCCGTTGAGCATCACGTCGCGACCCGCCTGGGTGAGGTTCAGCATCTTGGCGAGATGCGGAGAGAGAGTGGAGCGGCTGGCGCCGGTGTCGATGACGAAGCGGAACGGCCCCTGGCCATTCACCATGACCGGCGTCATCACGCGGCCGATTCGATCGAGCCGCGTGGGAGCGGCAAACAAGGGTTCGGGTTCGGCGAGACTGCCGGCGAGATCTTCCGGGCTGCCGGGAACGCGGGCGCCGATGTTGGGCTCGGCGAAGACCGAACGGGCTCCCAACCCGCCACACAGCGCCAACAGCGCCTGCAGGGCAAACCGACGATTCGTCAGCATTTCCCTCATGCCGGTGACGCTACGCCTGATTTGGAGCGAAGGAAACAGCGCCGCGCGAAAACGTGCGGGCCGCACGGTGGCATGTCCCAGTTCAGGCCCGAGGGCCGCATTACGTAAGGGTGTGGAGCGGATGTGCGCGGATGACGCCCGGAAGGGACGGGCGTCCTACCCGCCCGGAGCAGCATCGTCCCCGAATTCGCGGCCTGGAAGCGCCCGGCCGGATCCGAGCGAATTCAGTGTGCGAGCCTGTATTCGTTGCCGCCCAGGTCGTTCATCGTGGCGTTGTCGAAGCGGCGGCCGACCCCCGAAAACGTCGAACGCGCCACGTAGATCTCCGCGCCATCCGAGGCTTCATACGAACCGCGCGTCCCGCCGATGGTGCTGTTGACGATGTGCACGCGCGCCTGGCGCGCGATGATGCCGACGCCGCCGGCGCGGATGCGCGCGTTGCTGATGTACAGGTCGCAGCCCTTCTCCGCGATGACGGCGTCGCCCGTGAAATCGATGGTTTCGCCGTCGATGCGCATCAGCCGGTCGCCCTGGCAGATGATGGGATCGGTGCGCTTCTCCACGTTGGATGCCACGGCCTCGGCGCTCGGCGTGCTCTGGTGGATCGGCGTCGGACCCTCGCGGGTGATGCTGTATCCCGGTCCTTCGAGCGTGGCCGGCGGTGCGGGAGCCTCGCCGCGCGAGATGCTGTAGCCCGGCCCTTCGGCGAGCGGTGTGCCGCCAGCGGCGGGAGTCGCCGCGACGCTTTCGGTAGTTTGACGGGCGGGTTCTCCAGGCGTGGCGGCCGTCTCGCTGGCGGGCGCCGTGGCGCTCCCGGGCGCCGGCGCCGGGGCCGCCGGCTGCGCGGCCACCTTGGGCGGCGCCGGTCCCGCGACGAGATCCTCGAGCCGCAGCTTCTGGGTCGCGCCGGTCTGGGTATCGCGCACGGTGAAGACGCCGGCGTTCTCATCGGTCGCGATGATTTCCAGCGCGGGATTGCGCGCCAGCGCGGCCCTGGCCCAGTCCACTTCGCGCACGCGTTCCTGACGGTCGCAGGCGCTGAGCAAGACCAGCGACACGGTAGCCAGAGCCAGTGCGATGCGATTCATGCGCAACATCGTAGGCCGTTGCGCGCCGACCGCAACAGCTATTTCGAGTAAAGTCACGCGTTCGTGACTGCCGATCTCGAGACATTCTGTGAGCGCCAGCTGACACGCCTGCGCGAGTCGGGCGCCCTGGCGCCATTCGAGGCGGGGCCGCCCGAATTGCGGGGTGAGCTCATCGCGGTGGTTCGGGGCAGCGACTTCGTCCGTGATGCGCTCTGCCGCGATCCCGCGCTTTCCAAGTGGCTGATCGAAGAAGGAACTGCGTCCCGGAGGCTGGCGCAGGGCGAGATGACCCGGCGACTGGCGCAAACCCTGGGCGATGGGCTGGACCTGGCCGCTGCAATGGCCGCCCTCAGGCGGCAGCGCCTGCGGGAAATGGTGCGGATCGCCTGGCGCGAGATCACCGGCGCGGCCGCACCGGCGGAAACCCTCGCGGACACCAGCGCATTCGCGGACGCCTCCGTCGCCGCGGCCGTGGAACTCGCCGGCCGGGAGCTCGCGACCCAGTACGGCCGCCCGCGCAACGCCGCGGGCGAGCTGCAGCCGCTCATCGTGGTCGGCATGGGCAAGCTCGGCGGCGGCGAGCTCAATTTCTCCTCCGACATCGATCTCATCTTCGTCTTTCCCGAAAAAGGCGAGACCGATGGGCGCGCCATCGACAACGAGGACTACTTCACGCGCCTGGGACGCCTGGTCATCCGGATCCTGGGCGAGCGCACCGCCGAGGGAATCGTGCACCGCGTGGACATGCGTCTGCGCCCCTTCGGCGACAGTGGTCCGCTGACCGTGAGCGCCACCTTCCTCGACAACTATCTGCAGACGCATGGGCGCGACTGGGAGCGTTACGCGTGGATCAAGGCGCGCCCGATCACCGGGGCCGACGCGTACCGGCTGATCTATGCGGAGAGCGTGCGGCCCTTCGTCTACCGGCGCTATCTCGACTTTGGCGTGTTCGAGTCGCTGCGCGAGATGAAGGCGCTCATCGAGAAAGAAGTGGCGCGCCGCGATCTCGCCGATCACGTGAAGCTCGGGCCGGGCGGCATCCGCGAGATCGAGTTCATCGTGCAGGCTTTCCAGCTCATCCGCGGCGGACAGGACCGGCGTCTGCAGACGCCGTCGCTGCTGGCGGTGCTGCCGCAGCTCGCCGGCGGCAGGCTCCTGCCCGCGCGGGTGGCGCAGGAGCTGGAGGCGGCCTACCTGTTCCTGAGGCGCATCGAGAACCGGCTGCAGATGCTGGCCGACGCGCAGACGCACACGATTCCCGCGGAGCCGCTGGCGCGCGCGCGCATCGCCGCGGCGATGGGCTTCGGCGAGTGGCAAGCCTGCGCGGCCGAGCTGGAGCTGCATCGCGCGCGTGTCACCCGTGCATTCCAGGAAGTCATTTTCGCGCGCCACGAGGTGGCGACCGCCGGGATGCCGGGCATCAGCGGCATCGTCGAGGCGTGGGTGCGCGGCGCCGATGCGGCGCAATTCGCGGTGGCATTGTCCGCGCGCGGCTTCGAAGAGCCGGATGCCGCCGCGAATCTGCTGCTCGAATTCCGCGGCGCGGGCGCGCTCAAGCGCCTGGATGCGCCGGGGCGCGCGCGCCTCGACACGCTGATCCCGAGATTGTTGGGCGCGATTGCCGATGCCGGCGCGGGCGGGCGTGGTTCGTCGGCGGGATCGCAGCTCGACGTGCTGCGGCGCGTGCTCAAGGTGCTGGAGGCCATCGGCTCGCGCTCGGCGTACTTCGCGTTGCTGAACGAGAACGCGCTGGTGCGGCGCAAGCTGGTGGAACTGGCGGCGTTGGGCGAGTTCCTGGCCGCGCAGATCGCCTCGCATCCGCTGCTGCTGGATGAGCTGCTGGACGACGCCAGCGGCGGGCGGCCGACGCCGCGTGTCGAGCTGGAACGAGAAATCGACGCGCGCCTCGCGCACATGGCCGAGGACGAACCGGAGCGACAGGTGGAGGTGCTGCGCCAATTCCAGCGCGCCGCGATCTTCCGCGTGGCGATGGCGGATCTCACGCGCACCATCCCGCTGATGCGCGTCAGCGATTATCTGACCGACATCGCCGAGATCATCGTCGAGCAGGCCATGAAGCTCGGCTGGGCGCAGATGACGGCGCAGTTCGGCACGCCGTACTGCCGCGATGCGGATGGCACGCGCCGCGTCGTGAAGATCTGCGCAGTCGGCTACGGGAAGCTGGGCGGCTTCGAGCTGGGCTATGCCTCGGATCTCGATCTCGTGTTCCTGCACGATTCCACCGCCGACGGCGCCGAGACCGACGCGGCCAAGCCCGTGGACAACCAGGTGTTCTTCATCCGCTACGCGCAGCGGGTCATGCACCTGCTCACGATGCATTCGGCCGCCGGCCGACTGTACGAAGTCGACGTGCGCCTGCGGCCCTCGGGCAAGGGCGGCATGCTGATCACGCGCATCGGCGCGTTCGCCGAGTATCAGGAGCGGGAAGCGTGGACCTGGGAGCACCAGGCACTGCTGCATGCGCGTGCCGTCGCCGGCGATCCCGGGCTGCGCGCCGCGTTCGAAGCCGTGCGCATGGACATCCTGAAGCGCTGCGTGCGCCGCGACACGCTGCGCACCGACGTGCGCGAAATGCGCGAGCGCATGCGCCGCGAGTTGTCGCGCGCGCGCGCCGGCTCCGGCAGGTTCGACATCAAGCAGGATGCCGGCGGCACGGCCGACATCGAGTTCCTCGCCCAGTACTGGGCGCTGCGATACGCCGGCTCGCACCCGCCGGTCGCGATGTTCTCGGACACCATAAGGCAGCTCGAGTCGGTGGCGTCGGCCGACCTCGTGCCGCAGGCGACGGTGGACGTGCTGGTGGACGCGTACCGGCTGTACCGCGAGCGCACGCATCACCTGTCGCTGGAGAACGCCGAACCGCTGGTTCCGGCCGGGGACTTTGCCGGGACGCGGGCCGCGGTGACCGCCATCTGGAACGCCACGATGGTGGACGAGCCGTTATAATCCGCGCGCCATGTCAGCCACGAAGAAGCCGCTCATCCAGCCGAACGCGCAGAACGAGTACCAGGTCGACGAGCGCGACCTGCCGCTGTCCTGCCCGATGCCCGAGATGTACCTGTGGAATTCGCACCCGCGTGTCTATCTACCCATCGAGCAGACGGGGTGGGCGAAGTGTCCGTATTGCGGGGCCGAGTACCACCTGGTCAGGGGCTAGCGCCCCACCGCCGGCCGCCACCGAAGCGGCGGCGTCCGTCACTGCTTCAGACCGGCTTGTCCAGAGAATCCGCCGGCTGCGAGAACCAGACCGGCTGCTTCTCGCCCATGTGGAAGCAGTCCTCGAGGCGGACGCCGAACTTGCCGGGTAGATAGATCCCGGGCTCGTTGCTGAAGCACATGCCGGCGGCGAGCGGTGTCAGCTCACCGTGCACCAGGTTCACGGGCTCGTGGCCGTCGAGCCCGATGCCGTGGCCGGTGCGATGCGAGGTTCCGGGCAGCTGGTATCCCGGACCATAGCCCCACTTCTCGTACTGCGCGCGCACGGCATCATCCACCGCGCCGGCGGCGATGCCGGCACGCGCGGTTTCGAAGGCGATCTGCTGGCCCTGGCGCACCTGCTGCCAGACCTTGCGTTGTTCCGCGCTGGCTGCGCCGAATACGAGAGTCCGCGAGATGTCCGACTGGTAGCCGTGCACGCTGCAGCCGCAGTCCATGAGCACCACCTCGCCATCCCGCACCGATTGTGGCTTGCTGGAGCCGTGTGGATAGGCGCTGGCCTCGCCGAGCAGGACCAGCGCGAATTCGTGCTCGGCGCCGAGGCTTTCGTGCGCGGTCTTCATCAACGCACCGATGTCCTGCGGCCGCATGTCCTTCTCGATGCGCGGCACGGCATGACGATACGCGGCGAGGGTGATGTCGGACGCCTTCTGCATCAGCGCCAGCTCGTTGGGCGACTTCAGCATGCGGCAGCCGCGCACTACGGCTGCGCCGCTCATGATCTGCACGTCGGGCAGGGTGCGCATCAGCCCGTCGATGGCGAAGTAGCGCACCGTCTCCTCGATGCCCACCGGGTCCCTGACCTTGCGGTCGCGCAGCACGCCGGCCACCGTCGCGAGCGGATCCTGGTCTTCCTGCCAGACGCGCAGCTCGGCCGGGACTTCGAGGGTCTCGCCGACCGAGGGTGCTTCGAACTGCGGCGTGACGATGGCGATGTCGCCGTCGCGCGGCAGGACGATGGCGGTCAGGCGTTCGCTGCGCCACCAGCGCACGCCGGTGAAGTAGGTCATGGCGGCGCCCGGCTCGATGAAGAGTGCCCCGATGCCGTGCCTGGCCATGAGCCGGCGCGCCTTTTCGATTCGCAGCAGATACTCGTCGCGGCCGATGGGCTTGACGCCGTCGGTCATGGGCTTGAGCTCTGGGGTGCCGGCAGCGAGCGCGCGTGCCGGGTTCAGTGCGGCTGACAGCGCGGCGGCGGCGCCGAGGCCCAGGGCGTCACGTCGGCTGAAAGCTGCAGATTTCACGGATTTCCTTCCCCGGCACCGCTAGGAGCGGCACCGCTAGTACTGCTGGTAGGACTTTTCTTCGACGATGCTCGAGCCGAGCAGGGTGTTGATGCGCTTCTTGATCGCGGCGCGCTCGTCGTTGGTGAAATACACGGCACGTGCGAGCTCGATGAACTTGTCGGCGAAGCGCTTGGCGCGTTCCTCGTCGCGGATCTCGTCTTCGATCACCCAGAGCTTCTCGTTGACGCGCGTGAGGTCGGCTTCGGCCGTGCCGAGGTCCACGGACGCAGCCCCGGATTCTTTCCAGGTCTTCTCCAGCAGCGCGAGCTCGTGCCTGACGTTGGCGAGCTTGCCGGCATCCTTCATGCGCGCCGCCTTGATGCGCAGGATGGTGATCTTGTCGAGCAGCTCGCCCGGCGAGATCGGTACCAGGATATCTTTCATGACAGCCTCTCTGGGGGGCTCAAGGCTAACAGTTCATCGAGAATTCCGGTCACGGCCGGTACCGCGATCAGCTCCATGACGCCGGGCCTTTCGATCTTCGTGGTCCAGGGCAGCTCGTGCGCCGGCTTGCCCATGAACTGGCGCGCCGCGGCATCGTAGGCATTCACGCACCAGCGCCGCGAAAGGTAGGGGCCGCTGCGCTCGGGGTTGGTGGCGGCGTAGAGCCCGATGACGGGAGTGTCGACCATCGTCGCCATGTGCGCGGGACCGGAGTCCGGCGCCAGCAGCACGGTGGCGCGCGCCAGCAGCGCCAGCAGTTGCGGCAGGGTGTCCTTGGCCACCTGGTTGACCAGCCTGGTGCGGGCGTGTCTGACGATGGCGGCTGCCATGTCGCGCTCGACGTCGCTGGGTCCGCCGCAGAGGATCACGCGCATGCCGTGATTCTCCGCGGCATGATCCGCGACCGCCGCGTAGCGCTCGGGCAGCCAGTTGCGCAGTCGGTGACTCGAGCATGCGCTGATCAGCAGCGTGGGTTGCGAGTCGGGGATCAGGTGCTCGGCGTAGGCGAGGGCATTGGCCGGCAGCGGGATGTCCCAGCGCAGGCGCTTGCGAGCGATGCCGAGTGCATCGGCGAATCCCATGAAGCTGTCGAGCACGTGCTCGCGCCGACGCGGCGCGATGCGCGCGTTGGTGAACAGCCATTGCATCTCGCGCGCGCGCGGCTTGTCGAAGCCGAGCTTCACCGGCGCCGGGATCACGGCGGCCGCGGCGCTGGCGCGCAGCGACAGTTGCAGGTGCAGCAGCAGATCGAACGCGCCACGCCGGCGCATCTCGCCGCGCAGCCAGCGGTAGGCAGACAGGCCGGCACCCTTGTCGACGGTGATAAGCTCCACATCCGGAATGAGGCTCATCAATTTCGCTTCGAGTTTGCCGATCACCCACGTGAAGCGCGTCTTCGGCCAGGCTTCCTGCAGCGTGCGCAACAGCGGCACCACGTGGCAGGTGTCGCCGATGGCGGAGAGCCGCAGCAGGCAGACTTTGTCGGGAATGGCCTGCACGCGCGATTCCAGGGTGGAAGAGTGAGACGTCACTGGCCGGTCGGAGCCGAAGTCGCTGAAGCCGCCATCGATGGCGGCCGGATGCTATACGACACCCTGCGCACGAGCAATTTCTCGGCGCAGTTCTTCGAGCCGGAGTACTGGCGGCAGCACGCCGCCATCGAAGGCAGCGCCCGTGGTCGCGGCACCACGTGGTTCATACGCACCGGCGATTCCGGCTTCGTGCTGCGCCACTACCGGCGCGGCGGATTGATCGCAAGATTTTCCAGGGATGCATACCTGTGGCGCGGCGAGTCGGAGACCCGCGCGTTCGCCGAGTGGTATCTCACCTATCACCTGCATCGCGCGGGACTGCCGGTGCCTGCGCCCATCGCCGCGCGCTACGTGCGGCGCGGGCTCTTCTATCGCGCCGACCTGATCACGCAGCGGATCGAGAACAGCATGCCGCTGGCGGCGCGGCTGCTGGAAGGGCCGATGCCGCTCACGCAGTGGATCGCCATCGGCCGTTGCATCCGCCGCTTTCACGACGCGGGCGTGCATCACGCCGATCTCAACGCCCACAACATCCTGCTCACGCCGGAGCAGGTGTATCTCATCGACTTCGACCGCGGCACGCTGCGCAAGCGCGGCTGGTGGGCCGATACGACCCTGGTGAGGCTCTACCGCTCGCTCGAGAAGATCACGCTGCTCGCCGCGCCGGACAGCTTCACGGACCAGGACTGGCACTCGCTGCTCGCCGGCTACCGCGAATCGGCGGGCCTGCCGCAGCCCTCGCTGACCTGAGCGTCCGATGCGCCTGCTTTACATCGTCATCGCCTATCTACTGGCGCCCGTGGTGCTCGCCGCCATGGCGTTGCGCGGCTTTCGCGACCGCAGCCACTGGGAAGGGTTCTCGCAGCGGCTCGGGCTGGGTGCTGCGATCGAGGGCGGCCGCAGCATCTGGGTGCATGCCGTCTCGGTGGGCGAGGTGCAGGCCGCCGTCCCGCTGGTGAATGCCCTGCTGGCGAAATATCCGGCGGTGCCGCTGGTGGTCACGACGGGAACGGCGACGGGCCGCGCGCGCGCGCGCGCCTTGTTCGGTTCCCGCGCCCACGTGCGCTACGTGCCCGTCGACCTGCCGGGATCGGTGCGGCGCTTCTTCGCCCGCGTGCAACCGCGGCTGGCCGTGATCCTGGAAACCGAGATCTGGCCCAACCTCTACCATCGATGCGGACAGCTCGGCGTGCCGCTGGTCATGGCCAGCGCGCGCATCTCGCCGCGCTCGGTGCGCAGCTATCGCCGCCTGGTCGGACTTTTCCGCGAGGCGCTGTCGCACGGCATCTTCATCGCGGCGCAGAGCGAGCTGGATGCCGAGCGGTTCCGCTCCATCGGCGCGAGCCCGCAGCGCACGCACGTGGTCGGCAACATCAAGTTCGATTTCCGCCTGCCGCCCAACATCGAGGCACAAGGCGCGGCGCTGCGGCGCCTGCTCGGCATGGACCGCCCCGTGTGGGTGGCCGGCAGCACGCACGCGGTGGAAGAAGACATCCTCCTGGCGGCGCATCGTCTGGTGCGCGCGCGCTTCGCGCAGGCGTTGCTGGTGCTCGTGCCGCGGCATCCGCCGCGCTTCGCGGAAGTGGCCGAGTCGCTGCGCGCACATGGCGTGAAATTCGTGACCCGCGACAGCGGCGCGCCCACCAACGGCGACACCGAAGTGTTCCTGGTGGACCGGCTCGGCGAACTGCTGGCCTTCTACTCGGCCGCCGACGTGGCCTTCGTCGGTGGCAGCCTGGTTCCCGTCGGGGGCCACAACCTGCTCGAGCCGGCCGCGCTCGGACTGCCGGTGCTCGCCGGGCCGAACAACTTCAACTCCGCCGATCTGGCGCGTTTGCTCGTGGAGTGCAATGCCGTGCGCATCGTGCACGACACGGACAGCCTGGCCGCCGCGGTGTGTGAGCTGCTGGCCGAACCGGCCGCGCGCACCCGGATGGGCGCGAGCGGCCGGATGGCCATCGAGCAGAATCGCGGCGCAGTGGACCGCCTGATGGCGTTCCTCGAGCCGCTGTTGCCCTGACTACTGCTGCGGCTGCGCGGGCGCCGGCTGCGCGTTCGGATCCACGGTCGGCGGATTGGCCGGCGGCGGCGGCGCCTCGAGCCACGCGTTCACGTCCTCGAGCGCCTTGCGATCGAGGATGCCCGCGGCCTGCTTGAGCGTGAGCACGTTGATCAGGTAGTCGTAGCGGCTGCGTGAATAGGCGGTCTGCGCGGCGACCAGGTTCTGGCGCGCGGCGAGCACGTCGACCGCCGTGCGCGTGCCCACGTCATATCCGGCCTCGGTGGCCTTGAGTGCCGTGGCCGAGGATTCCAGCGCCTGCTTCAATGCCTGCACGCGCGAAATTTCCGAAAGCACTCCAAGATAGGCGTCACGCGAGGCCCGCTCGGTCTCGCGCGACACGCGCTCGAGACGCTGCCGCGCGGCCTGCCAGCGGTATTCCGACTGCCTGACGCGCGAGTTCGTGCCACCGCTCGACCAGATGGGCACGGTCACCTGCAGCGAGATCGACTTGTCCGTGTCCTGGTTGCTGGTGGCGTCCGCCGAGCCACCGGGGAAGTTGCGATCCGGCACCGGATCGAAACGCTGCGTGGCCTGGCTTTCGCTGTGACCCTTGCCGACCACCAGATCCACTTGCGGCAGGTGGCCGCCGAAGGCGACGCGCACGTCGTCGCGCGCGATGTCCGCGCCGAGCCGGCTCGAGGTGAGCGACAGGTTCTGCTCCATGGAAGCCTCGACCCACTTCTGCGCATCGGCGGGCTCGGGCATCTTGAGCGGCATGGTGGCGCGCGGCGTGGCGAGCACCGCGTACTGCATGTCGGTGATCTCGCGCAGGAATTCCTGCGCCGTCGCCAGTTGCCGCTTCGCGGCGATCAGGTCGGCGGCCGCGGTATCACGGGCGGCGCGCGCTTCCTGCACGTCGGTGATCGCGATCAGGCCCACCTCGAATCGCTTGTCGGCCTGTTCGAGCTGGCGCGAGATGGCGTCGAGCGAGGCCTGCTGGGCCTGCACGTTGTCCTGCGCGGCGAGCACGTCGAAGTAGCGCGTCGCCACGCGCAGCGCGAGATCCTGCTGCGCCACGCCGTAGTCCGCGTCTGCCTGGGCGGCGATCTTGCTGGCCTGGCGCAAGCCGACGAGCTGGCCCCAGTTGAAGACGCTCTGGCTCAGCTGCAGGTCCCAGCTTTCCGTGTCGGGCTCGCTGGTGCCGTTCTGGTTCTGGACCTGCAGGGCCAGATCGGAAGTCGTGGGATTGAGCGGGTCCACCGGTCCCACGAACGGCTGTACGGAGCTGCGCGTGATGTCCTGCTTGCCCTTGGTCCAGCGCCCGCCGATCTGCGGCAGGTACGCGGCCCAGGCCTGCGGGCGTGCTTCGCGGTTCGCCTTGCGTGTGAATTCCGCTTCGCGGACCAAAGGATCGTTGACGACGGCCTGATCGAAAATCGTGAGGAGGTCTTCGCTGAAGGCGGTGACAGAAACCAGGGATCCCAGCCCCAGGGCGAGTAAACGGCGCATTAATAAGAGTCCTCTTTAGTGTTGTAGTTCACTATATCACTTGCCCGTGGGGCAAAGGCAATGCAGACAACGAAAAACCTTAGACGTGTCAGTACTGCGGGACGGTTGCATCGATCGCCCGACTCCAGGCATCGATACCCCCCGAGAGATTCGCGACGTTGGTAAATCCCTGGCTGGCAAGAAAATGCGCGACCCGCATCGACCGTCCTCCGGCATGACACATGACGATGGTCTCGGCGTCGCGCGCGAATTCCGCGAGCCGCGCCGGAACCTGGCTCATGGGCACATGTACGACGCCTGGAATGCTGGCAAGTTGCAGCTCCCAGGCCTCGCGTACGTCCAGCACCAGCGGATTTTCGCCGCGGTCACGCCTCGCCTTGAGCTCCTCGACCGAAATCTCCCGGACCACGATGATCCTCGATCCATTCAGAACTGGAATCGCTCGGGAGAGGGAGCATTGTCGAGAGGATCGACCGCGGTCTCGAACAACCCGACGCTGTCCCAGGTCTGCTCCGCGGTGCGCGTCACCAGCAATGCCTCCTGCGGCAGCGAGTTGCCGACGACCACGAACAGCCGACCACCGACGCCCAACGCGCGGGCGAAGCGTTCGTCGTACATGGGCAGGGCACCACATACCGCAATGAGCGCATAGTCCCTGCCGATATCCAAGTTGAAAGTGTCACCCGTGACCACCTCCACCTGCCCGAACCCCGCGCGCTTCAGGTTGCGCTGGGCAGCCTGGGCGAGCTCGGCACGGATTTCGATGGCGCGCACGCTCGCGCCCATCGCCGAGAGACAGGCGGGCACGAATCCGGTGCCGCAGCCGACCACCAGTGCGCGCATTCCGGGAGCGGCTTCGAGCGCCTGGAGGAGACGTCCGACAACCTTCGGCGTCAGCATGTGCTGACCGGGTGCGAGCGGGATGTCAGTGTCCGCGAACGCGAGTCCGGCATACCGCTCGGGCACGAAGAATTCGCGCGGCGTGCGACGCATGGCATCGAGCACGCGCTCGTCGAGTACGTCCCAGGCGCGTATCTGCTGCCCGATCATCTGGCCACGCGCGAACTCGGTCTGCATGAAGAAAACCTCGCCAACTGGATGCTACTTATTCTGCCCGAAACCGCTCGCGCAGGCGTCTCGATTCGTCGCGGAACCAGTCGGCACATCGCTTATCTTTATGGTTAATGTCGAATGGCCCCTTGCCACGCTCGGCTATCCTGCGGCCGTGCGTGAGTGCTCCGCAGCATTCGACGCACTAATAACAACAGGACCAGGCTGGGGATGTCGATTCTTGGGTTGATCTGCGTGCTGCTCGCACTGGTGGCGACGCTGCTGCTCGTGCTGTTCCTCTTCCAACGGCGCGATCTGCGCGCGGTCTCCCAACTGTCGCTCACGGTGCAGCGCGCGATCGCCGGCGAGCGGTTGCCGGCGCGCATCGAGCTGGATCGGCAGTTCGAAGGCCAGCTCGACGTGCAGGCCATCGGCGTCTCGATCAACCAGCTGCTGATGCGCGCGGCGCGCAACGCAGGCCGCGAGAAGGCCGGGCCGAAGCTGTTCGCGGAGCTCGGCGAACGCATCCACGAGGCCGTGCTCGTGCATCGCGACGTGATCCTGTATGCCAACAGCCAGTTCGCGAGTTTCGTCGGCGTCGATCGCGTCAATCTCATCGACCGCCGGCTCGCCGACCTGGTGGCGCCCGAGTACGCAGACCTGGTGGCGGAGAACCTGCGGCGCCGGCTCGCCGGCGCGCACGGCGCCGAGCGATTCGAGGTGGAGATGGTCGGCCTGCAGGGCCAGGTGAGCCTGCTCGAGCTAACTACCACGCCGATCGATTTCGAAGGCCAGCCCGCGTTGCTCGTGACCGGTGTGGAGGTCATCCCGACGAAGAAGCTGCGCGCCATCGCCAGCGGCCGGATCGAGGAGAAGGAAGCCGCGGCGCGCGCCGCCATGGTCGCACCGCCGCTGCCGCCGCCGCCACCGCCGCTGCAGGTGTTCGCGCTGCAGTCG
>DASTRL010000059.1:0-7458 GCA_035761265.1 Steroidobacteraceae bacterium
CGCACGGAGGTGGCGCGGCTCTACAAAGTGCTCGACACGCAGCTCGGCCGCGGCGAATACATCGCCGGCGAGTATTCGATCGCCGATATCGCCGCCTGGCCCTGGGTGGTGCGCCACGACTGGCAGGGGCAGAAGTTAGAGGACTTCCCGAACGTCAGGCGCTGGTTCGAGACCGTGGGGGCGCGCCCGGCCGTGCAACGCGGCGCCGCCGTGGGCGCTGACCTGGTGGCCGCCGCCCCGCCTCCCACCGATGAGGACAGGAAGCGGCTGTTCGGCTTTCGCGACCAGGACTTGAAGCCGGACCGCGCGCCGTAGCCGTGCGACATGCGAAACGCGGGCAGCCGGGTGGCCGGCGCGCGCCGCGTGCTGTCAGCTCGCCAGCACCGCGCGCGAGCGCAACTCGAGCTCCTGGGTTTCGCGCGTGCAGGGATCCGGCGGATTCACGCAACCGCCGCGCGCCGCGACGGTGTAGTGGTAGGCGTCGCCCGGCTTCGGCTCGCGCGGCCGGCTCAGCAGCTTGTCGAAGTTCTCGCCGATCCTGCCGTCCACGTCGACGCGCGTGCAGCTCGTGGCCACGCAGTCGGCGGCCATCGGCAGGCCCGTGGCGATGGCCTTGTGCAGCATCCAGCGCAGCGAGATGTCGTTGAGCGCGTGGTTGTCGTTGCCGCCGCCCACATCGGAGTGCACGCCGCGGAACCATACCTCGCAGCCGCCGCGCACGCGCGTCGGGCGGAAGGCCTTGCGCGATTCGTCGAGCGCGAGCGCGTGGTAGCAGTACTGCACGCCTTTCGCCAGGCCGAGCTTGTAGCCGAGATTGATGCGATTGAAGCTGAAGCCCAGGTCGACCGGGATGCCGAAGGCCGCGACGATGTCGAACACGCCGAGGAATCGCACCGGCGGCGTTTCGCGCACTCCGTTCGACGCGAGCCCGTCGCCGATGACGTTCGCGAAATGGACCGCCAGCGCCGCGCCGCGGCTGAAGCCGACGATGTCGATGTCGCGGTCGCCGCTCGCCAGCTGCCTGGCGAGATCCCGCTTCGCCTCCGCAATGCGCTCATGGCCGCCGACACCGAATGCGCCCCCGACGATCTTGCCGACGAGCCCGTGCCGCGTGCCGACACCCTGGTAGAAGAACTTCGGACCTGCATACAGATCCTTGAAGCGCACGACGTTGGTGTTCAGGTCGTAACGACCCGCGTCCTTCTCCGAATTCCACGTGCCATCGAACGCATACAGCGCCATCACCCGAGAATAATGGGGACAGTCCCTCTTTGCTAGGAAAGGGGGACTGTCCCCCTTTGCTAGGAAAGAGGGACTGTCCCCCTTATTGCGACACGAGCATGTCGCAGAGGGTCGCCGGATCGACGGGCTTGACGAGGTGCATGTCGAAGCCGGCTTCGCGCGAGCGGCGGCGATCGACCTCCTGGCCCCAGCCGGTGAGCGCGACCAGCACCGCGCCGCGGCCCCAGGCCTCGGCGCGGATGCGGCGCGCGACCTCGCAGCCGTCGAGCTTGGGCATGCCCACGTCGAGCACCACGATCTCGGGCCGGCGCAGGCCGGCCAGGTGCAGCGCCTCTTCTCCGTCCGATGCGCAATGCACCTCGTGCCCTTCCATGCGCAGCATCAGCGCGAGACTCTCGAGCGCGTCCTGGTTGTCGTCCGCGATCAGGATGTTGCGGCGTACCGGCAGCGCAGACTCCCCGCGCTGCGCCACGACGTTGGTTTCGGCCGCCTGCGCCGCATCGAGCACTGGCAGTCGCACGGTGAATTCGCTGCCCTGGTCGCTGCCGGCGCTCGCCGCCTTGATTTCACCCCCGTGCAGCTCCACCAACGCGCGCACCAGCGCGAGCCCGATCCCGAGCCCGCCGGTGGTCGAAGTGCGCTCCGACGGGATCTGCGTGAACAGCTCGAAGATGCGCGGCATGGCCTCCGCCGAGATACCGATGCCGGTGTCGCGCACGACGATCTCGGCATGCCCGGCCTGCGCGCGTGCAGCGAGCACGATGTTGCCGCCCTCCCCGGTGTACTTGGCGGCGTTGTGCAGCAGGTTGCCGACCACCTGCGCGAGCCGCACCGGGTCGCCGCGCACCATGAGCTCGCAGTCGCCGGCGTCGATCTCGAGGTGCTGGCGCTTCTGTTCCAGCAACGGCTGCACGGTCTCCACCGCCGCGGCCAGCACGTCGGCCACCTTCACCGGCTCGCTGAGCAGCACGATCTTGCCGCGCGCGATGCGCGACACGTCCAGCAGGTCGTCGACGAGCCGGATCATGTGCTTGAGCTGGCGCGCGATCACACCCCGTGACCAGATGATCTTCGGGTCCTGCGTCTCGCCCTGCATCAGCATGTGCGAGGCATTGCGCAGCGGGGACAATGGATTGCGCAGCTCGTGCGAGAGCATTGCCAGGAACTCGTCGCGCTTGACCACGGCTTCCTTCAGCGAATTCTCGGCACGGATGCGCTCGCGCACCTCGCTCTCGAGCGACTGGTTGGAGCGCGACAGCTCCTCGTTTGCCTGGCTGAGCCGCGCATTGATCTCCTCGAGCTCGCGCGTCTTCTCCGACTGCAGCGCATAGTTGGCCTCTTCCAGCCGCTTGATCGAGTCCGCGAGTTCCTTGTTCACGCTCTGCAGCGCGCGCCGCTGGCGATCGAGCTCGATCAGCACCGCCACCTTGCTGCGCAGGATCTCCGGCACCACGGGGATGTACACGTAGTCGATCGCGCCGGCCTTGTAGCCCTTGAGCCGGTCGAACTCGGTGACGTGCACGCCGGTGACGAAGATTATCGGCGTGGTCTCGAAACGCGGGTGATCGTGGATCAGCGCCGCGGTCTCGAAGCCGTCCATGCCGGGCATCTTCACGTCCAGCAGCACCACCGCGAACTCCTGCTTCATCAGCGCCTCGAGTGCCTCGAGGCCGGAATTCACCGCCACCAGGTTGTGCCCCAGCGGTTCGAGGATGGCGCGATAGGTCAGCAGGCGCGCCGGCTGGTCGTCGACCAGCAGGATGTTGGCGGCGTCGTGACCGTGCGGCACGGGCACCGGTTCACTGCTCATAGGTTTCCTCGCTTCCCCTTCACGGATGCAGCCACATCCTGACCAGCGACAGGAGCTGCTCGGTATTGACAGGCTTGGCTACGTAATCGGACGCGCCGGCCTGCAGGCATTTCTCGCGGTCGCCCTTCATCGCCTTGGCGGTCAGCGAGATGATCGGCAGGCGGCGGAAGGCGGGAATCTCGCGGATGCGGCGCATGGTCTCGTAGCCATCCATCTCCGGCATCATCACGTCCATCAGCACCAGCGACAGGTCGGGATTGCTGTCGAGCAGCTTGATGGCGTCGTGGCCGTTGGTCGCCGTGATCACGTTCATGCCATGGCGCTCGAGCAGGCTGTTGAGCGCGAAGATGTTGCGCACGTCGTCGTCGACCACCAGCACCTTGCGATCGCGCAGCGGCTCGTCGCTGGCGTGCAGCTTCTCGAGCATGCGTTGCCTGGCCTCGGGCAGGCGGCGCACCTGCCGGTGCAGGAACAGCGCGGTCTCATCGAGCAGCCGTTCCGGGCTCTGCACGCCCTTGAGCACGATGCTCTTGGCGCGCTGCCGCAGCTCCGCCTCCTCCTCGGCCGAGAGCTCCCGCCCGGTGAACACCACGATGGGCACCTCGCGCAGGCGCTCGTCGCCCTGGATCTCCGACAGCAGCTCGAAGCCGGAGATGTCGGGCAGCTTCAGGTCGAGGATGGCGCAGTCGAACTTGCGCTCGCGCAGCAGCGCCAGCGCCTGCATGCCGCTGCCGGCCCTGGTGATGCGGATGTCGTCCCCGCAGATCAGCGCCTCGATGCTGAGCTGCTCCGACTCGTCGTCCTCGATGACCAGCAGTTCGCGCACCCGCGGCTCGATGAAGGCCTGCACGCGGGCGAACACATCCGCCAGCCCTTCGGTGGAGGTCGGCTTGGTCATGAACGAGAACGCGCCGCGCTCGAGACCGTACTGGCGCTCTTCCTCGATGGTGAGCACCTGCACGGGAATGTGGCGCGTCGCCGGATCGTGCTTGAGCTGGTTCAGCACCGTCCAGCCCAGCATGTCGGGCAGGAACACGTCCAGCGTCACCGCGGCCAGGTCGTACTTGCGCGCCAGCGACAGCGCCTCGGCGCCCTCGTGTGCCACCAGCGCCTTGAAGCCCTGGCTGCGCGCCGCCTCGAGCAGCATGCGCGCGTAGCTGCGGTCGTCCTCGACGATGAGCACCGGGCGCTCGCCTTCGGCGAGCGCATCGCGATCGTCCTCGACGTGCTCGGCCGGCGCGGGCAGCTTGGCGCCGGGCAGCGCAGCGCTGGCCGGCGGCTTGGAGAATACCGGCGTGCTGCGCCCGTAAGCCGCGCCCTGATAGGCAAGTGGTAGATAGAGCGTGAACGTGCTGCCCTGTCCGGGAACGCTCTTCAGCCGGATCTCGCCGCCCAGCAAATGCGCGAGCTCGCGCGAGATCGCGAGGCCGAGACCGGTGCCGCCGTACTTGCGCGCCGTGCCGGCATCCGCCTGCTGGAACGCCTCGAAGATGATCTTCTGCTTCTCGGGCGAGATGCCGATGCCGGTATCCGTGACGGCGAACTCGACCACCTGCTTGGCCTGCGAGAGCACCGGATGATCGGCGCTCCAGCCCAGCATGGCCGGACCCACGTGCAGCCGCACGCTGCCCTGCGCGGTGAACTTCATCGCATTCGAGAGCAGGTTCTTCACGATCTGCATGAGGCGCTTGGCGTCCGTGACCATGGTGCGGCCGAGGCGCGGATCGAAGTCGGTCGTGAACGTCAGGTGGCGCGATTCGGCCTCGTGGCGGAAGTTGCGCTCGATGGTCTCGCGCAACTGCGAGAACGCCAGCTCCTCGCTCTCGACGGTGACGGTGCCCGATTCGATCTTCGACAGGTCGAGGATGTCCGAGATCAGGTTCAGCAGGTCGGTGCCCGCGGCGTGAATGGTCTTGGCGAACTCCACCTGCCGCGCGGAGAGGTTCTTCTCCGCGTTGTCGGACAGTTGCTGGCCCAGGATCAGGATGCTGTTGAGCGGCGTGCGCAGCTCGTGCGACATGTTGGCGAGGAACTCGGTCTTGTAGCGCGAGGTGAGCGCGAGCTCCGCGGCCTTTTCCTCGAGCGCCTTGCGGGCCTGCTCGATCTCGACGTTCTTGCGCTCCACCTCGGCATTCTGCTCGGCGAGCAGGCGCGCCTTGGTCGCCATCTCCTCGTTGGTCTGCTGCAGTTCCACCTGCTGCGCCTGCAGCTCGCCGGCCAGCTCCTGCGACTGCCTGAGCAGCCCTTCGGTGCGCATGGTCGCCTCGATGGTGTTGAGCACCACGCCGATGGAGCCGGTGAGCTGCTCGAGGAACGCCAGGTGCGAGGCCGTGAATTCGTACAGCGAGGCGAGCTCGATGACCGCCTTGATCTCGCCCTCGTACAGCACCGGCAGCACGATGACATTGCGCGGCGGCGCCTCGACCAGCCCCGAGCTGAGCTTGATGGCCTCCGATGGCACGCGCGCCAGCAACATGCGCTGGCGCTGCACGGCGCACTCGCCCACGAAGCCTTCGCCAAAACGATAGCGGCGCGGCTCGGAATCCCCGCGCACGTCGGCATAGCTCGCGAGCTGCTTCAGATACCGCTCGCCGCCTTCCTGGTCGATGATGTAGATCACGCCCTGGTGCGCGTTCACCAGCGGCGCGAACTCCGCCAGCAGCGTATTGCCCAGCGTCACCATGTCGCGCTGGCCCTGCATCATGCGGCTGAACTTGGCGAGGTTGGTCTTCAGCCAGTCCTGCTCGGTGTTGCGCTCCGTCGTGTGACGCAGGTTGTGGATCATCGCGTTGATGTTGTCCTTGAGCTCGGACACCTCGCCGCGCGCCTCGACCTGGATCGAGCGCGTCAGGTCGCCCTTGGTCACGGCGGTGGCCACTTCGGCAATCGCGCGCACCTGCGTGGTGAGATTCGCCGCCAGCATGTTGACGTTCGCGACCAGGTCCTTCCAGGTGCCGGCCGCGCCTTCGACGTGCGCCTGGCCGCCGAGCCGGCCTTCCACACCCACCTCGCGCGCCACCGAGGTCACCTGCTCGGCGAAGATGGCGAGCGTCGTCGTCATGGAGTTGATGGTCTCGCCCAGCGCCGCGACCTCGCCCTTGGATTCGACGGTGAGGCGCTGGCGCAGGTCGCCATTGGCGACCGCGGTCACCACTTTCACGATGCCGCGGACCTGTTCCGTCAGGTTGTTCGCCATCACGTTGACGTTTTCGGTGAGCTCTTTCCAGACGCCGGAGACGTCGCGCACGTTCGCCTGGCCGCCGAGCTTGCCCTCGGTGCCGACCTCGCGCGCCACGCGTGTCACTTCGGCCGCAAAGGAATTCAGCTGGTCCACCATCGTGTTGATGGTTTCCTTGAGCTGCAGGATCTCGCCGCGCACTTCCACCGTGATCTTGCGCGACAGGTCGCCGCGCGCCACCGCGGTGGTCACCTCCGCGATGTTGCGCACCTGGCCGGTGAGGTTCGTGGCCATGGCGTTCACGGAGTCGGTGAGGTCTTTCCAGGTGCCGGCGACGCCGGTCACCACCGCCTGGCCGCCGAGCTTGCCCTCGGTGCCGACTTCGCGCGCCACGCGCGTGACTTCGGCCGCGAAGCCGTTCAGCTGGTCCACCATCGTGTTGATGGTTTCCTTCAGCAGCAGGATCTCGCCGCGCACGTCCACCGTGATCTTGCGCGACAGGTCGCCGCGTGCCACGGCGGTGGTCACCTCGGCGATGTTGCGCACCTGCGCGGTCAGGTTCGAGGCCATCGAATTCACGTTGTCGGTGAGGTCCTTCCACACGCCCGACACGCCCTGCACCTCGGCCTGGCCGCCGAGCTTGCCTTCCGAGCCCACCTCGCGCGCCACGCGCGTGACTTCGGAGGCGAACGAGCGCAGCTGGTCCACCATCGTGTTGATGGCTTCCTTGAGCTGCAGGATCTCGCCGCGCACGTCGACCGTGATCTTGCGGCTGAGGTCTCCGGTGGCGACGGCGGTCGTGACCTCGGCGATGTTGCGCACCTGGCCGGTGAGGTTCGCGGCCATCGAATTCACGTTGTCGGTGAGGTCCTTCCAGGTGCCGGCGACGCCCGGCACGATGGCCTGGCCACCGAGCTTGCCTTCGGTGCCGACTTCGCGCGCCACGCGCGTCACTTCCGAGGCGAACGAACGCAGCTGGTCCACCATCGTGTTGATGGTTTCCTTGAGCTGCAGGATCTCGCCGCGCACGTCCACCGTGATCTTGCGCGACAGGTCGCCGCTCGCCACGGCAATGGTCACCTCGGCGATGTTGCGCACCTGGCCGGTGAGATTCGCGGCCATCGAATTCACGTTGTCGGTGAGGTCCTTCCAGGTGCCGGCGACGCCCGGCACGATGGCCTGGCCACCGAGCTTGCCTTCGGTGCCGACTTCGCGCGCCACGCGCGTC
>DASTRL010000060.1:0-5873 GCA_035761265.1 Steroidobacteraceae bacterium
CGAACTCGGCCTCGATGCCGACGCCGTCGAGCGTGCGCAACTGGAGTTGCGCGGCAATCGGCGCCTGCTGGTTTTCCGGGAATTCCAGCACGGCGCGCCGGACACTCACCTCCGCCGGCAGGATCTCCGTCAGCACCGACAGGGCATTGATGCCCGGATCGAAGACGCCGAATCCGCCCGGCTCCCAGATCCACTGCTGGCCCGGGTGCCAGAATTGCACGTCTTCCTTCCATGTGATGCGCCCGCGCACCAGCGGGCGCGTGCGCAGCCATTCGCGTGCGGCGTCGACGCCGGCCGCGAAGCGCGAATGCCAGCTCTGGAACAGCGTGCGATCGCGCGCCGCGGCTTCGTGCGCGAGCAGCGCGATCTCGCGCGTGGTCGGGGCGGGCGGCTTCTCCAGCATGACGTGCCTGCCGGCGCGCAACGCCAGCAAGGCGGCATCGAAGTGCGCCTGCGGCGGCGTGCAGATCGAGATGCAATCGAGGTCCGGCGTCTTCGCGAGCAGAGTCTCGACGTCGGGGAAACACGGCACCCCGTCCACGGTGGCGTGACGGCTCGCGCAGGCCACGAGCTCGAACTTCGGGTTCGCCGCGAGGGCGGGAAGGTGCTGGTCGCGCGCGATCTTGCCGATGCCGACCAGGGCGATTCTCATGGGCATGCCGCAGTGTAGCCCCACCCCCAGGGTCGTCCAATAACAGAAGTGCAATGGCGGCGGCGCGATCCGGCATCCGGGCCGATGCGGCCCGGATGGTAGTTAGCTATCAGTTGTTGGCGACGAGCTCGACGCGCCGGTTCCGGGCGCGCCCGCTTTCATCGGCGTTGGGCGCCACGGGACTGGCGTACGACACGCCGAATGCCTGCAGGCGCTTCGCGTCCACCTTGTATTGCGAAACCAGCTGCGCCACCACGGACTCCGCGCGCTTCTTCGAGAGGTCCAGGTTGGGCGCGAAGCCGCCGACGTTGTCGGTGTGACCGACGATCAGCAGCTTCAGAGTCTTGTTGGCGGCCAGCAGCTTCGCGATCTCGTCCAGCGTGGCCTTCGATTCAGCCTTGACCTCGGTCCTGCCGGAATCGAACAGGATGCCGTAGAGGACGACCCGACCGGACGCGTTGATCGCCGCCACCATGTCTGCGGCGCTCGGGGTGTCCATGGTCTGCGCCATCGCCTTGTTCTCGACGGTGTCGACCATGACGAAAGTGCGGCCGTTGAATGCCTTGCATTGAGCGCCGAGCTCGCTCGTGTATGCGAGCACGGTGGCGTGCGCCTGAGCAGCGGGGATCTCGAGCGCGGTGAAACGCTGCTCCATGATCTTGCCGCGCATGGCGCAGCCTTCGGCGCTCTTCTCCTTGTCACGTATCTTCTCCTGCGGCCAGATCGTCATGCCGATGCTCTGACTGCCGCCGCCGCCCCAGTTCACGTAGGACTGCCCTCCGCCGCAATCCTTCCCCTGGCACTCGAAAAGCACCTTGCCGCCCTTGGCCTTGGCCTGGTTCTGGTAGTTGCGGACTACTGCGAGCGGGGAGGTGCCTTCGGGCAGCAGATAGACATAGTGCAGGCGCCGGCCTTCGAGCTCGAGTTTCCTCGTCGCCGCGTACACGGCGTTGTTGCCCGCGTCGCGCTGACCGGGCACCGCCTTGAGCGTGTCCAGCGGCACCACGAGAACGTCGTAGTCGGTGCCCGTGTATGTGAGCTGCTTCGAGCCCGTGAAACGACCGAGGTACGCGGGGTCTTTGCCGTTGGAGACATCCGAAGTCGGCACAGGCGTATCGGCCGCGAGGGCCGTGCCGCAGGCGAGCAGCCCCAAGGCCGCCATGCTGATGGCTTTCACTATCTTCTCCCTGGTGGTGGAAACGCCGGCAGAATAGCTAGATGTCTGCGGCCGCGCACCGGTCGCCAGATTCCGACAGCGGATTGACAGAATCCGCCGAACTACACAGTCTCGCTGACGCCGAGTTCCTTGAGGATGGCGACCCGCAGCGCCTGCGCTTCCGGGCTCGACACGCGCCGCGGATGCGGGAATGGCACGTCGAAGGACGCCTGGATGCGCGTCGGTCGCGGGCTCAGTACCAGGATGCGATCCGCGAGGTGGATGGCCTCCTCGACATCGTGCGTGATCAGCATGACCGTGTGCCGCTCCTTCTGCAGGATGCGCAGCAGCTCGTTCTGCATGCGCAGGCTCATCAACGCATCGAGCGCGGAGAACGGCTCGTCCATGTAGAGGATTTCGGGTTTGACGACCAATGCGCGCGCGATCTCGGCGCGCTTCAGCATGCCGCCCGACAGCTCGTGCGGATAGTTGTTCTCGAAGCCCTTGAGCCCGACCAGATCCGCGTACTCCGCCGCCAGCCGTTCGCGCTCGGGCATCTGCTCCGGCAGGCCGAACAGCAGGTTCTGCCGCACCGTGAGCCAGGGGAAAACCGACCCCTGCTGTGTGATGAGGATGCCCTTGGAATTCGGCTGCGTGCGCGGGTTGCCGTCCACGAGCACGGCGCCGCTGTCCGGCGCGAGGAATCCCGCGATGATGTTCATCAGCGTGGTCTTGCCGCACCCGGAAGGGCCGACGATGGCGACGAACTCACCGTCGCCCACCGTGAAGTCGAGATCGTCGATGACCTCGAGCCGGCCCTTGTCCCCCTTGCCCGCGGCAGCGCCGAAGCCCTTGCGGACGTTCTGGACGTGGATCTTGGTCTTAATGAACATAGCGCCACCGCACGATCTTCATGCCCTCCAGCAATCGCATGATCCCGTCGAGCGCCAGTCCGATGAGCCCGATGATGATCATGCCGGCGATCACGAGGTCGTAGCGGTTACCGGCATTGCGCGAATCGATGATCATGTATCCCAGGCCCGAGCGCAGCGCGATCATCTCGGCCGCCACCACCACCAGCCAGGCGACGCCGAGGCCGATGCGCATGCCGGTGATGATCTGCGGCAGCGTCGCCGGGAACACCACCTGCATGAACAGCTTCCTGCGCGGCACGCCGAAATTCTCCGCGGCGCGCAGGTAGCGCTTCTCGATGGTGTGCACGCCCACCGTGGTCTGCACGATCATCGGGAACACCGAGGCGATGAAGATCAGGTAGATAGGCGAGGCGTTGCCCACGCCAAACCAGAGGATGGCGATCGGGATCCAGGCGATCGGCGAGATCGGCCGCAGGATCTGGAACAGCGGGTTCAGCGTGACGAAGGCGCCGTGCACCCAGCCCATCCACAACCCCAACGGGATCGCGAACAGCACCGCGATGCCGAAGCCGGCCGCCACGCGGAACAGCGAGGCGCCAATGTGCATCCACAGCGTGCCGTCGCGCGCCAGTTCCAGCGTGCCGGTGACCACCTGCCAGGGCGTGGGGAAGATCACGCTCTTCGTGAGCACGACCGTGGCCCACCACGCCGCCACCAGCGTCGCCAGCACGATGATCGACGGCGCCGAATTCCTGAACATCTTCATGCCTTGCGGTTCTCCCACCACTCGCGCACGCGCCAGCGGATCCTGGCCCACGGCGTCGCCGGTTCCGGCTCCACCTCGATGGTCAATTGTCCGCTGGCGTGCGCGGTGCACACGAATTGGTAGCTGGCCGGCCGCTCAAAGGGCAGCCGGAAGCTCTGCCCCGGCATCATGATGGTCGGGCCGAAGGTCTGCGGCACGTCGTCCAGGTTGCGGATCAGCAGCACGTCGTTGAGTCCCACCGTGAGCCGGATGTGATCCGGCAGGATTTCCACGAGATCTCCGGCGCGCCGGCGTGCGTACGTGCCCTTCGGGATTTCGAAGACTTCCTCGTGCGAGCCCGCCTCGATGGGCGCGAAACCCGCCCAGCCCAACGCCGCGAGCGCGACGCCGGCCACCGGCGCAAGCAGCAACCACGCACGAGGACTCATGAACCCAGCAGGATCTTGAGGTCATGCACGAAGTCGTCGACCGGATGGCCGTACGGCATGACGGCACGCAGCCTGCCGGTGCGGTCGATCATGTAGATAGACGACGAATGCCCGAAGGTGTAGCTGCCGTCCGGATACGCGATCTTGTTGACCGAGATGCCGTAGCTGCGATACGCAGCCTCGAGCTGCGTGCGGCTGCCAACGCCGCCGAGGAAGGTGGGATCGAAGCTGCCGAGAAACTTCTGCATCTGCGCCGCGGTGTCGCGCTCCGGGTCCACGGTCACGTAAGCGACCTGCACGTCGGTGGCCTCGGCGCCGAGCTTCCTGCGCGCGCCCGCGAGCGTCGCCAGCGTGATCGGGCAGACCTCGCCGCAATTGCTGAAGCCAAAGGCCAGCAGAACCACCTTGCCGCGGAAACGCGCCAGCGTGAGCGGCCTGCCGTCGGTGCCTTGCAGCGCCAGCTCCGGTGCGGGCTCCGCCGGGCTGAGCACGCCGGCCTTCAGAAGGTCCGCGGGCGGTGCGGCGAGCCGCGGTGGCTCTGCGGCGGCCGCGGCCATCACGACACCTGACAACAAGGCAATGAACAGGCGCGCAGGTTTCACGGTCACAGCGGGATCGTGGCGGCCTTGGTGGCCTTCACGAAACTGTCGTCGATGTAGGTTTCGTAGGGGATCGGGTGCTTGATCGTGCCCGCCTGGATGGAAAGCTGCATCAGATCCTCGAACTCCTCGCGGATCATGCGCAGGTCGCCGTAGGTCACCCGATCCGTGGGGTTGTCCATGACGAACTGCAGGATCTTCGGGTCCTGGTTGAAGTAGTCCTTGCCAGCGGCGATGGCCACGGCCTTGTTGCGGTTGTCATGCGTCGCATCCAGCCAGTCGCCGGCACCCTGGATCTGGTTCACCAGGTCCTGCACCAGAGGTCGATTGGAGTCGATGAGTTCCTGCCGCACCGTCAGGCAGCAGCAGATGTAGTTGCGCCACTCGTCGCGCGTCATGCGCAAGACACGCGCGTATCCCGCGCTCTGCGCGGCGGCGCCGAACGGCTCGCCGGTGCAATACGCATCCACGGCGTTGGCGTACAGGGCCGCCGGCATGTCCGGTGGCGCCATCTCCATGATCTCGATGTCGTCCGGCGTCATGTTCTCGCGCGCCAGCATCTTGCGCAGGAACAGGAAGTCCACGGCGAAGCGGCTCGGAATGGCGACGCGCTTGCCCCGCAGGTCTGCGAACTTCTGGTACGGCGAATCCTGGCGCACCATGATCACCGCGCCCGAACGATGACCCAGCGACACGATCTTCACCGGGATCTTCTTGTCCGCCAGGTCCATGACCAGCGGCGCGAGCATATAGCCCGCCTGGATGCGGCCGGCCATCAATGATTCCTTGATCTCGGGCCAACCGCTGTACTTGCTGTACTCGAAGCGGAAATCATTGCTCGCGATCCCCGCCTTGATGGCCGAGTCCTTGCCGACGCAGGCCACCGGCAGCGTGAGATTGCACGTGACCGGCAAGCCTCCCACGATCAGCGGCCCTGTCCCGTCGCTCTTGCCGCCCGCGCAGCCGAGCAGCGACAGCGGCAACACGGCGGCGCCCGCGGACTGGAGGATTTGACGTCGGGTGAAAGTGGCGCTCACGTGGCGATGAAGCCGGCCATGCGCCGGTCGAGTAGTGTTGCGCGGCAGGGTATCCGAGGCCGGCATAGCCTGTGTCTATGACGCCCCGCGGCAGCACCCTACAATCGGCGCCCATGCCGTTCATCAGCAGCGCAGACGCGGACAAGAACACATATGACGTAATCGTCGTGGGCTCCGGCGCCGGAGGCGGCCAGACGGCCTACACGCTGACCATGGAAGGTGCCCGCGTGCTCATGCTCGAAGCCGGCCGGCGCTACGACCCGGCGAGCGAAACTCCGATGTTGCAGAACAATGCCGAGGCGCCGCTGCGCGGTGCGGGCACCCCGGAGAAGCCGTTCGGCTTCTGGGACGCGACCATCG
>DASTRL010000061.1:0-2337 GCA_035761265.1 Steroidobacteraceae bacterium
GGGAATCACGTCGCCGAAGCCGACCGTGGTGAACGTCACCGCGGAGAAGTAGACATGATCGACCAGCGAGCTGGCCGTGATGCCACGAATCTCCCCGAATGCGGGGTCGGAAACCTGCAGCAGGTAGAACGCGAGCCCGAAGATCCAGATCTCGATCACGTGCACGGTCAGCACGCCGAAGATGCCGTAGAGCACCCTCCGGCGAGGATGGCCCTCATGCTGGGCGAAGCGCCCCAGCTTGCGCGACAGCAGCGAAAGCCCTTCGTAATGCAGGATCACGCACACCGCCACGGCAACCACGGTCACCGTGACGACGGCCAGGTTGATTCCCCAATGCGAATAGCTCGAAGGGCCCCATGACGGATCGGGGAACCAGAGCTGGAACCTGTCGTGCACTGATGCCATGCCTGGATCCTCGCCACAGAGGCGCCCACCCGGCGGGTGGGCGCATGCACCTCAGCGCTTGTCGATCGGCACGTAGGTCTGGTCTTCCGGACCGGTGTAGTTCGCGCTGGGGCGAATGATCTTGCCGTCCTGGCGCTGCTCGATCACGTGCGCGCTCCAGCCGGAGGTGCGGGCGATCACGAACAGCGGCGTGAACATGGCGGTCGGCACGCCCATCATGTGATACGCGCTGGCCGAGTACCAATCGAGGTTGGGGAACATCTTCTTGGCGTCCCACATCAGCTTCTCGATGCGCTCGGAGACGTCGAACAGCGTCGGGTTGCCGCCCTCGGTGCAGAGCTTGCGCGAGATCTCCTTGATGATCTCGTTGCGCGGATCGGACACCGTGTACACCGGGTGGCCGAAGCCGATGATGATCTCCTTGCGCTCGACGCGGGCGCGGATATCGGCCTCCGCATCGGCCGCGCTGCGATAGCGCGCGATGATCTCCATCGCCACCTCGTTGGCGCCGCCGTGCTTGGGACCGCGCAGCGCGCCGATCGCGCCGGTAATCGCCGAGTACATGTCCGAGCCGGTGCCGGCGATCACGCGCGCGGTGAAGGTGGACGCGTTGAACTCATGCTCGGCGTACAGCACCAGCGACTTGTCCAGCGAATGCGCGTGCAGGTCGCTGGGCTTCTTGCCATGCAGCAGGTGCAGGAAGTGTGCGGCGATCGAGTCGTCCTCGGTCTCGGTCTCGATGCGCTTGCCGTTGTGGCTGAAGTGATACCAGTACAGCAGCATCGAGCCGAAGCTGGCCATCAGGCGGTCGGCGATGTCGCGTGCGCCGGCCAGGTTGTGGTCTTCCTTCTCCGGCAGCACGGTACCTAGCATCGAGCAGCCGGTGCGCAGCACGTCCATCGGATGGGTCGAGGCCGGCAGCAGTTCCAGCGCGCCTTTCACCGGTGCGGGCAGGCCGCGCAGGCGCTTCAGGCGGGCCTTGTAGTTCTGCAGCTCGGTCCAGTTGGGCAGCACGCCGTACACCAGCAGGTGCGCCACTTCCTCGAAGCAGCCCTTGGCCGCCAGGTCGTGGATGTCATAGCCGCGGTAGTGCAGATCGTTGCCGCTGCGCCCGACCGTGCACAGCGCGGTGTTGCCAGCGGCAACGCCGGACAGCGCGACGGATTTCTTCGGCTTGGGCAGGGTTTGCTCGGTCATGGTGGATCTCCTGGTGCAAATGGCGTGGACCTTGCGGCCCGGCATGTCGTTGCCTGCAGGAGCCCGCTAGCGGGCTCCTGCGGTGGTCGTGGTCAGTCCTTGGCGAACAGCGCGTCGAGCTTGTCCTCGTAGGCGTGATAGCCGAGAAAGTCGTACAGCTCGGCGCGCGTCTGCAGCGTGTCGATGAGGTTCTTCTGGGTGCCTTCGCGGCGCACCGTCTCGTAGAAATTCAGCGCGGCCTTGTTCATGGCGCGGTAGGCGCCGCAGCAGTACAGCGCAATGTCCACGTTGGCGCTGCGCAGCTCGTCGGTGGTGAAGAACGGCGTGGAGCCGAACTCGGTGAGGTTGGCCAGGATCGGTACCTTCACCGCCGCCTTGAACCGGCGATAGTCGTCCAGCGTCTTCATCGCCTCGGGGAAGATCATGTCCGCGCCCGCCTCGACATAGGCGCAGGCGCGCTCGATCGCCGCGTCGATGCCTTCGACCGCGGCCGCATCGGTACGCGCCATGATCACGAAACCCGCATCGGTGCGCGCATCGACCGCGGCCTTCACCCGATCGACCATCTCGCCCTTGGACACCACTTCCTTGCCCGGGCGATGGCCGCAGCGCTTCTGCCCCACCTGATCCTCGATGTGCACCGCCGCCACGCCCACGTTGATGAACGAGCGGATCGTGCGCGCGATGTTGAAGGCGCCGCCCCAGCCGGTGTCGATGTCGACCATCAGCGGCATG
>DASTRL010000062.1:0-25479 GCA_035761265.1 Steroidobacteraceae bacterium
TATGCCGCCACGGGCACCGACGCCCGCAGCAGCGTGCCGCCGTTCTCGTTGGACTCGAGCGTGAGCGTGCCGCCCACCGTGCCGAGGCGCTCGCGCATGCCATTGAGCCCATTGCCCGGGACGATGCTCCCACCCCGTCCATCATCGGCGACTTCGACCGTCACCGCGGCCGGTTCCTTGCGCACGCGGATGGTCACGCCCTTGGCGCCCGCATGGCGCCGCACGTTGGTGGCCGCCTCGCGCAGCGACAACGCCAGCGCGGTCTCCCGATCGTGCGGCAGCTTCACGTTCTCGGTCTCGCATTTGACGACCAGTCCCTGAGCTTCCAGCAACGCGGTGGCCGCGACGATTTCCGCCGGCAGCGCGGTGCTGCGGATCCCGGAGATCGCATTGCGCACCTGCGAGAGGGCCTCGCGCGCCACCCGTTCCACCTCGCCGATCTCCTTGCGCGCGCAACCGAGATCGCGATCGATGAGCTTGCGCGCCAGCTCCGACTTGAGCGCGATCACGGACAGCGTATGACCGAGCAGGTCGTGCAGGTCGCGCCCGATGCGCTCGCGCTCGGCGAGCGCCGCGAGCCGCATGACCTCGTCGTTGCTGCGCCGGAGCGCCATCTGCTGCTGCCCCGTGTACGCCGTGTACAACGCCGAGATGGCGAGCAGGATGGCCGGCGTCATCACGTAGGCCAGGGACTGCCAGCTCTGGTGGAGCAGGATGGTCTCGATGGCGAACAGCACGATGCTGGCGAAGATCACGTAGCGCGCCTGCCGCAGCGACATCGAGAACGCGGTCACGAAGAACGCGAAGATCAGGAAGCCCAGTCCCGAGAGATTGAACGGCGCGAGCGCGTAGCCGAGCAGGTACTCGCCGGCGATGTAGCGCACGCGGACCCGCGCCGGCCCGCCGTAGAAATACGTGCACAGATGCAGGTACACGAAGATCAGCGTGGCGATCAGCGTGGGCAGCATCACCCGCAGGAGCGACTCGCGGCCGATCAGCGGCCAGACCCAGATCCAGCCGAGGTTGATCAGGATCACGAAGGGCATGTTGCGCATGAAGCGGCCTTCGTGACGCAGCATGTAGCCGACCAGCGAGGTCGGCGGCGGTTCGCGGATGTTGGCGATCAGCTGCCGGGGAAACATGCGGCGAAATCCTAACTCCGGTTCATTCGACGCGCACGTCGTCGATCTCGAAACGGAACGGCCCCGGGCTCATCGAGCCGAAGCTGATGAGCTTGACGCGCTTTATGTCGAGCGCGCCCATCTGCTGCAGCGGCACGCTGACCTCCTGCCAGTTCTCGCCCGGCGTGAAGCTGTACATGGCGGGGATGGTGTCCAGCGCAGGCCCCATGAGCAGCACGGTGTAATTGTGGCCGTCACCGCGCGCGAAGAAGCGCAGGGTCTGCTTCTTCGAGAAATCCATGTAGCCCTGATTGGCGAAAGCCGCGCCGGGCGTTCCATTCGGCAGGAGCGACGTGCCGGCAAACGGGTACTGGATCGCCGTGCCCACTTCGCCCGAGACCTCGAGCGCGGAGCGCGAATTTGCCGCGCCGCCGTCGACGATTTTCTGCGTCACGCTGGAGTTGCCGCCGCGCATCTTGTCGTCGGACGCGCTGAAGCCGAGGCCGTAGGCTGCCCTGGCGCTGCCCGCGTCGAAATCCGCGATGACGGCCGTGTCGGGCGCGGCCACGCCGAGCGGGGCGGCGGAACCGGAAGCATCCGGGACCGATTCCTCCGCACCATTCGACGTGGCCGCGGTTTTGGCGGCGGCGTGCGGGGCGTTTCCGCCCAGCGCACCGGTGATGACGAGCCCGACGGCGCCCCAGAGCACGCCGAGGTTCAACGCCCGCCGGAGTGGAAAGACCAGGCCGCCGCGAGCCGTGCCGAGCAGGCGAATGCCGCTGCCACCCAGCCGGCGCACCGCGAGGCTGAAGAACAGAATGGTCACCCCGACCAGTGCGGCCACGTGGACTCCCGTTTCACCCAGGTGCGGCGCCCCGACGGCATTCAGTGACAGCTGCACGAGGTGGTGAGCCGGCCAGACCGGTGCCAGTTGCTGGATGGTCTTCGGCAGGAACTGCATCGGGATCCACAGCCCCGACAGGAACGACATCGGGATGTAGATGAGGTTCACGATGGCCGGGGCTGCCTGGCCGGAGACCAGGGAGCCGACGAACAGGCCGATGGCGCAGAAAGGCAGTACGCCGAACACGTTGATGAAGAACACCGATGCGGCCTTCGTGAAGGTCAGCGGCACGTGGGCCAGCGTCACGGCCATGACGATCATCAGCAGCGACACGAGGGCCACGAAGATCATGGCCATGACCATGCGCGCCAGTAGATAGGATCCGGACGGCATCGGGATCGCCTGGCGGAACACCAGCATGCCCTGCTCGCGCTCGAACGCCAGCGACACACCGAAGCCGAACAGGCCAGGCGCGATGCTGCCGAACACGCCGTACGAGACGAAGGCGAACAGCGACATGTCGGCATTGCCGCGCGCGCTGCCCATCAGCACCCCGAACAGCAGGAAGAAGATGAGCGGAAAGAGCAAGGTCGGGATCGCGAAGGCCGGCGTGCGGCTCATCTTCACGAGCTCGAAGCGGATGTCGCCGAGATAGGCCGCGAGCACGCGCGCGCGGTTCATGGATGCATGGGCGGCGCTCATTGCAGGCTCCCCGCCTTGTCGGCGGCATTGGCGCTGGTGATTTCCTGGAAGGCCTCGGCCAGGCCGGCGCGGCGCACCTCGATGTCGCGCACGCGCGCATCGGCGTCCAGCAGCCGGCGCAGCACCGCCTCCGCGTCGCGCGTCACGATCTGGCGGCGGCCGGATTCCTCGCTGACCTGCAGCACGTCGGCCCACGCTCTGATCGTGTCCAACGGCAGCTCGCTGCGGCAGAAGATGCTCTTGCGCGAAACGTAGCCGCGGATCTCGTCGACCGTGCCGCCCGCGACCAGCTTGCCATGAGTCATCACCGCCACCCGATCGGCCAGCGCCTCGGCTTCCTCGAGGTAGTGAGTGGTCAGGATGATGGAGCAACCTTCGTGGATCAGTTCGCGCAGCACCTTCCAGAGCGCCTCGCGTGCCTGGACGTCGAGGCCGACCGTGGGCTCATCGAGGAACAGCAGTTCGGGCCGCCCGCAGATCGCCATGGCGAACTGCACCTGGCGCTTCTGGCCGCCGGAGAGTTTGCCGTAGGCACGATCCGCCAGGCTCTCGATGCCGAGGCGCTTGATCACCAGCGGGGTGTCGTAGGGGCTGGGGTAGTAGCTCGCGGTCTGCGCGATGAACTCGCGCGGCCGCATCACCGGAGACATGTTGATCTCCTGCATCATCACACCGATCCGCCGCCGCGCATCGATGGACTGCGGATCCTCGCCGAACAGCTTCGCCATCCCGCGATCCGGCCGCTGCAGGCCGAGCAGGATCGAGATGGCCGTGGACTTGCCCGCGCCGTTCGGGCCGAGCAGCGCGAGCAGTTCGCCGCGCTTGACCGAGAGATTGAAGCCGTCGAGCGCCGCGATCTTGCCGTACTTCTTGTGCGCGTCGTCGAGGCTTGCGAGTGTGGACATGGAGACCTCCGATGCACGGATCATGTCCCGCCGCCGGCCCCGGGGCTAAGTCCTGCCTGTCAGCAGGGTCCCCTGACACTTGTCACATCGCCTAGCGCCGCGGGTGGAACACCGGCGTCTCGAGCCGCATCGCAGCCGCCAGCTGCCCGCGCCCGGTGCTTTCGGCGTACTCGACGAGCACGCGCAGGTCGTCGGGCGAATCCAGCGTGAGCGTGGCGGAATGCCGGCGCAGGTCCTCGAACACGGCGAGCGCCGCGTCGGGCCGGCCGGCGCGCAGCAGGTGCCGGATCAGCGTGCTGCCGACCGTGTTCAGGCTGGCGGGGAGATCCCATCGAACTACCTGCGCGGCGATGAAGCGCGCATCGCGCGCCGCGGTGTCGCCATCGAGCCCGCTCAGCCATTGCGCGAGCGGGCGCGTGGCCTCCACGTGTTTGCCGATGCGCACCTGCTGGAAAACGTCATCGAGCATGCGCGCGCGCAGCTTGACGCGTTCGGCTTCCTCGCGCGCGGCCGTGCGCTCCGGGCTGCGGCTGGGTTCGATGCCCAGTTGCCGGCGGCGCAGATAGAGGCTGCCGCCGATCAGACCGAAGAACGAGATTTCGCTGAGGATGGTCGCGGCATGCGAAACGATGGCCCAGCTGCCCGCGCGCTCGAGCAACCGGAGAATGCCGAGATACACCGGGATCGATGCCAGGATCAGCAGGTAATACGGCCCGAGTCCGCGCACCAGCCGGAACAGCATCAGCGGATTGACGGCCTGATAGAAGGGCTCACCCACGCCGAGCACGGCGATGGACGCGGGCAGCAGCAGCAGCAGCAGCACGCAGAGCACGATGCCCGCATTGCCGCCGATGGCCTGGCACAGCAGCGCACCGCCGATCACGATGCCGAGCTGCACCCAGGGCCGGACCTCGAAGGGGCTCAGCATGTCGCTGGACATCACCGGCGGCTCGGGCGCGCCGTCGGCGAGATGCTCGATGAGCACGTAGCAGTACTTGACGATCCAGATCTGCGCGATCAGCGAGGCGAGCAGGCCGTACAGGCCGCCGATGTCGAAGATGGTGAACAACACGGCGAACACCGCCGCGAGGATCAGGCTGGTCGGACTGAACGGAACCAGAAGAACGCGCAAGTAGTCCATAATTGCCGCGCCATTGGGCGGGGGTGCAAGTAGAACATGGATTCGAATTCGTTTGATGCGATCGTCGTCGGTTCGGGAATGAGCGGCGGCTGGGCGGCGAAGGAACTCACGGAAAAAGGCCTCAAGACACTGGTGCTCGAGCGCGGGCACATGGTCAGGCACGGCGAATACCCCACCGCCACCCAGGATCCCTGGGACCTGCCCTACGGCAATCGCATCACGCAGGAAACCCGCCGCCGCAAATATGTCTGGTCGCGCACCGGCTACCCCACACCCGCCAACGAGATCTGGTTCACCGACGATCTCGAGAATCCCTATGTCGAAGCACAGCCCTTCGACTGGCTGCGCGCATACCACGTCGGCGGGCGCTCGATGCACTGGGCGCGCCAGAGCTATCGCTTCAGTCCGATGGATTTCGAGGGAAACGCTCGGGAGGGTGTGGCCATACCCTGGCCGGTGAGCTACGAGGAGATCGCGCCCTGGTACGACAAGGCCGAAATCTTCGCCGGCATCAGCGGCAGCCTCGAAGGCCTGCCGCAACTGCCGGACGGGAAATTCCTGCCGCCGCACGATCTGAATTGCGTCGAGATCGATTTCCAGAAGCGCCTCGCCGACAAGCTCGGCCGCCGCCTCATCATCGGTCGCACGGCGAATCTCACCGCGCCGCTCACGCACAACGAAAGCCCGCAGCGCGGCACCTGCCAGGCGCGCAACCTGTGCATCCGGGGTTGTCCGTACGGTGGCTACTTCAGCAGTGTCTCGGCGACCCTGCCTTCCGCCGAGCGCACCGGCAACATGACCTTGCTGCCCGACAAGATCGTCTACGAGATCATCTACGACAACGATCGGGGCAGGGCCACCGGCGTGCGGGTGCTGGACGCGAACAGCGGCACGCAGACCGAGTACTTCGCCAAGGTCATCTTCCTGTGCGCCTCGGCGCTGGCCTCGGCGTACATCATGCTGAACTCGACCTCGAGTCGTTTCCCGGATGGCTTCGGCAACGACTCCGGCGAGCTCGGCCACAACATCATGGATCACAACAAGCCCGGCGGATCGAGTGCGCAGGTGGAAGGCTATCTCGACGTGGCCTATACCGGCCGCCGGCCCAATGGGTTCTACATTCCGCGCTATCGCAACGTCGGCAAGGACAAGCGCGGCTACCTGCGCGGCTTCGGCTACCAGGGCCGTGCCTCGCGCTCGGGCTATGGCCGCTTCAACGACAGCTCGTTGATGGGTGCGGACCTGAAAGCCGCGTTCAAGGAGCCGGGTCCCTGGACCATCGGCATGTCGCCCTTCGGCGAGATACTGCCGGACCATCGCAACCACCTGCGGCTGGACCGCAGCCGCAAGGACAAGCACGGACTGCCGCTGCTGGTCGTGGACGCCGTGGTGCGCGAGAACGAGCTCAAGATGCAGGAGGACATGCGCAACGACGCCGCCGAGATGCTCGAGGCGGCGGGGTTCAAGAACATCAAGGTGAACAGCGACGACTACCACGTCGGCAACAGCATCCACGAGATGGGCACGGCGCGCATGGGCACGGATCCGAAAAAATCCGTGCTCAACAAGTACAACCAGGTCCACGCCTGCAAGAACGTGTACGTGACCGACGGCTCCTTCATGGTGTCCTCGGGCTGCCAGAACCCGTCGCTCACGTACATGGCGTTCACCGCGCGCGCCGCGAACCACGCCGTCGACGAACTGAAGAAGGGCAACCTATGAGCCAGCTTCGCGCCGAAGAGAAGGACTCTCCGCAAATGTGCCAGCGGCGCGAGATCCTGCGTCGCGCCGCGTGGTTGTTGGGCGGTGCGATCTCCGCGCCCGCGGCGCTCGCCGTCCTGCAGGGCTGCTCGGCCAGGCAGGAGTCGGCGGATACGCCGGCGGCAGCGCCCAGGATTCTCGATGCCGCGCAGATGGCGCTGCTGGCCGAGATCGTCGAAGTCATGATCCCGAAGACCGACACGGCCGGGGCCCGGGAAGCCGGCGTGCCCGCGTTCATCGATCTCGCGCTCGGTGGCTTGTATCCCCGCGACGAGCAGCAGCGCTTCGCGACCGGCCTCGCGCAGTTCGACGCGGCGGCGAAGGCGTCGGGCGGGCCGTTCCTGCAACAGGACGCGCCGGCACGCACCGCCTTCGTCAGGCAGGCGCTCGATGCGGCACTCGCCGGCGAGCGGGCCCCGCAGCCCTTCATCCTGATGGTCCGTGAGCTCGCGCTGCTGGGCTATTTCACATCGAAGGTGGGCATCACCGAAAATATGGAGTACGTTCCGGTCCCGACTGCGTACCACGGCTGCGTACCGCTGTCGCAGATGCCGAAGCACGTCTACTGGGAGTAGCCGGGGAGAACCGAGCATGACCGTCGACCGCCGCATCATCGAGCTCTACAACGAGTACGTGCATACGGCGCTGCCGAGGCGGGATTTCATCGGTCGCCTCACGCAGATGGCGGGGGGCGCCGCCGCGGCCATGACCGCGCTCGCGGTACTCGAGCCTAACTACGCCCAGGCACGCCAGACCGAGCCCGACGACAAGCGCCTGCGCTGCGAGAAGCTCGAATTCAACGGGCCCAATGGGCCGGTCAAGGCGTACGTGGCGCGCCCGCGCAGGCTCGGACGTTCCGATCGGGTCGCCGGCGTGCTCGTGATCCACGAGAACCGCGGACTCAACGAGCACATCGAAGACGTGGCGCGGCGTACGGCGCTCGCCGGTTACCTGGCCATCGCGCCGGATGGATTGTCGGTCGCGGGCGGGGCGCCCGCGGACCAGGAGGCGGCGCGCGACCTGTTCGCCAGGACCGACGGCGCGCGCATCGCCAGCGACGTGCTGGCCGCGGTGCCGTGGCTCGCGGCCGATCCCAGCAGCAATGGCAAGATCGGCGTGGTGGGTTTCTGCTATGGCGGCGGTCTCGCATTGCGCGCGGCCATCGAGGCCGTGGGCGTGAACTGCGCCGTCGCCTTCTATGGCCGGCAACTTTCGGCGGAGGAAACCCGCCGGCTCAAGGTACCCGTGCTGCTGCACTACGCCGGCACCGACGAGCGCGTCAATGCCGGCATCGCCGACTTCCGTGCCGCGCTCGACGCGGTGGGCGTGCCCTACAGCCTGAACATGTACCCGGGTACGCAACACGGTTTCCACAACGATTCGAGCGCGGCGCGCTATGACGAGGCGGCCGCCAGACTCGCCTGGCAACGCACGCTCGATTTCTTCGCGGTCTATCTGAAGAGCTGATCAAGAAGACGACATCGCAGGGATGCGTGCAACAGGGGGTTGACGCATGAAATTCTGGACGTTGCTGCTCGCGGGATTCGCCTTCGGCACGGTGGTCGTGGCCGAAGAGGACATCTGGGCCAAAACCATCAACAACGACTCGAACGGCGTCTGGAACGTCATTCCGGACAAGCCGAAGCCCAAGCAGGTCAAGGCCGAGGGGATTCCCGGCGGGTACGCCTACCGCATCAAGGCCAACAAAGGGGCGAATCCCTGGGACGTGCAGGCGAGCTCGCCCGTCAATGGCGCCATCAATGAAGGCGACGTCATCATGCTGATGTTCTATGCCCGCGCCGCCGAGCCCGCCGAGGGTGGCAGCACGCTGACGGCGCGCATCCAGGCCAATGCGCCGCCGTGGAATGCGACCATGGACATGACCTCGGGCATCACGCAGGAGTGGGCCAGCTACTGCGCGCATCGCGTGGCCGGCGCGACCCTGCCCAAGAGCAGCGTCTCCATCCACCTGGCCACCGCCAGACAGGTCATCGAGCTCGGCCCCGTGTTCGTGTTCAACTTCGGCAAGGGCTACCCCGAAAACCAGTTGAAGGGGTGCGATGGCTGAAGGACGGCGGATCTGCGCTGCGGTACGTGAGCTGTGCCTCGCGTTCCCGGAGGTCGAGGAGTTCGAGTCGCACGGTTCGCCTAACTACCGGGCCCGCAAGGGCAGGGTATTCGCCGTGTGGGCGCTGAACCACCACGGCGACGGGCATGTGGGCCTGTGGCTGAACACGCCGGCGATGGAGCAATCGCGCCTGCTGGCCCTGCCGCACGTCTACAAGCCGCCGTACGTGGGGTCCAGCGGCTGGATCGCGGTGGAGCTCAACAAGGGCGTCGCGTGGCGACGGGTATGTGAGCTCGCGCACATGGCTTACGTGAACAGTTCGCCTGCCGGGCTCGCGGCGCGGGTGTCCGCCCCGCCCACGATCGCCGCGCCAACGCGGAAAATGAAGCCGGCGGAGATCGACCGCATGCTCGCCCCGCGGGCGCGGAAGGCCATCGCCGCGCTTCGGGCCATTTGCCGCGAGCTGCCCGAAACCGAGGAAGCCCGGCAGATGGGTTCCATCGCCTGGCGCACGCGCAAGGCCAGCTTCGTGTTGTTGCATGACCACGGCAAGGGATTGGCCGTGCAGTTCTGGACCGGCATCGAGCGGCAGGGTCCGCTGGAAATGGATCCGCGCTTCTCGATCCCGCCTTACACCGGCAACAAGGGCTGGATGTCCCTCGACCTGTCCGGGGGCGTCAACGCGCGCGAGCTGCGCGCATTCGTCGTCGAGAGTTATCGGCATTTCGCAGCGAGGCGCGCGCTGCAGCTTCTCTCTGCGGGATCTGTGCCCTAAAGCCCACCACTGTTGCGTGCAGGCGATGTCCGCTGCTGGCGTCAGTTTGATCCGACGCCGCCGGGCGCGCATGGTCGCGCCGACAAGGGAAGCACGCCACCGCCCGCGGTGGCGCCACGATCACACACTCCTAGGGAAGGGAGCACACATGAAATCACGCAGACGGGGTCTAACTACGTACGCGGCGTCGGCCGCGCTCACGCTCACGATGGCCGGTGCCGCGGAACTTGCCGCGCCGCAGATGGCCGTGCCGAACGGCGAATCCAGCCGCTTCACGCACTCGACGTTGCGCGTCGATCCGGAGACGACCGCACCGGAGGCGGCCACCACCGCAGCCGACGCGCAGGCGGTGACGCCGGAGCCCATCTCCCGCGGAATCTTCCGCGAGGCGCCGGCGGGCTTCGACAACCGCACGAATGGCTTCGACCCGCAGGGACCCACATTCGAGACTCTGGACGAGGATACGGTGGTGGCGCTGAGGTCGTTCAACGACAACCGCTTCATCTTCGAGGAGGTGGAAAGGGTCGTGGATGGGCTCGGGCCCACGTTCAATGCGCAGTCCTGCCGCGAATGCCACCAGAACATCGTGACCGGCGGCGCCAGCCAGGTGGCCGAGCATCGCACCGGGCGCATGGATCTCTTGCAGTTCGTGGAGTCGGTGGGTGGTTCGCTGATCCAGTCGCGCTCGACGCATGCCGACATCTTCGAGCGCGTGCCCTTCGAGGACAGCATCAGCACGCTGCGCATATCGACCAACACGCTCGGCGCGGGCTTCATCGAGGCCATTCCGAATGACACGCTGATCGCCATCCGCAACGCGCAGCCGGCGTCGATCCGCGGCACGGCGCTCGAGGTGGCGGTGCTCGAAGCGAACAATGCGCCGCGCATCGGCCGCTTCGGCTGGAAGAGCCAGCATGCGAGCCTGGAGTCGTTCGCCGCCGACGCCTATCTGAACGAGATGGGCATCACGACGCCGCTGCTGCCCGAGGAGAACACTTCGCTCGGCCGCTTCGTCGGGTTCGGCACACGTTTCGACCCGGTGCGGGATCCCGAGGACGACGGCGAGGACGTACGCGCCTTCGCGAACTTCATGCGCTCCACCAAGGCACCCCCGCGCGGACCGATCGACGCGCAGGTGCGCGCCGGCGAGGCGCTGTTCGCGCAGGTGGGTTGCGCCGCCTGCCACGTGGCGACGCTGCGAACCGCGGCGCCGGGCACGCGCATCAACGGCGGGGCGTTGCGCGTGCGGGACGCGGTGGGCAACAAGATCATCCACCCGTACAGCGACTTCCTGTTGCACGACATCGGCACCGGTGACGGTGTCCCCGTGCTGCCGGGCGCGGAGTTCGCGGGTACGGCGGCGCAGATCCGCACGGCGCCGCCGTGGGGATTGCGCACGCGCAACCGTCTCATGCACGACGGGCTGTCTTTCACCCGGCAGGAGGCGATCGCCCGCCACGCGGGGCAGGCCGCCACGGTGAGGAGCGCCTACGACGCGTTGAGTGCCAGCCAGAAGGACCAGGTACTGGCTTTCCTCGACTCGCTCTGATCGCAGGGACGCGATCGGCGAAGCAAGGGGTCCGCGGGTCAGGATGACCCGCGGACCTCGGGGCAGTTTCAATACTCGTCGGAGCCCTGCACCCAGATGAACGACTGCGCGTCGATCATGTCGCGGGGCTCGAGGTCCGCCGTGTCGTGCAGGACCCGCGCACCGAAGCTCAGCAACGATTCGTACACGCGCCAGCTCGGGCGGGAGGCGTAGTCGAATTCGAAGCCATAGGCGCGCGCCGCGGCGCGCGTGACCGTGGGCTTGAGAAAGATGTGCCGGTCCGGTTGCGCGATGAAGCCGAACACCGTCACGAGCGGCCAGGTCAGCACGCGCGTCTGCCGGCGCGGAAGCGCCGCCACCACGTCAATCCAGCGCTCGAAGCGGCGCGCGAGCGCACCGCGGCCGTGGAGCAGCTCGAACAAGCCGGTGGCGAAGTCACGCGCGCCCGCGGGTGAACGCACCGCATCGCGCAAAGCCATCTTCTCGAACGAGAAGATCATGCTGTGGCGCGAGCGTTGCTCGACGCGGATGGCGCGCGCGGCAATCTCGGCGAATTCGCCGGCCGCGATCAGGCGACGGAACTCCGGTGCTCCCAGAGCCTCCTGCCAGCGCCGATGTGTCTGCAGCTTGTAGTCGCGTTCCAGGTCGAGGTAATCCGCGTCGTGGAAGCCGCCGGGAAAATAGTCGAGGAACTTGCGGCGGCAGCGCCGCGCGGCCGGCGTCAGCGAGGGTCGTACCGCCTGGTCCATCGAGCCGCCAGGCTCAGCGGGAACGCGACTTGTGGCGCGCCACCTTGGCCGCCTGTTTGCCGAGCGCGCGACGCGTGCGCTTTGGCAGCTTGGTGATCGTGCGCTTGCGCTTGGCCGCGGCGGCTGCCTTCTTCACATTGCGACGGGCGGCGGCGGACTGTTTCGAGCTGGCCATGATGGACTCCTCGGGGCTGCTGCCGAGGTTAACCATGAGCCATCGCGCCCGATCAGCGGCGGTGGCGTGCAACGGCTGCCGGAATTCGCCGACTCGTCAGGGTTTCACCGGCGTGGCGCGCCGCGCCACTTCGACGTCCTCGGCCACTTCGCCGCGGATCAGCGCCCAGTGGAACAGGTTGTGCGGATTGGCCTCGAACGAGTTGCCGTTGTAGTGCGCGAGCTTCATGTCCTTGTAGATAGGTCGGGTGATGCGGATCACCTGGTCCCATTCGGCGAGCGCGCGTTGCAGGCGGGAGATCGCCGCCTTCCTGTGCCCGGCGTCGCCGGTCGCGCGAAACGTCTCGAGCGCCACCGCGCCGCGCAGCTTCTCGGCGAGGTGCAGCCCGAGGTGGCTCCAGGTGCGCACGTCGGCGACTTCATACATGAGCGAGGCGCTGCCGCGCGTGTCGATGGATTCCACCAGCGCCAGCGCCGCCCGGCAATCGTGTTCCAGGGCATCGGCGAGCCGCGGCGGCGTGATGCGCTCGGGCGCATATGCGCCGCCGGCAAGCAAGGTCTTCACGTAGTCGGCCACCGGGACGTAGTCGGGATCCAGCGTGGGCTGGCGGATCAGCGCCTCGACGCCGATGTAGCGCGTCTCCTCGCCCTGCAGCGCCAGGAAACCCTCGCCGTACAAGGTGAAGTCCCAGCGCGAGTCGTAGAGCGAGGCGAGGCGCATCTGCGTGTTCGAGGCGAGCGCGTACGCCTGCAACAGTGGCTGCGCGCGCGCACCGTAACGTCGCCTGAAATCCGCTTCGAAGACGGCGTCCGGCGTGGCGGGGTCATACAGCAGCCGTCCCCAGAGCTCGTAGAACAGCCACTGCCGCTCGAAGGCGTATTTCCAGTCGACGGGCCGGTCGACGGCCGTGAAGTAGTCGAGCGCCGGAATGTAGGTTTCCGAGCCCACGAAATATCCGCCGACATAGGCCTCGCGACCATTCCGCGCGATGTGTGCGCGGATGAAATCCGGCACGCCCCAGCGCAGCGCGAAGAAGTCCTCGTTGCGCACCTGCCAGACGATGCGGTAGTTGGAAGGCAGCGGATCGAAGTAGGTGGTGCCCAACTTGCCGCCATGCACCTTGATCAGCTTGGGCGTGGAATGGCCGTGCGACCAGTTGAACTTCATCTCGACCCAGATCGGTCCCGCGAACTCATCGCCGAGCTTCTCCATCGCGGTGCGCGTGATGCGTTCCACGTCCGTGCTGACGCCGGGGCCCGAGGACAATCCCGACGAGAACGGCACGCGATGGATCAGCTTCACCGGCGTGGCGCGTTTCGCCGCCAGCGCGCCGGCGATGTACACCTCGTCGACGAACTGCTGGCGCTGCAGCGGCGTCATGCCGCCCATGCCCTCGCCATGCGAGACGCCGATGCCGTCGAGCTCCGGGTATTCCTCGAGCATCTGCGTCACGCTCTCGCGCAGGTAGCGCTTCGTGATGTCCGAGGTGTCGCCGTTGCCGTAGTAGTGCGGGTAGAAGTTCTCCTTCGCCACGCCATGCGCCCTGGAGAACTCCTCGCTCACGAAGATGCTCCAGAACACCACGTAGGTGTCGAGGCCGCGCTCCTTGGCCATGCGGAAGATCTCCTGGTACAGGTGCCGCCACTCCCCGAACTGCGCGGGCGTCCACTTGCTGGCTTCCGGAAAGTTCTTCGGCCGGATCATGTAAGTGAACGGATGCAGCGACCAGAGCGAGATGGCGTTGAACCGGTTCTCGACCATCATGTCGAGGAAGCGCTCCCAGAATTTCAGGTCGCGCACCGTGTGGTAGTGCTGGTCCAGCGCCGAGCTCGGCCGGTAGGAATCCCAAGGGGTGTTGAACTTGATGCCGCGGAAGGCCAGCGCCGGGCGCGCCGACGTCGCCGCGATGGCATCGAGCGGGATGCCATCGAGGAGCTGCTCGCGCAGGGCCAGCGCGCCGTAGATGAGCCCACGCGCATCGCCACCGCTCACCCGGAACCGGCGATCCTGGCGCGCGATCGAGAAGGCCTCGGCGCCGAGCTCGGGCTGGATGCGCAATTCGAACACCGCGTTCTCACCGCGGTCCGGCATGACACCACGGCTCTCGAGCGCATCGCGCAGGCGGCGCGCGGCATAGCCCGCCTGCGGTGACTCGGCCGCGCCGACGATGCTGAAGCTCGCAGCGTTCGCGTCGATGGCGCAGCAGGACATCAGCATTGCCAGGAACAGGACTGTCGTTGTCCTGCGAGCTGCGATACGAGACAGGCTCGACGCGCATGTGATCCGCAGTTGCCGCAATCTGGAGTGCATGTCGACCTCTTCAGGTGTTCTCGTCAGAGCATACCGGTTGTGACTAACACGCATTGCATTGATCCCGGCGTGCGTGCATAACCGCGCAGTCCCGGCGGGCGGAAGAGTGGGGGCTCAACCCTGCGGCCGGGTTATCGATGGATCGACACAAGGGGGACCACATGTCACGCAGACCTTCCGCTGCGAAGTGGCGCGGCCTCGGCGCGTTTCTCGCGCTCGCGGCGCTCGCCTTCTCCGCGCACTCACAGACTCTTCCGACCGCACAGGCCGTCGCCAGCCAGATCAACCTCGGCTGGAATCTCGGCAACACGCTCGAGGCCATCTGCGGCGAAACCGCCTGGGGCAATCCGGCCACGAACCAGGCGCTGATCGATGCCGTGAAGGCGGCCGGCTTCAACGCCATCCGCATCCCGGTGTCCTGGAACTGCCACATCACCGACGGCTCGACGACGATTCCCGCGGCGTGGATGACGCGCGTGAAGCAGGTGGTCGACATGGCCATCGCGCAGAACATGTACGTCATCATCAACATCCACTGGGATGGCGGCTGGCTGCAGGACCACGTCACGTTCGCCGACCAGCCGGCGGTGAACGCGCGGCAGGACGCGCTGTGGACGCAGATTGCGAACGCCTTCAAGACCTACGACCAGCACCTGCTGTTCGCGGGCACCAACGAAGTGCACGCGGACTACGGCACGCCGACCAGCGAGCACATCACCGTGCAGCAGTCGTACAACCAGACCTTCGTGAACGCGGTGCGCGCCACCGGCGGCAACAATGCCTCGCGCACGCTCGTCGTGCAGACGTACAACACGAACATCCAGCACGGCCTCAACTTCTTCAGCCTGCCGACCGACAGCATCGCCGGCCGGCTGATCGTCGAGGTGCACAACTACGATCCGTACGACTTCACCATCAACCCGAACGGCGCCTGCAACTACTGGGGCGCGCCCTTCCCCGACTCCGGCGGCAACTGCAACTGGGCGTACGAGGCCTACTTCGACGGCCTGTTCGCGCAGGTGAAATCCAGGTGGATAGACCAGGGTGTGCCGGTGATCCTGGGCGAGTACGGCGTGGAGACGCGGCCCGGCAAGAGTCTCGAGGCGCGCGCCTGGTGGAACGAGTACGTCAACCGCGCGGCCGCGCTCAATGGCATCAAGACGTTCTACTGGGACAACGGCGCGCCTTCCACCGGCAACACGTTCCGCATCTTCGATCGCAACACCGGCGCCGTCGTCGACCAGGCGGTGCTGGATGCCATCCTGCGTGGCTCGGGCGTCGGCAATCCGGGCCAGTCGTACACCCTCACCACCAGCGTGAATGGTTCGGGCAGCATCGCGCGCAGTCCACCGGGAAGCAGTTATCCGGGCGGCACGGACGTCACGCTCACGGCGACGCCCGCCTCGGGCAACCAGTTCGCGGGATGGACCGGCGATGCCAGCGGCGCCGTGAATCCCAAGGTGATCCGCATCCTCGCCAACACCAGCGTGACCGCCAACTTCGTGCCGCAGGGCACGGGCGGTTCCGGGACCATCCTGCGTGAGTACTGGCTGAACGTGACGGGCAACACGGTCGCCAGCCTGAAGGCCAGCGCCAACTACCCGAACAATCCGACCGGCAGCGAGCAGCTCGCCTCGTTCGAAGGGCCGACCAATACGGCCGACAACTACGGTTCGCGGGTGCGGGGCTACATCCATCCGCCGATCTCGGGCGCGTACACGTTCTGGATCGCGAGCGACGATGCCGGCGACCTGCTGCTGAGCACCAATGACAATCCGGCCAATGCCACGCGCATCGCCTTCGTCGGCGAGTGGACCGACTCGCGGCAGTGGACCAAGTTCGCCTCGCAGCGTTCGGCACCCATCAACCTGGTGGGCGGCCAGAAGTACTACATCGAGGCCATCCAGAAGGAGGCGACGGGCGGCGACAACCTGGCGGTGTCGTGGCAGGGCCCGGGCATGGCGCAGGCCGTGATCCCCGGCAACTTCCTCTCGCCCTTCGTACCCACGGCCGGTGGCAGTTTCGCGCTGTCGGTGGCCAAGGCGGGCAGCGGCAGCGGCACGGTGACCTCATCGCCCGGCGGCATCAATTGCGGCGGCACCTGCAGCGCCAACTTCGCGAGCGGCGCGTCGGTGACGCTGACCGCAACCGCCGCCGCAGGCTCGACGTTCGCGGGCTGGAGCGGGGCATGTTCGGGCACGGGCAATTGCGCATTGACGATGTCCGCGGCGCGCAATGTCACGGCCACGTTCAACGGTGGCGGCGGAACGGGGACGCCATGCGCCAATCCGATCACGTTCTCCGGCAACACGGGCAATTTCAACACCACCGGCGCGGCCTGCTATCGCACCAACGCGACCATCAATGGCTGGGGTTGCTCGAACTTCGACGGGAGGACCGTGGCCGTGGGCGGTGTCACCCGCAGTTGCGGACAATTGCCGCTGACGCGCTCGGCGGATGGCTACTACTACTTCGCCGTCACCGCGGGAGCGTATCCCTGGGCCAGCCTGTACTACTGGTAGTGAGGCGGTGATCCCGTGGACGCCGCCGGGCATCGCGGCCCGGCGGCGTCGTCCGGAGCGGCGCCGCCGTCAACGTGCTTCCTTCATCGCCGCGAACCAGGTGTTCGAACGCGGCGTGTACAGCAGCCCCAGCGACACCAGCCAGAACACGAACTGCAGACCGCCGAGCACGGCCATGACCGGGTTCGTGGCATAGACCGGCACCACGATGCTGCGGTACCAGTTCCAGAAGAGGATCGTCGCGGCGATGCTCAGGACCGCGAGCACCGTGAGCAGGACGCGCATCCAGTTTCGGCCGCGCCTCAAGCGCGACGTGAACCACCAGGTCATGAGCAGCCCGATGCCGACGCCGAAGGCCATTCCGATGATGGTACCCACGACGACGGCGATCGGCCCGCCGAGGGACCTGAAGATCTCGACGAGGTCGATGAGCGCTGAAAGCCCGAACGACACCCACATGAGGGTGCAGGCCCTGAACACGTCGCGGCCGCCCGCCGGATCGAGCGGCAGCGCCAGCGCCGAATCTTCGACGTGCGCCGCGGGCGGGGTATACGGATTGTGTGCCATTCGGGCGGCTCCCATTCCAAACTACGGTGCTTATACCGCAAGATCCCGGAACCATGGGCGGCCCGATTCCCGAAAACGCGGTGCTGATCACCGGCGCATCCTCCGGCATCGGCGCGGGGCTGGCGCGCGAGTTCTCACGACGCGGCCTGCGCGTCGCGCTGGTGGCACGGCGCATCGATCAGCTCACGGCCCTGGCGGCCGAGATACGTGCCGCCGGCGGCCGCGCGACCTCGCACCATGCGGATGTCACGGTCGACGGCGACATCGCGCGCGTGGTCGCCGAGCTGGCCGCGCAGCGCATCGTGCCGCACATCGTCATCGCCAACGCCGGCTTCGGCATCGTCGGCAAGGCGCAGCATCTGGCGCTGTCTGACTACCGCCGCCAGCTCGAGACCAACTTCTTCGGCGTGCTGCGCACCTTTCACGAGACGTTCGAGGCGCTGCGCGCGACACAGGGTCGGTTCGTCATCATGGGCAGCGTCGCGGGCCACGTCTCGGCGCCCGGCGGTTCACCCTATGCCGTGAGCAAGTTCGGCGTGCGCGCCCTGGCGGAAGCCCTGCACGGCGACCTCAAGGGCAGCGGCGTGTCCTGCACGCTGGTGTCGCCCGGCTTCGTCGATTCGGACATCCGCCGCGTCGACAACCATGGCGGATTGCATCCGCAGGCGAGGGATCCGGTCCCCGACTGGCTGCGCATGAAGACCGACAAGGCGGCACGCATCATGGCGCGCGGCATACTCGCCGGGAAGCGCGAGGTGAAGGTGACCTTCCACGGAAAGGTGCTGATCTTCATGGCGCGGCACATGCCAGGCCTGCTGCGCTGGCTGCTGGTTCGCAGCTACAAGGCTCGGCCCGAGCCGCGCGGTCGCTGAGCCTGGCCGCACCACGATCGCGAACGGAGCAGTGTCCCCGTTTCCTGGAAACGGGGAATGTCCCCATTCAGTCGTTGGTCCAGATCCACTTGAGGATCTCGGGCAGCAGCACGCCGCCGTTGAGGTCGGAATGCGCGCCGTCGCCCCAGAAGTGCTTCACTTCATAACGTGCGCCGAGCTTGCCCTCCTTGTCGGCCCGGGCGTTGGCGTATTCGAAGGCGGAGAGCATCTGCTGGTTAGCCAGGAACCAGTTGCCGTGCTCGTTCGAGAGGTCGTGCTCGCCGTCCTGTAGATAGATGCGGATGGGCTTGATCGGACTCTTGCGGATCAGCGTGGGGTAGAGCTCGCCACCCGGGGTCATCGGGCTGGTGGCGGTCGCCGGCGAGTAGCCGATCGAGGTGTAGCTGCCGATCATGCTGATCACGCGCCGGAAATAGTCGGGCCGCTGCCACGCGACGGTGAAGGCCGCGATCGCGCCGCTCGAAGTGCCGCCGATGGCGCGCTTCTCCGGATCGTCGGTGAGCTTGTACTTCCTGGCCACCTCCGGCAGCAATTCCTCGATGAGGAAGCGCGCATATGTGTCGTTCAGCGCGTCATACTCTTCCTTGCGGTGGTTGGGATTGCTCATCCCGAGATCGGTCGGATACGTTTCGCTGAGGTTCCCGGGCGTGACGAAGACGCCGATGGTCACGGGCATCTGGCCCTTGGCGATGAGATTCTCCATGGCCTGCGGCACGCGCAGCGAGCCCTGCGGATTCGTGGCTCGCTGGCCGTCCTGGAACACCAGCACGTTGGCGGGCTGCGGCTTCTTGCGGTTGTACTGCGCGGGCACGTAGATCCAGTACCGGCGCACCGTGCCGGCGATGATCCTGCTGCGGAATTCGAACGGACCTTCGAGCACGCCCGCCGGCACGGCTGGTTGCGGCAGCGAATCCGGCATGAACGTGTACTCGCCGGGGCGCCGCATCGCGGGTTTCACGCCATCGGCGTACCGGCAGTCGCCGGGCACGTGCTTGATGTAGTAGCTCTTGTAGTTGGTCGCGGCCTTGTCCATGCAGCCAGCGAGGTTCAGCAGCTCCACCTTGCGGAAGTCGATGGGATGCGACTCGCTCTGCAACGAGATGTAACCGCCTTCGATGAGCTGCCCGTCGATCTTCGTGGTGGTGTTGAAATTGTCGACCACGCCGCCGCCGAACTGCGGCAGCTCGTACTCGAGCACCTGCTGGCCGTTGACGTAGTGCGTGATCGTGCCGGAGCCGTGCACCTCGAATTCCGCGCGCACCCACTGCTCGCCGTCGAACGTCGGCGAGCTCGAATTGAGGCAGTGATCCTTGTACAGCTTGTGCCGGTAGACGATCTCGGTGCCGGGCGAGCACATGTTGGCCGTGGGCCGCGGCTTGCCGTCACTGTTCCCGCCGAGCAACTGGCCTTCGATGGAAATCGGGAACGTCTGGTCGCGCGGCATGGTGCGTGGATCGGGTGCGTGCATCATGACGCCGGAATTGCGCAGCGCCCAACTACCCGGATTGCCCGGCGCCTGCTGACCCACGAAGCGATATTCCACGGCGATCCGGTAGTAGGAGTAGGGTTCCTTCCAGAACAGGTGACCGAACTGGCCGTCGAAGCTCTTGTACTTGTCGTAGCGGACTTCGAGCAGGCCGTTCTCGACGCGGAAGGTATCGCCGAAGTTGTCGCCGAGATCGTGCTTGGTGATCTTCGGCGTCCAGCCGGTCAGATCCTTGCCGTTGAACAGCACCAGCCAGTCTTCCTTGTCGGCATCCGGATTGACCACCGGCGCCTGCTGGGCCAAGGCCTGTACCGCGAGCAGCAGTGCACAACTCGTGAACGCGATTCCTTTGAAATGCATGTTCGTTCCTGTCATTCGTATTGGGCGTAGGGGCCGATCACCGTACCGACGAATCCGCCGGCAATTTCCGTGGATAGAAAAGTGGCATCGTCTTTTTCGAGCAGCGGGTGCCAGCCGCTGCCGGCGTCGTAATAAAAGGAGTAGGCGCCGCCGTCGCCGCTGATGCGCAGGCGCAATTTGCCGTCCTTGGGGCGCGGCAGGAAAGTCCTGGCGACGACCGCCGGAGCGCCGGCGGCGGCGCGCTGCAGGAACACCTCGACCTGCTCGCCGCGCAGGCGCTGCCCGAGGAAATACCAGTGGGTCTCGTTCTGAAAGGCGGCGAGACCGGATTCGACCTTGGCGGCCGTCGGCATCAGCTCGGTGCTGGCGTCGAAGTGCTGGTGCTGCTGGCGGCGTGCGATGAAGCCGGCATTGCGCCGGTCGGCGAGCGTGGTGTCCCGCTCCGGCGCCACGAATAGCCCCAGTTCGTGGGTCGTGACCGGCAAGGCCTTGCGTGGCGTATAGACCGTGATCCATTCCGGCCCGAGCCCGTGTGCGCCCCTGAAGTCTTCGCGGCGCGTGAAATTGCCCGCGAGCGCATCGCCGGTGGCGCGGGGCTTCATGGCTTTCGGGCCCGGCAGCGTCGTGGGAATCGCCTTGCCGTGCCCGAGGATGATGGGCCAGCCATCCTGCCAGGTGACCGGCAAGAGGAAGGTTTCGCGGCCCGTGTTGAACAGGTAATCACGGTAGGGCCGCGAGGCGAGGAACAGCGCCCACCAGCTGCCATCCTTCATCTGGATGAGATCGGCGTGCCCGGAATTCGTGACCGCGTCCGGCCGATCGGCCGGCAGATCGCGCTGCGTGAGGATGGGATTCGCGGCGTATGGTGCGAACGGTCCCCACGGCGATTTCGATCGGAAGATCACCTCGGAGTGATTGCGCTCGGTGCCGCCTTCGGCGCACATCAGGTAGTACCAGCCGTTGATGCGGTACAGGTGCGGACCTTCGATCCAGATCGGCTTGCGGGTGAGGTCGACACCGCCGTTCACGATCACCTGGCGAGGGCCGGTCAGCTTTTGTGCTGCAACGTCGAATTGCTGGATCCAGATGGCCCGGTGTCCGTCGTACAGCGGTGTGCCTTCGGGCGGCCCATTGTTGACGACGTATGCCTTGCCGTCCTCGTCGAAGAAGAACGACGGATCGATGCCGTCGATCTCCTTGAGCCACACGGGATCCGACCACGGGCCGCGCGGATCCTTCGCGGTCACGAAAAAATTGCCCCCGGCATCGACCAGCGTATTGATCACGTAGAACGTGCCGTCGTGATACTCGATGGCTGGCGCGAACACCCCGGCCGAGACGCGCAGGTTGTCGAAATTCACCTGCTTCGGATCATTGAGCGCATGCCCGATCAATTTCCAGTGCACGAGATCGCGGCTCTCGTGGATCGGGATGCCCGGCCAGTGCGTGAAGGTGGAATTGACCAGGTAGTACTTGTCGCCGACGCGCGTGACGCTGGGATCGGGGTAATAGCCGGCGAGCACCGGATTGTGGAACGAGCCTTCGGGCAAGGGGGCGGAGTAGATGGGGTCGCGGCCGGTGTATTCGAACCAGTAGAACAGCGCGGCATCGGTCGAGAACGCGGGCAATGCAATCCCGGCCAACAGACAATGCGCGGCCAGCAGGCGAAAGACTTTCACGATCACTCCTTGCGCCATCAACCGTCCACGGGCATGGCCGGCGTCGTCAAAATGAGCTGGTAGAACGCCAGGTCGAGCCACCGCCCGAACTTGAACCCCGCCTGCCGCACGATGCCGCAGGGCGTGAAACCGAACTTCTCGTGTAGTTTGATGCTGACCGAGTTCGCCGCGTCGATGCCGCCGACCAGCACGTGATAGTCCTGCTTCCCTGCCGCCTCGATGATGGCGCCGAGCAGGGCGCGGCCCACGCCCTGGCCGCGGCAGCGCGCATCGACATAGATCGAATGCTCCACCGTGTACTTGTAGGCCGGGCGTTCGCGGAACTGTCCGTACGAGGCGAATCCCAGCAGCTCGCCGGCCTCGCTCTCGGCGCAGATCACCGGATAGTTCCTGCGCGCCTTGCCCTCGAACCACGCCGCCATGTCGGCGGAGGTCCGCAGCCGGTAGTCATACAGCGCGGTGGAATTCGCGATCGCTTCGTTGAAGATGTCGAGAATGCCCTGCGAATGCCGGGCGCGATCGCCGCTCACGAGCCGCACGCCGCCGCTGTTCATGCGGGAATGCCGGCGATCGACGCCGGCCGGCGCGGCGGCGCCGCCCGCAGCGCGCCCGCGATGGATTCGCGCAGCAGCTTGGGCTGATAGTGATTGTCGTAGGGAGTCGGCCGCTTCGGCAGGCCGTCGGCGCGCGGCATGCGTCCCTGCAGCCAGCTGCGCGTGTCCATGAGGCCCCAGCACAGCAGGGCGCTCACCTGCGGAAACGACAGCGTGAGATCGAGGAAGCCGCGGCCGAGCGCGGCGACCGCGCGGTCGCGCACCTCGAAGTCGGCGGGCAGCGTGGCGTCGTGTACGTCGAATTCGGTGATCAGCAGCGAATAGCCCATTCCCGTCACGTCCTCGAGGAACTTGCGCCACGCGAATTCGTCGCGCGCGTCGAACGGGCGGCGCGCATTGTTGTCCTGGTTGCCGCAGCCGATGTGCGCTTGCAGGCCGAGCGCATTCACCGGCACGCCGGCCTTGCGGAATCGCTCCAGCAGTCTCAGCACGCCGTTGCGATGATTGGCGCTGTCGGGTTCCCAGCCCATGTAGTCGTTGTACACGAGCTCGGTGTCGGGAAGATTGGCGCGCGCGACGCGGAACGCGATCTCCAGCACCTTGTCGGCCGAGCCGATGGCCTTCGACAGTGGCGTGGCGCGCATCTCGCCCGTGACGTTGTCGATGGCTTCGTTGACCACGTCCCAGGAGGCGATGCGCTTGCCGAAGTGCGCGGTGGTGCGCGTGACGTGGTCGACGAGCAGTTTCTCGGCGCCGGCGGGCGGGTCGGCGCCGAAGTCGTAGCCCTCCATCCAGCGCGGCAGCCAGCGCGGGTGATGCCACAGCAGGCAGTGGCCGCGAACCTTCATGTCGTTCGCCTCGGCGAACTGCAACAGCGCGTCGCCGCGCTCGAAATGGAATTCACCGGGCGCGGGCTGTATCACCGGCATCTTCAATTCGTTCTCGGGCACGAGGATGCCGCACTCGTCGCGGATGAGATCGACGTAGCGCGGATCGGCCAGGGCACGGCCGCCGAGCGAGCTGCCGAAACGCATGCCTTTGGCATGCGCCAGCGAATCGAGCGCATCGTCGCCGCGTCCGGCGGCGAAAGCCGGCGCGTGGGCCACGCCAACCGTCGCCGCGCCGGCCCGCAGGAGTTCACGACGCGTCCAGCGGTTCACGGTGTCTTCTTGAGATAGGCGGCGAACTCCGGCGTGGAGACATTGCGATCCACGTAACCGAAGCTGCCCGAGTCACGGATTTCCCGCGCGGCCTGGATCAGGCCGGTCATCGCGGCACGATACAGCGAGGTGGCCAGGCTGATGCGGCGCACGCCCGCGGCGGCGAGCTCGGCCACCGAAAACGATTTGCCCGGAATGCCGGCCATGAAGTTCACGGGTCTGCTCACGGCGGCGCATACCGTGCGCACGGCGTCGAGGGTCGGCAACGCAGGCGCAAACAGCACATCGGCGCCCGCGTGCTCGTAAGCCTGCAGGCGACGGATGGTGTCGTCGAGATCCGCCCGGCCGTGCAGGAAATTCTCGGCGCGCGCCGTGAGCGTGAACGGAAACGGCAGGGTGCGCGCGGCCTCCGCCGCGGCCGCGATCCGTTCGGTGGCCATGCCGATCTCGAAGATCGGCGCTTCCTTGTTGTCGGTCGAGTCTTCGATGGAGCCGCCAACGAGTCCCGCTTCGGCGGCGCGACGAATCGCGCGCGCCGTATCCGCCGGAGAATCGCCGAAACCCTTCTCCAGATCCGCGGACACCGGCAGCGTCGTGGACTCGCAGATCAGCCTCGCATTGGCGAGCGACTCCTCGAGCGAAATGCCATGGTCCAGCCGGCCGAGCGTACCCGCCGCGGCGCCGCTCGAGGTGGCCAGGGCCGGAAAGCCCAGCGCGGACAATATGCGTGCCGAGCCGCCGTCCCAGGCGTTGGCGATGACGAAAGTTCCGCCGGCGTGCAGCTCGCGGAAACGCATCGCGCGGGATTTCTGATCGTCGTCCATGCCACCTCCGGAAGGGTGGCGGCAAGTCTAGCGGCTGCGGGCCGCGACGTAATCCATCACCTCGCCGAAGACCGCTCCAGTGCGCCTCAATCGAGCCGCTTCTTGAAGCGCAACACCGAGATCGCCAGCATCACCGCCAGAAACACCGCCAGCTTGGCGAGCTGCGGCCAGACCTCGGGCAGTTCTGCGCCGCGCAGCATGACGCCGCGGATGATCACGTTGAAATGCGTCAGCGGCAGCACCTGCGCGATCCACTGCGCCGCCTCCGGCATGCCCTCGAAGGGGAACATGAAGCCAGACATCAGGATCGAGGGCAGCATGGTGAGGAAGGCGAACTGGAAGGCCTGGAACTGGGTCTGCGCCAGCGTCGAGACGAACAGTCCCAGCGCCAGCGTGGCGGCGATGAAAGCCAGCGCCGCGCCGTACAGGTTCAGCAGGCTGCCGACCACCGGCACCCCGAAGAGCAGGCGTCCGGCGATCAGGATGATGGTCACCTGGATCAATCCGATCGCCACGTACGGCAGTAGTTTGCCCACCATGAGCTCGAGCCGGCCGAGCGGTGTCGCGATCAGCAGCTCGAGATTGCCGCGTTCCCGCTCGCGCACGATGGCGCTGGCGGTGAATACCACCATGGTCATGGTCAGGATCACGCCGATCAGCGCCGGCACGATCTGCACCGCGGTGCGCTTCTCCGGGTTGTACAGCGTGCGGATCTCCACCCGCTGCGGCCGCATGCGCTTGCCGCCCGCGTAGGGGCCGGTGCCATTGCGCGTGAGCAGCGGCATGCCGGCCATGGCGCCGACCACGCCGGCGATGGCCGGTTGCGACCCGTCGACCAGGATCTGCGCCGCCGCCCGGCTGTCCGACTGCACGCGGCGCTCGAAGTCGGCCGGGATGATCACGGCCACGCTGACGCGCCCCTCGCGCAGCAGCGCGTCCACCTCGGCACTCGAGTCCGTGCGGCGCACCACGCGCAGCACCTGCGTCGCCTCGAGGTCGGACACGAATTCGCGCGACATCGAGGAGTGCGCCTGGTCCTGCACCACGGTGGCGAGGTGCCGCACGTCGAAGTTGATGGCGTAACCGAACAGCGTGATCTGCATCAGCGGCACGCCGACGATCATGCCGAAGGTGGGCCGGTCGCGCGCCAGCTGCCGGACTTCCTTGGCCGCCACGGCGATCAGCCGGCGCCACGCCGCCCGCACCCGGGCCGGGAAGGCGGGTCTCGACGCGTTCACGCGTCCTCCCGGGTAGTTTGGCTGGGGCGCGCACGAGTGGCGACCACGAACACGTCCTCGAGGCTGGCGTGCGTGAGCTCGATCTTCGCCTCGATG
>DASTRL010000063.1:0-7528 GCA_035761265.1 Steroidobacteraceae bacterium
CGAACTCCTCGCGCGAGTTGTGTACACGGGCGTACACCTCGATGCGTGGCGACAAGCTACGGTTCACGTGCGCACCGTAGATCACGAGGTCCCTGTCGAATTCCGGCGCGTCGGTATAGCGCTGCTGCCGGTATTCGACGAAGGCACCCAGACCGGTCCGATTCCGACCGAATTCCCATCCCAGATTGACGAACCGGCCTTCGAATGGTTGGGCGTTCGACAGCACCACGACGGGATCGACGTTTTCGCGGTCGGTGCCCGGGGTGAGACGAACGATGTCGCCCGAGTCCGAGAAGCGCGTGCCCAGGTTCAGGGCGAGCCGCGAGTCGGGCGACACGCGCCGCAACAACAGGATGTCCAGCAGCGCGCCATTGGCAGTCTTGCCGAGGTCGTCCTGGATGCGCATGTAGCCCAGGTCCGCCGTCAGCTCCGTGCGGGAGTTCCTGGCTTCATAGCGAACGAAGGTACTGTCACGATCGTAGCCCACGTTGGCGTCGTCATCGAAATTGATGGACTCCCGCGAAACATTGAACGAGGCTGCGCGCGCGGTACCGAGCTGCCGCACGACCGCGATGGAGCCGCTCACCCGGTCGCCGTCGGCCGCTGCCGTCTCGTAGTCGACGCGTGCGAAGCGGCTGCTGAACCGCATCGCCATCGTGTCGTTCAGGTGCAGCCGCACGTCCGGCCCGGTCGCGAATCGATTGACGTTCTGACGGTTCTCCGGCGTGTCTGCCCCGAACGGATCGACGCGCGCCTGCCTGAAATGATCTTCCAGGAACCATTCGACACGTTCCGGCAGCAGGTCGACGGTGACGACGCCGTCCGCCTGGCCGATGACGCCGTCGTCGAATGTTTCGTCCAGGAAATGTTCGTAGCCGATATCCGCGTCCACGTCGGCATGAATGCGCCGCGTATTCTCGCGATACTTGAGATTGAGGCTGCTGATGGCGACCGAGCCGCTCTCTTCGTTCGTCGGTACCCGCGAAACGTTGTCGGACTGGATCCCGCCGAGCGACAGGCTGAGGATCTGCGTATCCACCTTCTCCTTTTCGAATTCGATCTCGCGGGCGAATGGTTGCCCGGGGGTCGTCTGCGCCATTGCAGCAGACGCTGCCAGAACCGCGAAGATCGCCAGCAGCGCCACCTCCGCGCGCCGGACTGCAGACGAGCGCGCTGCGCGCCCGGGCACGGGGCCGTTCTCACTTGCTGGCATCGGTCGGCTCGCCGGCTGAATACCCATACTCGGGATAGTCGTCCATCGACCCCTCAAACGAAGTCTGATTGAGTACCAGGCTCACCGGGCGGTCCTTGTCGAGATGGCCGAGCGCCTCGAGCACCACCGGACGAGGTGTTTCGTCTGCACGGACCACCATGACCACCTCGCCAGCCACCTGCGCGAGAACCTGCGCTTCTGTCGCGAGCAGCAGCGGCGGCGTATCGAACAGCACCACGCGTTGCGGATCGCGCTCACCGAGGCGTGCGATGACCTCGCGCATGCGCTCGCTGGAGTACAGCTCCGTGGCGTCGTCGGTGCGCGTGCCCGCGGGCAGCACGAGCAGGTTCGGCACATCCGTGCCCAGGATCAGCGATTCGACGTCGAGCGTGGAGTTCTTCAGCACGTCGAGCAGACCCGGTTGATCGGCAACGCCGAGCAGGCGGCTGATGTGCGTCTTGGGCGCATCGGCGTCGACCAGCACCACGCGCAGATCCTTCTCGCGAGCCAGGCTGAACGCCAGGTTGATCGAGGTGAAGGTCTTTCCTTCGCCCGCGACGGCGCTCGCCAGCATCAAGGTGTGCGCCGAGCGCCGGCGTGCGGCCGTCCTCTCCCGCAGCCTGGCGAGCAGCGGCCGCTTGATCTGCCGGTATTGACGAGCGATGAGTCGCTCCTGATGTTTCGGCGGCAGCAGGCCCTCCGCGCGCAGAGCATCCTGATCGATCTTGATGATGCGCGCCGGGACTGGAGGTCCACCCGGTGCAACGTTGGGCGTCGCGCCGTGAACGGCCGGGTCCGGCGCCAGTGTGCCGATCGCACGCTCGGACGTCACCGCTGTGGCGGGTCGCGACTCGCGCATCTTGTTGATGGCTTTTTCGACCAAACTCATGATCAGGCCTCGCCGTGTTCCGTCAGAGGTGAATCAACTGCACCAGCCGCCACTGCACGACCACCAATACTGTTGCCGTGAACAACAGCAGCGACGTGGCCGCGGCAAACGACAGGAGGCCGCGACGCTGATTTGCCTTGTGATCTTCGAGCCCGGTCATGCTCACCCAGCCGATGACCGGACGACCGGTCACTGCCTGTAGCTGACGCGTGTTGCTGAAAACCGATCGAAGCAGATGGAGCAGATACGCCAACCCTCCGCCGGCGCCGAGCGCGAGCACCAGAACGCCGAGCAGGAGCAAGGTCCGCTTCGGCGCGACCGGAATGAACGATGCCGCGGGCGGATCGATGATCTCGAAGCGGACGATACCCGTCTCCTCCGCCTGCTCGGACAGCCGTGCCTTCTCGAGCCGCTCGAGCAGAGCCTGATACGAGGCCCGCGTGACCTCGTAATCCCGGTTGAGTCGCGCAAGTCCAGCCTCGACTTCGGGCGCGGTGTTCACTCGCTTGCGAAGCTCGTCGATCTTGCGTTGCCGCTCGGCAATCTCCGCGTTCAGCGTCGCAATTTCGACATTCGTCTGGTTGAGCTGCAATTGAATGTTCTGGTAGACGGGATTCGCCGCGAGCCCTATCCCGGCCGCGGCCCCGGCGTCTCCACGGCGCAGCGCCTCGATCTGCTCCTGCTGCCGGGCGGTCAGATCCGCGAGCGTCTGCTTGAGTGCAATGACGTCCGGGTGCTTGTCGGTGAAACGCAGCAGCATTTCATCGAGCTTCGCCTGCGTCTCGCGAATACGCGAGGCGATATCGCTGCCTCCGGCGCCGGCGACCGCCGCCGGTGCCACACTCAGCACCGGTGCTTCGCCGCGCAACTGGCTCTGCAGCTCGGCGCGACGGCGCCCCGCCAGATTGAGCGCAGCTTTCGCCTTGTCGACCTGGTCGATCTCGCCCTGCAGGCGCGAAAAGTAATCGCCTTGCACTCCGGGCATGAGTCCGACGTTCGCCTTCTTGAATTCCGCCAGGCGTTGCTCGGCGCCCGCCAGACGTTCCTCGTATTCCTTCAATTGCTCGACGAGGAATCGTTGCGCCTGCTCCGAGCCCTCGCGCTTGCCGCCCGTCGTGTTCTCGACGAACGCGTCGGTGAGCCGGCTCACCAGGCGAATGGCGCGCTTGCGGTCACGATCCCTGTACGTGAGGAGGTAGACGCCGCCCGTGGCGCTGTCGCGTGTCGTGCTGCCCGTGATCTGGATGCGCTTGCGCACTTCGTCGTAGAACTCTTTGACCTTTTGCGGCGTGGCGCCGGCACGGGGCTCGACCTTGGCTGCACGCGCCACTTTCTCGAGTTGCGGGCCGCCGATGAGCGACTGCCGCACCCGCGCGATTTGCGTGTCGACGTTGGATTCGACGGCAAGGCCCTGCGTGACCTGATTGAGCGTCGTGCGCGTGTCGACGAACACCCGTGCGGACGCTTCGAAGATGTCCGGCATCAGGAACACGACCGTCCAGCCGGCGAGCGCCACGGCCCACGCCACCGATACCGCAATCCAGCGGAAGCGCCAGGAGCCGCGGATGTCATCCCGCAATTTTTCGAAGAGTTCTTCCATGTGCCTTCTGACTCAGAACAGCGACTCTGGAACGACCAGCACGTCGCCGGGTTTCAGGGACAGGTTTTGTTTCATGTCGCCCTTGTTCACCAGGTCCTCGAGCCGCACGCGCATCTCGATCTGCTTGCCTTCCACGGTGCGCACGATCTTCGCCCGGTTGCCGGCAGCGAAGTCCGCCAGGCCGCCGACCGCGAGCACGAGGTCGAGCACCTTCATTCCCTCTCGATACGCGAGCGCCTGCGGTTGCTTCACCTGGCCAATCGCCTTGACCTGACTGAACAGGCTCACCGGCGTGGTGACGATGATGTTGACCTTGGGCGCACGCACGTACTCGGAGAGGACCTTTTCCATTTCTCGCGCGAGCTGTGACGGAGTCTTGCCGATCGCCACCAGGTTCTCGACCAACGGTGTCGAAATCTTGCCGTCCGGTCGGACCGGAATGGTCGTCGACAGCTCGGGGTTGCGCCAGACGAATACCTGCAGCATGTCGCCGGGGCCGATCAGGTAGGAATCCGCATCGACGGTGGACGCGGGCAGCTGAGGCTCGGGACCTTGATCAGGCGCGGCAGGGTTGGCGGAGCACACCGCTGTGGCGATGCACAAGGCGATCCGCAGCAGGACATTGCGCGCGAGAGTCATGATCCCCCTGAAAACCTCTTGTAAGAGCGAGGAATATTAGCAAGCACCGTTTCCCGGGCCGCTGCCCTGGCGGACCAGCATACGGAGAACTGTGAACTGCGTCGGCGTCGATGTTTCGTCAAATGGCGGGTCAGCACGATGCCCGCATTCGAGCGCGGCGCGGGCAGCGTCAACCAATGCCAGATCGGGCTCGAACGTGGCCGGCTGGCCGGGGGTCGTCACTCGATGGCCGGCGTCTGCCCGCGGCGCAGGAATCTTCGCGCCAGCCGTTTGACCGTGATGTAGAACATGCTGGACCAGTACTTGTGCCAGGTGAACGGGTAGTTGTCCCGCACGTCACCCTTGTAGTGCATGATGCTGGCGCGCGAAGGAAGCAGCTCGTAAAAGTAGTAGTAGTTGTACTTCACGCAGGGAAAGTACTTGATGCGCACGTTGTCGATGACGTGCACCTCGCCAGGCTCCGGATAGTGCTCCGGGCAGGCCAGTTGGTTCAGTGCCATCTGGTCGTTCCCGACCTCGTCCGTGAGCTTTTCCCACCGGTCGATGAACCCGAGGGTCGCGTCCGTGTAGTTGAAGAAGATGACGCCGGCATTCAGGTACTTCACGATCGCCTTGTGATCCCGGTACCACTCGGTTTCCATCTCCGAGCGGTCGCGCAGCGTCACGCCAACGTCGTAGTCATCCGAAATCACCCCGTCGATGGGTCGACGGAGCTCGGCGTCACCGTCGAGGTACGCGGTGATTTGCCGGTTCTTCGTCAGGCATTCCTTCATGAGCGCCGGCTTGAACAGCGCCTTCGATTTGTAGCCGCCGATCGGTTCGCGCTTGTAGTGACCCATCTCGGCAAAATGCTTGTCCTCGACGCGAAAGGGTGTGCCCATGCCCAACTCGCCGAGATCGTAGATCTCGACGCCATAGCCGAAACGCCTGGCGTTCCTGGCGGTCGTGGAAATGACCTTGCTGAACCGGAAGCGATCCTGGAATTTCTGGTTGCCCTTGGTGCCCCTGGCAACATCGGTATTGGCGCAAGTAACGACGATCATTGTGAGATTCTCAAGCGGCCCGGAATATTGAACAATCCGAGCTTGAATTGTGAAAACGACGACTGTCCATCCACTGCCAGGCGCGGCAGGCGCAACGGCGAAAACGACGCGGGGTTGCACAGCCCTTCGACCGTGGTGACGGCGAACTCGAAACCCAGATCCTCGACGATGGCGAGCGTATCGTCGTTGAAGTCTTCGAGCCTGCCATTCGGATAAGCAAACGTGCGGCAGGGCTTCGACGTGAGCGCTTCGACCATCTGCTTGGAGATCTGGATCTCGGATCGCTGCAGTTCGCGCTCGATGCGGCTCAGGACGAAATGCTGGTGCGTATGGGCTCCGAGCTGAATGCAGTCGCTTTTCGCCAGCCTTTGCAGCGATGCAGCGTCGAGCATGCGGTAGGGCGATGACGCGTCGAGGGCGATCCGATCGCCGCCCGTGAGTGATTGCGTCAATTCGGCCACCGTCGCGAACAGGCTTGCCTGAGGCTGGGACTTGATCTCGGTCTTGAGCTCCCGAAGACAGGCGGCGCGGGCGGGGAGCGAATCCAGCTCCCACTGGCGGCCGCGCCATTCGAGCCGTTTCAGGCGCGTCACGGTGAAGGCGTGTTGCAGCAGGCCGGTCCAGATCGTGGTGTCGGTGTCAAGGAACCCCGTCGTGAGGTAGATGGTCGCTGGCAAACCCAGTTTTTCGAGCACCGGCAAGGCCAGATCGTGATTGCTTTGGTAGCCGTCATCGAACGTGATGGCCACTATGGGCCGCTGCGCGCGGCGCTCCCGGCAGCGGCAGACCGCCTCGTCCAGCGGCAGAACGTCGTAGTTTTCACGCAGAAAGTGCATCTGCCTGCGGAAATCGTCGATGTGCACCATGCACGGGTCCGGGATCGGCTGTGGCGCCTCGACGACCCCGTGGTACGTGAGAATGGCGAGCTGGCCGGGGTGCAGACGGGACAGGAGCGGTGGCGTCAGGACTGTCGCCGCCGCATCATAACCGATTGATTTTAATGACAAGCCCATTCGTTGATTTTGCCCCGGTATGATCCGCGCCGCTTCGATTGGCGCTGTTTGTCAGTTTGATTTTGCGACCGTCGATTTGCCAGCAACAAAGTCTCACAAGAATTCGAATGCTTGAAGTTAGTCGAATATTTTTTGATCGCCTGAACAGGGACGGGGTGCGCTACTGCCAATGGAAGAGTAATTCGCACCTCGAGGCAGGACTGGCCGGCAAGACCGACCTCGACCTGCTCGTTCACCCCGACGACCAGGCGGCGTTCGAGGCGGCGTTGGCCTCGTGCGATTTCAAGAAAATCCTCTCACCGCCCAGCAAGCGCTTTCCGGGCTTCGAGGACTATCTCGGTTTCGATGCGGCGACCGGTGCCTTCGTGCACGTGCACCTGCACTACCGCCTGATCATGGGGCGCAAGTACATCAAGGACCTGCACCTGCCGCTGGAATCCCTGTACTTCGCCAACCTGACCCGCAAGCTCGGCGTCAACATTCCGTGCGCGGAACTCGAACTGATCATGCTGATCATGCGCGCGCACCTGAAGGTCGATTACCTGTCCCTACTGAAGCATGCGATCAAGGGTGTGATGGGCGCGAAATACACGGCCTTTCCGCCCGACATCGAAGATGAGCTCACAAACCTGATCGCCACCTCGGACATGGATCGAGTAGTGAGGCTCATCGGCGAGTCGGGTTTGCCGCTCGATTTCGCGTGGTGCCGGAAATTCATGGATCGCTTCGTGAGCGGCAAGCTCAAGTGGTTCCAGATCCTTGCCGGGCACTACCACATCCGGCGCCTGCTCAGGCCTTACCGTCGGAACACCGGCCTCGGCGTCCAGGTCGAGTATTTGCGCCATTTCCTGCTGAACACGCAGGTGGGCAGCCGACTCGCGCCGTCGCAGAAGAAGACGCTTCCGGGTGGTGGGCGCGTGTTCTCCGTGATCGGCGCCGACGGCTCCGGGAAGTCGACCCTCATCGCCGATCTCAAGAAGTGGCTGTCGTGGAAGCTGGTGACGAAGCAGTACTACTACGGCATTCCGAAGGACGCCGCGCGCTCGGTCGCCGACGCGTTGATGTCGGGGTTTTCAAAGCTCAGGCTGCGCGGCCTGGAACGCTTGACCTCGAACGTGTTGTTGCTGCACG
>DASTRL010000064.1:0-2458 GCA_035761265.1 Steroidobacteraceae bacterium
TCTGCCATGGCGACATGCGCCGGCCGCTTCCCCCGGTACGCACGCCTACGCCGAAGATCGCCGGCCGGTTCGTTCAAGCCGGCGTCCCGCCGCGGGACTATGCTGCTCACCCGTCCCGATCGGTGTTTTGCGCATGGGACGAAACCTGGCGGCCTGCTGCCCCGCTATGCGGAGCGGTATCCGCGCCTCAGCCGCGTGTCGCACGAAGGGAAGACGATCCATGGCCCGGCCAACAGACGTGCACCAGGCAGCCACACGGCCCTCTGCCAACTGGCGGGGCCGGCAACAGCGCCAAGCCATGGTGCCCAGGGACTCGGCGCCATGACGGACACCCCTCCCCGTCCACGCACCGCGCACAAGAGCGCGACCCTCTCGGGCGATCTCCAGAGCTGGGAGAAGAGCTTCCGCACCGCGATCGACACCATCCCCGGGCTGGCCTGGTTCGGCAGCGCCGATGGACCGGTGGAGTTCCTCAACAAGCAGTGGTGTGAGTACACCGGAATAGCGATGGACGACGCCCTCGGCTGGGGCTGGACCCGCACTATCCATCCGGACGATCTGCCAGGGCTGGAAGTGCAGTGGCGCGGAGCGATGATACGGCGCGCTCCCGACGAGCTCGAGGCGCGCGTGCGCCGCTTCGACGGCGAGTACCGCTGGTTTCTTTTCCGCTACGCGCCGCTGCTCGACGCCACCGGCCAGGTGCTCAAGTGGTACGGCGCCAATATCGACATCGAGGGGCGCAAGCGCGCCGAACGAGCGCTGCTGGCGTCCGAGCAACTCGCGCGGGGGCAGGTCAACGCGCTCAAGAGCGCCCTGGAAGCGCTCGCCATGGAGCCGGACCCCAACCAGCTGGTCACGCACATCCTGCGCACGCTGACCGCCCAATTTGGCGCGCACAGCGCCAGCGTCTGGCGACGTGGCCAGGCCGACGGCAAGGTGAGGATCGAGTTCGCGTTCGAGGACGACCGCATCGTGCCGAGGACCGACCCGCGCTTTGCCGGGCTCGACCTGATGCTCCCGATGGAAGACATCTGGCCCTGGCCCGACGTCTTTCGTTCCGGCAAACCCAGCGTCATCGAAGACATCCGCACGGTGCCGCCGTTCGCCTTGCGCGATCGGCTGCTGCCGCTGGGCATCATCACGGTGCTGCTGGTTCCGATGATGGTCGCCGGACAGCTGGAAGGCGCCATCGGGCTTCGCTTCAAGCAGCAGCGCAGCTTTGCGTCGGAACAGATCGAGCTGGCTCAGGCGCTGGCGCAGCAGGCCATGCTGATGATCCGCCTGGCCGAGTTGTCCGCGCAGGGGCGCGACGCGGCCGTGATGGAGGAGCGCAACCGCATTGCGCGCGATATCCACGACACGCTGGCGCAGGGCTTCACCGGCGTCATCGTGCAGCTGGAGGCCGCCGAGGACGCGAGCCGGCGCGGCCTCGGGCAGGAAGCGGAACAGCACATCGTCACCGCCCGCAGCCTGGCGCGCGAGAGCCTCAGCGAGGCCCGTCGCTCGGTGCAGGCGTTGCGCCCGCAGTCACTGGAACACGGCGGGGTCACCGGCGCCCTGCGCGCGCTGTTCGGCAAGCTGACCGAAGGCACGGCGCTGCATACCGAGCTGAAAGTGGCCGGCGTTCTCCGGACGCTGCCCGCGGACTGCGAGGAAGCCTTGTTCCGCATCGCCCAGGAAGCGCTGACCAACGTGCTGCGTCACGCGCAGGCGTCGCGGTTCGTCGCCACGGTTACCTTCGCGCGCAGCGAAGTGCGGCTGGAGCTCGTCGACGACGGGCGTGGATTCGATCCGGCCGCGCGGCGCGACGGCTTCGGCCTGCTGGGCATGCGCGAACGGGTAGACGCCATGGGCGGCGCCATGAAGCTCAAGAGCGCGAACGGCCATGGCACGAAGCTGTCTATCCGCTTGCCGACGGCCTCGCCCCAGTCAGGGAAATCACGGTGATGACCACACAGGTATCAGTCACGCCGCCGCCCGCATCGCCACCGATCCGGGTGCTGATCGCCGACGACCACGTGACGGTGCGCGAGGGACTGGCAGCGATCATCGGACGCCAGCCGGACATGCTCGTGGTGGGCGAAGCGGCCGACGGCCAGGCTTGCGTCGAGCGGTGGCTGGAATACCACCCCGACGTGACCCTGCTCGACCTGCGCATGCCGATGCTCGATGGGGTCGGCGCCATCGAGGCGATCCGGCGCGAAGACGCTGCGGCCCGGCTCATCGTGCTGACCACGTTCGATACCGATCACGACATCACCCGCGCGATCGTGGCCGGCGCGAAGGGATACATGCTCAAGGACGCACAGCGCGAAGAACTGCTCGAGTGCATCCGCGCCGTCCATGCCGGCGAGGTGCGCATTCCGCCGCTGCTGCTGGCCAAGCTCGCCTCCACCGTCAGTGGCGAAGCACTGACCGGCCGCGAGCTCGAGGTGCTCACCCTGCTGGCACGGGGATG
>DASTRL010000065.1:0-23110 GCA_035761265.1 Steroidobacteraceae bacterium
GGGATTCCTTCCCCGGCACCGCTACTCCAGCAGGCCCTGCACGACCCCTGACCACGCCTGGGCGAGGTTGATGCGGTTGTAGCCGTCGTTACCGGTGCCGAGCACGCGGCCGTGGCCAAGTGCCTCGGCCAGCTGCGCGAGGTCGCGGGCTGCCCGCAGGTGGGTCTGCGGGCTGAACCGCATGTGGGTGATGGGATCACCTTCGACGCTGTCGGCGCCGGCCTGCAACAGGATGAATTCCGGTTCGTGCTTGCGCAGGTGCGCCAGCACCCGCGGCCACTCGGCCTCGAACACCGCATCGTCGGAACCCGGCGGCACGGGAATGTTGAGCTTCGAGCCGGCCGCGGCGCCGCTCCCGGTTTCGTCTTCGCGCCCCGTGCCCGGGTACAGGTAACGCCCGTCCTCGTGGATGTCCGCGAAGATCAGGCCCGGATCGCTTTCGAATCCATAGAACACACCGTCCCCGTGGTGCGCATCGATGTCCACGTAGGCGATGCGCCTCAAACCATGATTGCGACGGAGCATTTCGATCGCGACGCCACAGTCATTGAACACGCAGAATCCGGCCGCGCCGGTCCGCGCCGCATGATGCAGCCCTGCGATGGGCACGAAGGCCCGCCGCGCACGGCCCTGCATGATTTCGCTCGACGCCAGCAGCGTCGCGCCGACCACGTCGGCCGCCGCTTCGTAGACGCCGCGCCACGCCGGCGTATCGCCGCCATCGAGATATCCCTCGCCGGTCAGCGAGCGATCCGCGACCAGGTCGAGGTATTCACGCGTGTGGAACGACTCGAGCTCCTCGCGCGTGGCCGCGCGGGTCTCCAGCAGGCGCACGCGCTTGTCGAGACCGCGCGCGGAAAATTCCGCGAAGAATGCCGCGTGCCGGTCCGGACCGAACGGATGTCCATCGGGGAAGCCGTAGCGCGCCAGGCGCTCGCCCGCGACCACCACCACCGATGACGCTGCTGAGGACAGAGGACTCGCTCCCTACGGCTTTTCTGGCGCAGCAAACGTAGCACAGCAAGCCGGCCGCCGGAGGTAGAATTCGCGCCCGTTTCCCTGGCGAACAAACCCTCGAAAGTAAATGGCCCAATACATCTACACGATGAACCGGGTGGGCAAGGTCGTGCCACCCAAGCGCGTCATCCTGCGCGACATCTCGCTGTCGTTTTTTCCGGGCGCCAAGATCGGCGTGCTCGGCCTGAACGGCTCCGGCAAGTCCTCGCTGCTCAAGATCATGGGCGGCATCGACACCAACTACGAAGGCGAAGCGCGGCCGCAGCCCGGCATCAAGGTCGGCTACCTGCCGCAGGAGCCGGAGCTCGACCCTAACAAGAGCGTGCGCGAGGTGGTCATGGAAGGCCTCGGCGGCGCGTTCGCGCAGGTCGCGCGCTTCAACGCCATCTCTGATCGATTTGCCGATCCCGAGCTCGATCCCGACGAGATGAACAAGCTCCTCGAGGAGCAGGCCAAACTACAGGACGCCATCGACGCGGCCGGCGGCTGGGAACTCGAACGCAAGCTCGAGATCGCCGCCGACGCCTTGCGCCTGCCACCCTGGGACGCCGTCATCAACAAGCTCTCGGGCGGCGAGAAGCGCCGCGTGGCGCTGTGCCGGTTGCTGCTGTCGTCGCCCGACATGCTGCTGCTCGACGAGCCGACCAACCACCTGGATGCGGAGTCCATCGCGTGGCTGGAAAAATATCTCGAGCAGTATCCGTCCACCGTGGTCGCGGTTACGCACGATCGCTACTTCCTCGACAACGTGGCCGAGTGGATCCTCGAGCTCGATCGCGGCCATGGCATTCCGTGGAAGGGCAACTACTCCACCTGGCTCGAGCAGAAGGAGGCGCGGCTCGCGCAGGAAGAAAAGGAACAGGCCGGGCTGCGCAAGATGCTGGCGAAGGAACTCGAGTGGGTGCGCCAGAACCCCAAGGCGCGCCAGGCCAAGAACAAGGCGCGCGTGGCGCGCTACGAGGAGCTCGCCTCGCGCGAATTCCAGGAGCGCAACGAGACCAACGAGATCTACATTCCGCCGGGCGAGCGCCTCGGCGACGTGGTCATCGAAGCCAGGGGCCTGCGCAAGGCCTACGGCGACCGGCTGCTGTTCGACAACCTGAGCTTCAACCTGCCCAAGGGCGGCATCGTCGGCATCATCGGCCCGAACGGCGCCGGCAAGACCACGTTGTTCCGCATCATGGCCGGACTGGAAAAGCCGGACGCCGGCGAATTGCGCATCGGCCCTTCGGTGAAGCTGGCCTATGTCGACCAGTCACGCCAGTCGCTGAACGACAAGAACACCGTGTGGCAGGAGATCTCGGGCGGCCTGGACATGATCAAGGTCGGCAGCTACGAGACGCCGTCGCGCGGCTATGTCGGCCGCTTCAATTTCAAGGGCACGGGCCAGCAGCAGATCATCGGCGAGCTGTCGGGCGGTGAGCGCAATCGCGTGCACCTCGCCAAGGTGCTCAAGTCCGGCGGCAACGTGCTGATGCTCGACGAGCCCACCAACGACCTCGACGTCGAGACCTTGCGCGCCCTGGAAGAGGCCTTGCTGGCGTTTCCGGGCTGCGCAGTTGTCATATCACACGACCGCTGGTTCCTGGACCGTATAGCAACTCACATTCTCGCGTTCGAGGGGAATTCCGAGGTGGTATGGTTCGAGGGGAACTTCCAGGATTACATGGAAGACCTGAAGCGGCGCAAAGGCGAAGAAGCCACCCAACCTCACAGGATCAAGTACAAGCCGCTGACCAGATAGGGGCAGCAGATGGCGGCGACCAACGTGTTGATCGACTCGACCGGCACGATGTATTTCGGCGAGGAGCGCGAGACGTCGCGGAACTGTCCGCGTTGCCTCGCGTTCTCGCGCATGAGTCCGCAGGCGGTGCCGACGTTCGACGAGTTGCTGCTGCAGAAGCCGCGCTCGATCGGCGTGGTGCTGCGCTGCCATGCCTGCAATACGCCGGTGTTCCTGCGCTACGCCACGCGGGCTTTCGTCAACAACCGGGTGGAGCTCGCGCCGCAGGCGTTCGACGTCGAGCGGCCGGTCGAGAAGTTCGCCTTCAACTACGTTCCCGAGGACGTCGAGACCTTCTTCCGCGAGGCGCTGGTCTGCTACTCGCACAACCAGTATCAGGCGTTCGCCGCGATGTGCCGGCGCAGCGCGGCGGTGACCTTCGCCGACCTCGGCAATTCCACCAAGCTGCGGCTGTTCGATTCGATCACCGACGTGCGCGAGATGGCGGAGATCGACGAAGACACCTTCGCCGTGGTGATGCGCATCATCTTCGCCGGCAATGCCGAACCCCTGCTCGACCTGCCGCTGATCAACACCTACCAGGCGGCCGTGCTGCTGGAAGTGATGAAGGATTTCCTCTACCAGGCCTACGTGCGCAAGGGACGCCTGCAGCACGCGATGAAGGTGCGCAAGTTCTTCGTCGAGGAGGCCACCGCGCGAATGCGGATGGAAGAAGGCCGTTAATGGGGACATTCCTCGTTTCCTAGAAAATGGGGACATTCCTCGTTTGCTAGCAAAAGGGGACGCACCTGAAGCAGGTACGTCCCCTTTTGCCGCGCGTTGCGCGCGCAAACGAGGAATGTCCCCATTTTCTAGGAAACGAGGAATGTCCCCATTAACCCACCCACTTGCGGGCGTTGCCGAACATCCGGAACCACCCCGAGTACTCGCCCGCGCCGTCCGGCCGCCAGGAGTTCTGCACGTAGCGGAACGAGCGCTCCGGATGCGGCATGGTGACCGTCACGCGGCCGTCGGCATTGGTGATGGCGGCGATGCCGAACGGTGAGCCATTGGGATTCGCCGGGTAGTTTGTCGCGACCTGCCGATTGCCTTCCACGTAGCGCGCGCTGACGAGGCCGCCCGCGGAGAATTCCCGGGCATCGGCCGCGCTCGCGAACTCGGCCCGACCCTCGCCGTGAGCGACGGCGATGGGCAGCATCGAGCCTTCCATCCCGTCGAAGAAGATCGAGGGCGACTTCGCGAGCTCGAGCAGCGAGAAGCGACCCTCGAACTGTTCGCCGCGGTTGCGCACGAACCGCGGCCAGCTCGCCGCTCCCGGCACGATTTCCTTCAAGGCCGCGAACATCTGGCAGCCGTTGCACACGCCCAGCGAGAAAGTGTCCGTGCGCTCGAAGAAACGCTGGAACTCCTCGCGGGTCTGCGCGTGGTACAGGATGGACTTGGCCCAACCCTCGCCGGCACCGAGCACGTCGCCATACGAAAATCCGCCGCAGGCCACCAGGCCCTTGAACTGCGCCAGCGAGACCCGGCCCGAGAGCACGTCGCTCATGTGCACGTCGTGCGACTCGAAGCCGACGCGCTCCATGACCGCGGCCATCTCCACCTGGCTGTTGACACCCTGCTCGCGCAGGATGGCGACCCGGGGTTTCGCCACGTGGACGAAAGGCGCGCAGACGTCCTCGTCGGGATCGAAGGTCAATGCTACGTTGAGCCCGGGTGCGCCGGTGTCGCACACGGCTTCAAACTCCTCGCGCGCGCAGGCGGGCTCATCGCGCAGCTCGCGCATGCGGAACGAGGTCTCGGACCAGGCCCGACGCAGATCCTCCCACGTCTCATCGACCCGGCCGGTCGCCGCCTCGATGCGTACGCGCATCTCGCGCGTGGGCGCGCCGATGACATGGCTCAGCTCGCCGAGACCGTGACCGGCGAGCGCGGCCTTCACCGCCTCGAGGTGCGAGTTCCTCACCTGCAGGACGACACCCAGCTCCTCGCTGAACAGTGCGCCGGCGGCGCCGTTCGCGCCCGCGGGTAGTTTGACGTCGAGACCGCAGTGGCCCGCGAAGGCCATCTCCGCCAGCGTCGCGAACACGCCGCCATCCGAGCGGTCGTGGTAGGCCAGCACCAGGTTCTGCGCGCGCAGTCCGGCCAGGGCCGCGGCGAGCCTGGTCAGCAGATCGGGATCGGAGAGATCCGGCGGCGTCGCGCCCAGCGCGCCGTGCACCTGCGCCAGGCAGGAGCCGCCGAGACGATTCGCACCCGCGCCCAGGTCCACCAGCAGCAACGAGGTCGCGCCCAGGTCCGTGCGCAGCTGCGGCGTCCAGGTCTTGCGCACATCGCCCACCGGCGCGAAGGCCGAGACGATCAGCGACACCGGCGCCACCACCGACTTGCGCGTGCCGCCCGCGCTCCACGCGGTCTTCATGGACAGCGAGTCCTTGCCGACGGGAATGGCGATGCCGAGCGCCGGGCACAGCTCCTCGCCCACGGTGCGCACCGTGGCATACAGCGCCGCGTCCTCGCCCGGCTCGCCGCAGGCCGCCATCCAGTTGGCCGAGAGGCGCACGCTGCGAAGCTCAGCGATGTCGGCCGCGAGAATGTTGGTGAGCGCCTCGCCCACCGCGAGGCGACCCGAGGCCGGCGCATCCAGCACCGCCACCGGAGTGCGCTCGCCCATGGCCATGGCCTCGCCGGTGTGACCGAAGTAATCGGACAGCGTCACGGCCACATCCGCCACCGGCACCTGCCAGGGGCCTACCATCTGGTCGCGGCTTATCATGCCGCCCACGCTGCGATCGCCGATCGAAATCAGAAAAGTCTTGTCGGCCACCGCCGGGAAACGCAGCAACCGGTACGCGGCCTCGCGCAGGTCGATGTCCGCGAGCTCGAACGGCGCCTGCGGCGGCACGATGGTGCGCACGTCGCGCAACATCTTCGGTGCCTTGCCCAGCAACACCTCGAGCGGCAGGTCCACCGGGCGCGTGCCATTCTTCCTGTCTTCCAGCACCAGCACGCCCGTGCCGTCGATCTCGCCGATCACCGCGAACGGGCAACGCTCGCGGCGGCAGATGGCGGCGAAATCCTCGAGCTTGCCGGTGTCGACCACCAGCACGTAGCGCTCCTGCGATTCGTTGCACCACAGCTCCATCGGCGACATGCCGGGCTCGTCGTTCGGAATCGCCTGCAGGTCGATGACCGCGCCGCGACCCGGCGTGTGCGCGACGGCTTCGGGCACGGCGTTCGACAGGCCGCCCGCGCCCACGTCGTGGATCAGCAGGATGGGATTCTGATTCCAGCGCGCGCTGCACCGGTCGATGACTTCCTGCGCACGGCGCTGGATCTCGGGATTGCCGCGTTGCACGGAGGCGAAGTCGAGATCCGCGCTCGAGGCGCCGCTGCCCATCGAGGAGGCCGCACCGCCGCCGAGGCCGATGAGCATGGCCGGCCCGCCGAGCACCACGATCTTCGCGCCGACCGGGATCTCGCTCTTCTCGACGTGCTTGCGGCGCACGTTGCCGAGTCCGCCCGCGATCATGATGGGCTTGTGATAGCCGCGCACGCGGCTCTCCGGATCGCCCACCGCCGCCTGCTCGAAGCTGCGGAAGTAGCCGGCGATGTTCGGCCGGCCGAATTCGTTGTTGAATGCGGCGCCGCCGATCGGCCCCTCGATCATGATGTCGAGCGCGGAGACGATCCGGTCGGGCTTGCCCGGTTCCTTCGAAAGAGGCGCCCTCTCCCACGGCTGCTCGAAGCCGGGGATGCGCAGGTGCGACACCGAGAATCCGGTGAGGCCCGCCTTGGGTTTCGCGCCGCGGCCGGTCGCTCCTTCGTCGCGGATCTCACCACCCGAACCCGTGGCCGCACCGGGGAACGGCGAGATCGCGGTGGGATGGTTGTGAGTCTCCACCTTCATCAGGATGTCGATGGGCTCATCGACCGCGCCGTAGACATTGCTCTGCGGATTCGGGAAGTAGCGCTTGCCCAGCGGCCCCTCGATGACGGCCGCATTGTCGCGGTACGCGCTGAGCACGCCGTGCGGATTCTTCGCGTGCGTGTTGCGGATCATCGCGAACAGCGATTTCGGCTGCTTCCGGCCGTCGATGATCCAGTCCGCGTTGAAGATCTTGTGCCGGCAGTGCTCGGAGTTCGCCTGCGCGAACATCATCAACTCGACGTCGGTGGGATCGCGCTTCAGCGTCGTGAAGTTCTTCACCAGGTAGTCGATCTCGTCCTCGGAGAGCGCGAGGCCGAGTTCCGTGTTCGCCTGCACCAGCGCATCGCGGCCGGCGGCCAGGGACACGGTGCGTAGCGGCCGCGTCGGCTCGTGCTCGAACAGCCGCGCCGCCTCGACGCGATCCAGCAGCACGGTTTCCGTCATGCGGTCGAACAAGGGCACCGCCAGCGCCCGCAGCTGCCGCGCATCCAGAGTCTGGCGGGCTTCGATCGTCCACACGATGCCGCGCTCGATGCGCCGCACGGCATCGAGGCCGCAGACATGCGCGATGTCCGTGGCCTTGCTCGACCAGGGCGAGATCGTGCCGAAGCGCGGCACCACGATGACCTGAGCGCCCTGCACCTGCGGCGCGTCCGCCGGATCGCGCGGCCCGTAGGTCAGCAGCCGCTCGAGCAACGCGCGCCCGCGCGCATCCAGATCGCGCCCGAGGTCGACGAAATGGACGAATCGCGCGCTGACGGCACCCAGGCCGCTCTGCAGCTTCTCGAGTCGCGGACGCAGTTGGGCGATGCGGAAATCGGAAACTGCGAGGGCGCCGGGAAGCTCGATCATTGGGGGGGCGGATTATCAGGGCCGAAGGCTTCACTTTCAAACGGCTTCGGGATCCGGCGCCTCCCGGAGCCCCGGTGACGGTGCCGCCTCCATGAATCGCGGCGTCGCTTCCGGGAATCGCGGGTCCCGGTCCACTTCCGGCACGGAACTCGCGCAGGCAGCACCCGATTCCGGGCCCGCGGACACGGGCGATGGAGAAATCCCGGCGCGCGGGCGCCACCCGCGAAGGCGACTAGCTACTTCTTCGTGCCGGGATCACTGCCGGCGGGCTGGTACATGCCCATCGGGAACTGCGCAACGTTGCTGCCGCCCTCGAGCGCGCTGATCTTGCTGACGCCCTGCTTCTTCACCTCGTCGATGCGCAGGATGCTGTGCATGGGCAGCATGGTGCATTTCACGCCCTGGAACTCGGCCTTGATCCTTTCTTCGCCAGGGTCGAGCAACACCGCGGTGCGCTCGCCGAAGGTGAGGTCTTCCACTTCTATGAACCCGAACAAGCGACCCTGGCTCACTTTTCGGGCGTAGACCTCGTAAACCTTGCCCTGGTTCACGAACATAATCTTGAAAATGTGACTGGATGCCATCGATCCGACTAGGGGGCGGTTAACCTGCCCCTTCATACACGCATGGGCCGCGGGAAGCTAGGGTCCAGAGGGTACGCAAGGCATGGCGCTCCGGTTGCGCGTCATCAGTGATCATCGCCAGCGATTGGGCGACAAGAGCACCTTTGTCTTTGGAGTCTCGGGCGGAAGCATAGGACGCTCGGCCGAGAACGATTGGGTGCTGCCCGATGACATGCGCTACGTTTCCGGACGTCATGCGCGCATCGTGTACCACAAGGGCCGCTACCTGCTGCAGGACACTTCCAGCAACGGCACGTACGTCAACGACAATGACAAGCCGCTCGGCAGCCAGAACCCGCACGAGCTGAAGAGCGGCGACATCCTGCGCATCGGTGAATACCACGTGCAGGTGCAGATCGATTCGGCCACGGACTTCAGCCTCGACGACAGCGCCCTCTACCGCACGTCCTCGGGCTCCACCAGCACGCGCCGGCGCGCGCCACCGGCGGACCTGGGCGCATCGCTGCGACTCGAGAACCTGCTGGAAGCCAGCAACGACATTTCCAGTGACGAGCTCAAGCCGGTGAATGCCTTCGGCCAGGCCGTCTCGGCGCGCACGCGCGCGCTGCATCAGACCCAGGACCTGCCGAAGGAAGGCTCGACCGCGCCTGAGCTCGAGGTGGATTCGGAGGCCGTGGCGCGCCGCATCGCGCGACTCGCCAAGGCAGCCACCAAGCAGCAGATGGCCCTGCAGCAATCTTCCCCGCCCACCGCGCCCGTGCCCGCACCCATGCCTTCCGTACCGGCGCCTTCCCCGTCCGGGTACGAGAACACGCCGGGCCTGCAGGCCTTCTGCCGCGGCGCCGGCATCGGCGCGGAGAGCCTGCCGGTCGATGCGCACGCGCGCATGCTGCATCTCGCGGGCCAGCTGCTGCGCGAGTCGCTGCTCGGGCTCAAGGAGAGCAACCGCAACCAGCAGGAGCAGCGCAATCAGCTGCGCGTCACCTACGAGAAGACGCCGGCCGACATGCAGCCCTCGCTCGAGCGGCACAGCGTCGAGGAGCTGATCCAGGAATTGCTCAAGGCGCACGACAGCCGCCGCTTCGACGCCGTGCAGTGGCTGCGCCACTCGTTCGCCACGGCGCGCCAGCACGACGACGCGCTGATCCGCGCGATGTTCGCGGCCTTCATCGACTTCATCGGGCGCCTCGACCCGCGCGACCTGGCGACGCGCTTCGAGCGCAGCGCGCGGCGCAAGACCATGGGCAACTGGGAACTCTACGGCGAGTTCTACCGCAGCCTGTGCGAGACACCGCCGGGTACCCTGCCGCACATCTTCGTCGAGACCTTCGCGCAGAGCTACGACCAGGTGGCGCGCGAGGCGGACACCGGCTCCGCCAGCGACGCCGCCTGAGTAGTTAGTCAGGGCCGCGGGTCGTTCGCGGCATCCCGTTGCTCGTCGACGAATTCCTTCTCGCGGCGCCGCCGGTTCTGCTCGGCCGCGCTGTCGTCCCCAGGGTGCGTCTGCCCGCCGGCCCGGGCCTCCTCGTCGTCGGCCGAAGTCTGCAGGCGGTTGCGCGGGGGTCTGCTCGGGGATTTGCGATCGGACATGGGTCACCTCCGTCGCCACGCTAGCAACGAGTGCCGTCCCGGCTTAAGTTGCGCGGGTCGCCGATTGACATGGTCCATCGCTGACGGTGCATTCCGGCACCGGATTGTCGATTTCGCGGCCGGCCATTCGTATAGGCGGGAAGGCGGCGCACCCGTGCCCCACGAGGAAAGACGATGAAGACCTACCTGCTCAGCGTGTGTTATCCGGCCGGCGCCACCCAGCCGCCCCCGGAGGTCCTGCAGCGCATCGGCCGCGATGTGCACGCCATCCAGCATGAAATGCAGGCCGCCGGCGTGTGGGTCTTCAGCGGCGGGTTGCATCCAGCCAACACCGCCACGGTACTGCGACAACAGGGGGGCCAGATCGTCGTGACCGACGGCCCGTTCATCGAGAGCAAGGAACAGATCGGCGGCATCACCGTGCTCAGGGCGGCGGATCTCGACACGGCGCTCGGCTGGGGACGCAGGCTGGCGCAGGCCATCGGCGTACCCATCGAGGTCCGGCCCTTCTTCGAGCAGCACTGACGGAGCGCCACTGAACCTCGCCTCGCACCCGGACATCGAGCAGATATTCCGCCGCGAATATGGGCGGGCCGTGGCCGTGCTCGTGCGCTCGCTGCGCGACCTCTCGCTGGCCGAGGAAGCGGTGCAGGACGCCTTCGCGACGGCGCTGGTGCATTGGCCCGAAAGCGGCATTCCGCCCGCGCCCGCCGGCTGGATCATCACCACCGCCCGCCACCGTGCCATCGACCGGCTGCGGCGCGAGCAGTCGCGGGATGCGCGGCATGCCGCGGGCATGCAGCTCGCCGAGCAGGACACCGAGGAGGATCACGACGTGCGCGACGACCGGCTGCGCCTGATGTTCACCTGCTGCCACCCGGCGCTGGCCGCGGAGGCACGCGTGGCGCTCACGCTGAGATTGTTAGGCGGCCTGTCGACCGCGGAAATCGCGCGCGCCTTCCTGGTGTCCGAGCCGACGATGGCGCAGCGCCTGACGCGCGCCAAGGCGAAGATCCGCGACGCCGGCATCCCGTATCGGATTCCCGAGGCGCCGGAGCTGGCCGAGCGGCTGGGGGCGGTGCTCGCGGTGATCTACCTGGTCTTCAACGAGGGCTATGGCGCCAGCGGCGGTGCGGATCTGCTGCGCGCCAATCTGTGCGATGAGGCGCTGCGGCTCGGCCGGCTGCTGTTCGAGCTCGTGCCCGCGGAGCCGGAAGTGGCCGGGCTGCTGGCCTTGATGTTGCTCATCGACGCGCGCCGCCCGGCGCGCACGGACGCCGACGGTGGCTTCGTGCGGCTCGCGGATCAGGATCGCACGACCTGGGATCGCGAGAAGATTTCCGAGGGCCAGGCCTTGCTGCGCCGCTGCCTGCTGCTGAACCGGCCCGGCCCTTATCAGCTCCAGGCCGCCATCAACGCCGTCCACAGCGACGCCCGCGATGCCGCCGGGACCGACTGGCCACAGATCCTCGCGCTCTACGACCAGTGGATGGCTCTCGCGCCGAACCCGGTGGTGGCGCTCAATCGCGCCGTCGCCGTGGCGCAGATCCAGGGCGCGGCTCAGGCGCTGCGCCTGGTCGAGGAGCTGGATCTGCCCAACTACCACCTGCTGCCGGCTGTGCGCGCGGAGCTGCTGCGGCGCCTGGGCCGGGACGCCGCTGCAGCCGATGCCTATCGCCGCGCGATCGAGCTTTGCGGAAATGGCCGCGAGCAGGAATTCCTGCGCAGGTGCCTGCAGGAGGTTGCCCACGGATGCGAAAACTGACGACTGAGTCCTGGTTTGGGAACGTACGAGTCGCGGCGGCAGAAGCGGGTAACGAGAATGACCACTTCGCAGAAATGGAATGGCGGAGAGGGTGAGATTCGAACTCACGTGCCGGAATTACCCGACCATCCGATTTCGAGTCGGCGCCGTTATGACCGCTTCGGTACCTCTCCGCGCGTGACCCGTCCGTGCAAATTAGGGCCGTCCCACGAGGGGCGCGTATTCTAGCCGAACGATGACGAGAGCCAAGGGGCTGAAAAAACCGGGCCGTCGGGGGTTCTTGACTCTGGGCCTCGCCATTCTGAGCCTTCCCTTGACCGGGAAGGCCGCGGCGGCCGTGCCGGCGGGCGGATCCTCATCCAGGCCTGCGGCCAAACCTGTCGTGCAGCGCGCGCGCCTGCCCCGGCGGCTGGCCGCCGATTTCCACAAGCACATCGATACCCGCCTGCCCCACCTGCGACCGCATTTCGAAACCGCGGCGCAGGAGACCGGCTTCAGCTGGCGGGTGCTGGCCGCCCTGGGCTACCAGGAATCGCGCTGGCGGCCGGCGGCCGTATCGCCGCGCGGCGCGCAGGGCGTGATGATGCTGATGCCGGTGACGGCGAAGAAGATGGGCGTTGGCGACGTGTTCGCTCCCGACGAGAACATCCTCGGCGGCGCGCGCTACCTCGCCTACATGAAAGGCCGCATCCCCAAGCGCATCCGCGACCCGGACCGGACCTGGATGGCATTGGCCGCCTACAACATCGGCATCGGGCACCTGGAAGACGCGCGCATCATCACGCAGATGCGCAAGAAGAATCCCGACCGCTGGCCGGACGTGCGCGCCAATCTGCCGCGGCTCTCGGATCCGCATTGGCACGCGCGCGTGAAGCGCGGTTACGCCAACGGCAGCGAGACGGTGCAGTTCGTCGAACGCGTGTCGCAGTTCGCCGCCATTCTCGAGAGCCGCGTTCCGGACTCCTCGCTCGCGCAGTCGAAGCCGGCCACGCCCTAGATCTCGTCTGCGGCGACCGAGCGTCGCGGGCATGTGACGCGTGCACCTCGGGGAATCCCGGGTTGCGACGTCAAGCCGGCCCGCACGGCGCCGATACATTCGCCGTGAACCCAAGCCATTCGCTGCCCTCTGAATCCCTGCGCCCGACCGCGCCGGCTGATGTCCCCCCACTCACGCCGGGCACGCCACTGTACGGCCGGAGCCGCGAGACCCACGCGCTGTCGATGGCGTTCCGGCGCGCGGCCGCGGGCAGCGCCGAGCTCGTCGTGCTGTCCGGCCCCGCCGGCATCGGCAAGACCACGCTGGTACAGCAGATGCGCGCGCCGGCTGTGCAGCGCGGCTATCTCATCACCGGAAAATTCGATCAGCTGCAGCGCGACGTGCCGTTCAGTGCGATCGTCGCGGCGCTGCAGGACCTCGCGCGCCAGGTGCTCACCGAGCCCCAGGCGCAGACGCGCGCCTGGCGCGACGCCATCGTGGGCGCCGTGGGTCGCAGCGGCCGCGTCATCACCGACGTCGTCCCAGCGCTGGAGCGCATCATCGGCCCGCAGCCGCCGCTCGCGCCGCTCGAGCCCGCCGAATCGCAGAACCGCTTCAACCACGCCTTCCAGGGCTTCCTGCAGGTGTTCTGCCGCGAGAACCGCCCGCTCGTGGTGTTCCTCGACGACATGCAATGGGCCGACCCGGCCAGCCTGCGCTTGCTGATCTCGCTGCTGTCGGCCGCGGGCACGCACTCGCTGTTGATCGTCGCATCCTGCCGCGACAATGAAGTCGGTGCGACGCATCCGTTCGCACTCGCGATCAAGGAGCTGGAGCGGCGCGCGGTTCCCGTGCACACGATTCCGCTGATGCCGCTCGGCTGGGCCGACATCGCGCAGTTCATCAGCGACTCCTTCCGCGTCGACGGCGACGCCGCCGGCCCGCTGGCCGAGACCCTGCGCGAGAAAACCGGCGGCAACCCGTTCTTCCTGCGCCAGTTCCTGCAGAAACTGCAGGCCGAGGGACTGCTCACCTTCGATGCCGGGCGCGGTACCTGCCACTACGACCTCGCCAGGATCCGCGCGCTCGCCATCACCGAGAACGTGGCGGACCTGATCGCGCAGAAGTTAGGCCGGCTCGACCAGGCCACGCAGCGCGTGGTCGCATTCGGTGCGGCCATCGGCAACCAGTTCGGGCTCGACGTGCTGGCGAGCGTCGCCGAGTGCACGCCGGCGCGCGCCCGCCAGCTGCTGGGAGCGGCGGTGCGCGACAACCTGCTGGTGGCGCCGGAGTCCGCCGACGACTCGGCCGCGTCGGGCCGTTACACCTTCCAGCACGATCGCGTGCAGCAGGCGGCCTATGCGCTCGTGCCCGCGGCCGCGCGGCCGGCGCTGAATCTCAAGATCGGCCGCACGCTGCTCACGAGCGCGGGCGAGGACACGTCGGCCCTGCAGTTCGAGATCGTCAACCACATGAACCAGGGCATCGCGCTCATCGAAAGCCGCGCCGAGCGGCTGCGGCTCGCGAAGCTCAACCTTTCCGCGGCGACGCGCGCCCGCAATTCCACCGCCTACGACCTGGCCACGCGCGCGTGTCGCAGCGCCATCGAGCTTCTGGGCTGGGATGCCTGGGAGGAAAACCCGGCGCTCGCGTTCGAGGCGCATCTGCGGCTGGCCGAATGCCAGACACTGCTGGCCGACTTCGAGGGCGCGTTCGCGACCATCGACAACGCGCTGCCGCACGTGCGCGCGACAGCCGATCGCGGCCGGCTGCTGACCGTGCGCACGCACACCTACCTCAGCATGGGCGACATGACGGGCGCCGTGGCCTGCGGGCGCCAGGCGGCGCAACTGTTCGGCCTGGACCTGCCCGAGCAGCCGGAGCTGGTGCGCGAACGCCTGCGCAAGGAGATGGGCGAGATCATCGCGTGGTCGGCGACGCACGAGATCGAAAGCCTGCTCGAGTTGCCGCAGATGACGGATCCGGACCGCGTGGTGCTGATGTCGCTGCTCATGCATTGCCTGCCGCCGGCCTACCAGGTGAACCCGGAACTGTTCGCGCTGATCTGCTGCAAGATGGTGAGCCTGTCCATCGAACACGGCAATTGCCCGATGTCCGCCAAAGGGTATGGCTCCTTCGCGGCCATCCTGAGCGGCATCGTCGGCAATTTTCGCGACGGCGATCGCTTCGGCAAGCTCGGGGTGGACCTCTCCGAGCGACTCAACGACGTGGCGGTGCGCTCGGCCTGTCATTTCACCTGGGCCTGTTTCGCGTCGGCGTGGGTGCGGCCCCTCGACGAGAGCATCGCGGTGTTCCGCGAGGGTGCGCGCTGGGGCCTGGCGAGCGGCGATCACCCGCACACCGGCTACTGCGCGGCCCTGGCCATCGCCCACGTGCTGATGCGCGGCACGCCGCTCGCGGCCACCCGCGCGCAGGCCGCCGAGGCACTCAAGCTCATCGAACACATCAGCGACGCCACCAACATCAACCTGCTGCGTTCCCGGCTGCACCTCATCGACTGGCTGCAGCAGCCCGGCGCCGCGCGCTCGCTGGACGCGCAGGACTTCAACGAGGCCGCGACGTTGTACGAGCTGCAGGCCACCAGCGTCAGCAAGAGCATGCTGGCGCACTTCCAGTCGATGCGCGTCATGCACCGCTATTTCGCCGGCCAGTTCGACGAGGCCTGGCAGCTGTCGAAGCAGCTGGACGAACTGCTGGTCTTCGTGCCGGGCATGATGACCGTGGTGGAACATGCCTTCTTCCAGTGCCTGAGCGCCGCCGCCTGCTGGAACGATGCGCCGGCCTCCGAGCGCGCGGCGCTCGCGGCGGCCTTCGAGGTGCGGCTGCCCGCACTGGAAAGCTGGGCCAGGCACTGCCCGGAGAACTACCTGCCGCTGTACCTGACGGCCAGCGCCGAGCACGCGCGGGTGCGCGGCGACAGCGCGGCCGGCGAGCTCTACGAGCGCGCGATCGTCACCGCCCAGTCCAGCCGCTTCCCGCACGTCGAGGCCATCGCCTGCGAGCTGGCCATGCGGCATTGGCGCGGCCGCGACGCCGCGCGCGCGGCGGCCCTGCGCGAGCGCGCCATGGCCGCCTACCTGACGTGGGGCGCGCTGCGCAAGGTCCACGACCTGCGCGGCGAGTAGCTAGAGCGCGCGGATCTTGATGCTGCGGTAGGCCACGGCGTCGCCGTGGTCCTGCAACAGGATGCGGCCCCGTTCGGCCGTGCCGAAACCCGGAGTATTGCGGAACTTGCCGGCGGCCACGTGCGCCCGGAAGTCATCCGAGTTGCGGTTGAACTCCAGCACCTTGACGCCGTTCAGCCAGTGCTCGACCGTGCCATCCCGGCGCGCCACGATGCGTGCGTGCTGCCAGACGTCGATCCGCGGCGCGATGCCCACGTTGGTCATGAGCCGGGCGCGCGGCAGCACGTCGTACAGCGAGGCCAGCGTGCGATTGCCGTCGATGCCCAGCTTCGCATCCGGATGCCGCTCGTCGTCGAGGATCTGGTACTCGAGTCCGAGCGGCGCGTTGCTCGCCGGGTCGTGCGCCGCGGTCAGCAGGTAGATGACGCCGCTGTTGGCGCCGGCCGGGACCTTGAACTCCAGCTGCAGCTCGAACGCGCCGAACTGCTCGTCGGTGACGATGTCCCCGCCCCCGCCCCGCGGCTCGACGGCGAGCGCGCCGCCGGCCAGCGACCAGCCCTTTGCCGGAAACGGCCCGCCGCCGGCGGCATGCCAGCCTTGCGGGGTGCGGCCGTCCCACAGCAGGCGCCAGCCCTGCGCCTTCTCCTCGGCATCGAGGTTGTTAGGCAGGTTGTTGCGGATGAAGATGCCCATGGGCGGCGCGCGTTTCAGCTTGCGCGTCTGCACCAGCAGATTCTTCCAGGTGGTGGTGCGCCCGGCGTCTTCCGGCTTTTCGATCGAATGCACCTGCAGCCCGAAGAACCCGGATTTCGTCGCATCGTCGATCACGTCCGCGGCCGGCTGGCCGTTGATCCAGACGCGCAGGCGCGGGCCGATGGCCTCGATGCGGTAATGGTTCCACTTGCCGAACTCGTACAGCGTCCTGGCAGCAGGGTTCATCTCGCCGGTGTAGAACCAGCCGCGCTGCGCTTCCTCGTAGATGCCGCCGCTCCAGCGCCGTTCGGACGGATCGATGTCGGCCTGGTAGCCGTGCACGCGTCCGTTCTCGAACTCCGGCGTGGACAGGCTGCGGAACTGCACGCCGGAATTCGTCGGGCCGACGTCCTGCCGCACGTCGAAATCGAGGATGAAATCCCCGTATTCCTTCTCCGTGACCAGGAAGCTGTTGGGCACTCCCGGCCGCGACGAGCCCACAATGGCACCGTCGACGATCTGGTAGTCGGCGCCGCCACCCAGCGTCTTCCAGCCCGCGAGCGTCTTGCCGTCGAACAGCGACTCGGGCTGGCCGGCAGCCCACGCGCCGCTTGCCATTGCCATTGCCACGGCGGCACACGCCAACGGGCCGCGCATCCTCATTTCGCAGCCGCCGTCGCTTCGATCTGGATGTTGAGCACGACCTTCATGTCGAAGCCCATGTTCTTGCCCCAGGACACGCCGAAATCGTCGCGATTGATCGTGGTGTGCGCGTCGGCGCCGCAGACTTCCTTGCCCTTCATCATCGGGTGCGGCTGGCAGCGGAAGCTGCGGATGGTCAGCGTCACCGGTCTGGTCACGCCGCGCAGCGTGAGCTCGCCCTGCACTTCGCCCGGCGAGCCATCCTTGAACCTGGCGAGCTTGCCCTTGTAGATGGCCTGCGGATACTTCGCGACCTCGAGGAAGTCCGCGGTCTTCAGATGCTTGTCGAGGTCGGGGACGCCCGTGAGCACGCTCGAGGTGTCGATGACGACCTCGACGGTGCCGCTGTTCGCCTCGCGATCCAGCACGATCCTGCCCGACTCGGCATTGAAGATTCCGCGCCACACCGAGAGCCCGCCGAAATGGTCGGCCTCGAAGGCGGGATGGGTGTGATTCTTGTCCACCTCGTAGGTCACCGGAGCCGCGCTCGCGCCCGCGCAGAGGGCCAGGGACATCGCCAGGAAAATCGACGCACGCATGGGAGTCTTCCTTGAGTGAGCGGGCAGGCCCGCGAGGTGCCGGACGCTAACACAAGGCCGCGACGGCGGCGCGCCTATGTCGGTTCCCGCCGACGTGCGGAAAAGAATGCATTGAGCATGCGTGCGCTTTCTTCCATGAGCACACCGCCGAACACGTCGACGCGATGATTCATCGCGGGCATCGTGAACACGTTGGTGGTGCTGCCGGCCGCGCCCGCCTTGGGATCCCACGCGCCGAACACCAGGCGCGTCACGCGCGCATGCACGATGGCCGAGGCGCACATCACGCACGGTTCGAGAGTCACGTACAGCGTGCTCCCCGCCAGCCGGTACGAGCCCAGCGCGCGACCGCCGGCGCGCAGTGCTTCGATCTCGGCGTGCGCCGTCGGGTCGTGAGAGGCGATCGGCCGGTTCGCCGCCACTGCCAGGATGGCGTCGCCCTGCACCAGCACCGCGCCCACCGGGACTTCTCCGGCCGCTTCGGCGCCGCGCGCCGCCTCGAGCGCGAGGCGCATGAAGTCGATGTCGGTGCGCAGGGCCATGCGGCCGGCAAACTAACACGCCATGACGGACAGCGCTCCCGGATTCCGGGTGGTATTCCGACAGTGGTGCGGCCATCGTCGCGCCACAGTCTGCGCATGGGAACCGTGCACATCGGCATTTCCGGCTGGCGCTACGAGCCGTGGCGGAAGATCTTCTACCCGCAGGACCTGGCGCAGCATCGCGAGCTGGAGTTCGCGTCGCGGGCCTTTCCGAGCGTCGAGATCAACGGCTCCTTCTATTCGCTGCAGTCGCCGGCGAGCTGGTCCGCCTGGCATGACGCCACGCCGCCGGGCTTCGTGTTCAGCGTCAAGGGGCCGCGCTACATCACGCACATGCTGCGACTCAAGGGCGCGCTCAAGCCGCTGGCCAACTTCTTCGCGTCCGGCATCTTCAACCTGCGCGAGAAGCTCGGTCCCATCCTCTGGCAGTTCCCATCGTCGCTGCACTACCGCGCCGAGCGCTTCGAGGAGTTCCTGGAGCTGCTGCCGCGCGACACGCAGGCGGCCCTGCAACTCGCGCGGCGTCGCGACGCGCGCATGCACGGGCGATCGGTGCTGCGCGTCGACGCGCGCCGCCCGCTGCGGCACGCGTTCGAAATCCGTCACCCGAGTTTTGCGACCGGCGAGTTCGTCGCGCAATTGCGCCGTCACGGCATGGCGCTGGTGGTCGCGGACACCGCGGGCAAGTGGCCCCTGCTCGAAGAAGTCACGACGGATTTCATGTACGTGCGACTGCACGGCGACAAGGAGATCTATGCCAGCGGCTACACCGACGCCGCGCTGGATCGCTGGGCGGAACGCATCCGCCGCTGGAAACGCCGCGGCGACGTGTTCTGCTATTTCGACAACGACGTGAAGGTACGTGCGCCCTTCGATGCGGACCGGCTCATGCAGAAACTCGGGCTGCGACGCGCCGATTCCACGTTCCGCTTTCCGCATCGCCGCCTGTTGCGCAACGTGCGGCCCGTGACGCCGCTGCCACCCTTGCGCTGGCGCAATGCGCGTGCGTCCGTCAGGAAGCCAGCGCGAGACTGACCACGCCCGCGACGATCAGCGCGGCGCCGGCGACGCGCCACGGGCCCGAGGACTCGCGCAGCAGGCGCGAGCCGAACCATGCGCCCACCAGTGTCGACAGCTCGCGCGCCGGTGCGACGTGGCTGATGGGTGCGAGCCGCATGGCGAACAGCACCAGGATGTAGCCGAGCGGCCCCAGCACGCTGACCACGATCACCGGCTTGCGAAATTCCCGCGCCTCGCGCGCCACGGCCACCCGATCGCGCCATGCGCGCGGCGCGAGCACCAGCATGCGGAACAGGTTGCCGGTGAAATCGATGATGAACGGCGAGATCATCAGCATCTTCACCGCCCAGCCGTCATTCAGCGTGTAGGCCGCGATGAATCCACCGGTGAGCAGGCCGTAGAAAACGCCGCGTGCGGGCGCGCGCTCGTGGTGCCCGACCAGGCCCGCGACCAGCAGGATGCCGCCGACGATCAGCACCAGCCCGGCGAGCGACTGCGCGGTCGGCGTCTCGCCCAGCCACAGCGCCGCACCGATGAACGACAGCAGCGGCCCCGTGCCGCGGGCGATCGGATACACCACCGACAGGTCCGAGACCCGATAGCCGCGCTGCAGGCTGATCGAATACAGCAGGTGCAACACCGAGGTGGCGGCCAGCGAAAGCCAGTGGCGCGGCGTGAAGTGCGGCTGCTCCACCAGCACGACTCCCAGCACCACCGGTCCGTAGATCAGGACGGAGCCGGCCGAGAACAGCCACACGAAGTGGCGCGAGTCCGCGGCGTACTTGGCGGAGAGATTCCAGCTGGCGTGCGACAACGCGGCTAGCAACACCAGGCACAGCGCCAGTGACGTCATCGATCGGCCGTGTAACTCATTGATTCGATCTTCAAAGCGGGCGGCTGATATGTAAATCGGCATTTGGAATGCCAAAGCTCGCTATTGACACCGGTTTCTACCCGAAAGAACATCAAAACCAATCAAAGACGATCAATTTTGGTCGCGTAGCAGGGGGACTTGGGGCAGGACGCGCAGGGAGTGTCGTGTCCCGATCAAAAACACTCGCCGCCAGAGCGGCATCAGGGCGCGCGCCTTGCGTTCGGGCGCGAGTCTTCGCCAGTCGAACGAAAAAAACTGCACTCGGGGAGAGGGCAAGAACATGCGGCAGAAGCAGCCTCTGTGGAGCAAGGGTCGGATCATCGGTTTGAGCACGGGCCTGGCGATTCTGGTGAGTTCGCAGGTCGTGCTGGCGCAGGCCGCCGAACAAGTCGCCGACGAGCAAGACTCGAAGCCTTCCACGACATCCGCGGATGAAGTCGAAACCGTCGTGGTGCGCGGCACGCGCGCGTCCCAACAAGCTTCCATGGCACGCAAGAAGTCCGCCGCCACGGCCATGGATTCCATCACCGCGGAAGACGTCGGCAGGTTCCCCGATCAGAACGTGAGCGAAGCGATTTCCCGCGTGGCGGGCGTGGCGCTCGACCGGGGCGACAATGGCGAGGGCCAGGGCATCTCGGTGCGCGGCAACGGCATGGAGCTGACCCGTGTCGACGTCGACGGCATGACCGTCCTCAACTCCAACGGCGCGCTGGCGGGTGGCGCCAGCTCCAGCACCGGCGGCCGCGCGGCCGATCTGCGCGAATTGCCGGCCGCGATGATCAAGAGCATCGACGTCATCAAGGGAACCACGGCGGACATGACCGAAGGGTCGCTGGGCGGGTCGGTGCACATCGAGACGCGCAGCGGTCTGGATTTCGACAAACCCTTCCTGCAGTTCTCCAGCGACGGCCAGCGCAATTCCATCACCGAAAAGTGGACACCGAGCGCTTCGGCCTTTTTCGGCGACAGTTTCATGGACAACCGTCTCGGCGTGGTCGCCAACATCAATTATTCGAAGTTCGAGACCATCTCCGACATTCAGCAGCCGCAGACCTCGGGCAATGCCGGGCCGTTCCGCAACGCGGATTTCGATCAGTCGCCGGAGAAGACCTTCACCTTCGACCCGGCCATCGCCGATCCGACGGCGACGGGCGGAAATTTTCGTGTGTTCGGCGCCGGCGGCGTGCCGGTCTATGCGTCGGCGTCGCCCATCGACATCCTGACGAGGTCGGCCGCCGCCGCCTCGCCGGCGGATTGCCTTGCGGCGTTCGCGCCCCTGTCGCAGGCGCAGCTGAATGCCATTCCAGCCGGCGACAACATCCTCGGCACCGTCCCCGCCTCCGCCGTGTCCGCCGCCAACAATCGCAATGCCGCGCAAACCGAGCAGACGAACGAATTGCAGACCTGCCTGAACCAGTGGAACGACTACGCGCCGTCGCTGATCCGTTCGTTCCCGCGCAAGGCCGAAGAGGACCGGATCTCGGGTCAATTCCGGCTCGACTTCCGGGTGACCGAGGATCTGACGGTTTATGCCGCCTATCAGAAGGCGGACCGTCACGTCGAGAACGTCGACAACACGCTCAATCTCGGCAGCCCGGCCTATAACCAGGCGGGCAGCTTCACGCAGACCAATATTCCCGCGGGCACGCCAGACACGAACGCACTGATCACGCCGCGCACGGTGTTCACGGGGCTTGGCGCCGGCTTCTATTCCAATGGACTGTGCGGCCCGCCGACCGTCACGGGCACCGGCACCGCCGAGACGACCCGGGGTTGCGGCGTGGCCAGCGACATGACCAACGTCGTGGTCGATGACAGTCACCACGTCACCTCCTTCCACCTGGCCGATGGCAACGCCAACATCGACGCCATCAATTACAACGTGAACATCAAGACGTGGAACTGGCAGACCGGCCTCCACTTCAAGCGTGACGATTTCAAGGCCGATCTGATGTTGGGAGATTCCGGCTCGACCTGGGAGCGCGCCCAGCTTCGTACCGCCGTGAACTTCACCTACGGCGGCGTCGACGCGCACATCACGCCGTCCGGCCTCTGGAGTTATGACCTGCCGCCGGATCTCGACCTGGCGGGCTTGCCATACGCAAGTCTGAATCCGGTCGTCGCGCGCAACGCATCCGCCGCCTCGACCGTGCAGGCGGGATCACCGGCCTATACCGCGGCGCAGGCGGCCCAATGGGGCAGCAACTTCACGCTCACCTGGCGACCGCAGATGACGGACGACGCCGAGAGGCAGGCCAAGCTGGATCTGGCCTGGGACGTGACGGAGAAGCTGCCGTTCCTGAGCCAGATCATGACGGGCTTTCAACGCCGCGATCACACCGGCAATGGCTGGTCCGGCGGCGGTTACACGGTACGGCCAGGCACCGGCAACGTGGGCGCGGCGGGCTATGTCCCGCCGGTCGTGGTGCCGACCGAAAACCTCACCGTCAACTATCGCTCCTGCATGCCGACGGCGACCTCCACCCAGCCCTGCCAGTATGGCTACGTCGCCGGGACCACGGTCGGCACCAACAACAGTCCCGTCGCCAACCTGAACAACGCTTTGTTCGGCACGATGACGTTCACGCCCACGGATCTCGATGCGCTGATCTCGAGCGCGCTGTACACGAAGGACTATCCATTCCTGGGGGACTATCCGGACAAGGGCGATGTCCTGACCAATTGGCCGTACATCGATCCGGCCATCATCGCCAGGGGCATTCCCGACCAGGTGTTCGACCTGCACTGCATGAAGAAGTGCATGGCCAATGACGGCAACGTCTACCAGCAGCCGCACTTCGCCTTCAACGAAGTCACGGATGCGCTGTACCTGAGGTTCGACTTCGAACAGCGGCTGCCGCTGGACATGCTGTTCAACGGCAACATCGGCATGCGCGAAGTCATCACCACGACGAACGCCACGGGCTTCATGACGCTGGCGCACACGGCAGTGACCCCGGCCTACAACCCGATCACCAATCCAGGCGCGGTGGTCACCACCACGGTCGCGATGAATACGTCACTCACCGACGATTCGCGCGACTGGCTGCCGGCCGTCAATCTCAACCTGTGGCTCATGCCCGAGGAACTGGTGCTCCGCTATTACGACGGCAAGGTGATCGCGCGACCGCCGCC